>NZ_JALJRP010000021.1:0-100907 GCF_024519715.1 Pseudomonas sp. Pse35 | reverse complement strand
TGGCGTCCCCTAGGGGACTCGAACCCCTGTTACCGCCGTGAAAGGGCGGTGTCCTAGGCCACTAGACGAAGGGGACACAAACCTTCTGTACATCTGATCAGAGCTGAGACCTGATCAATTCAAGGACGGTGTGGCCGGAACCTTGAACCTGTAAATTGGTGGAGCTAAACGGGATCGAACCGTTGACCTCTTGCATGCCATGCAAGCGCTCTCCCAGCTGAGCTATAGCCCCTCATCGGTGAGGACGGGGCGAATCTTAATGGCGGTTTGGAAACGTGTCAAATTTATTTTCAACAATTTCCAAAATTTTTTGCCGGGATAACAATCACTTACCGACGAAACCCCGGAAAACCGGGGTTTCGTGCCCTAAGCGGCCTGCTTAGGCGATAGCGCCCAGCAGCTTTTCCCATTCCTTGTTTTCTTTCTTCGACACACCACCAAGCAAATCAAGGGCTTGGCGCAGACGGAAACGGGTCAGGTCCGGGCCGAGAATTTCCATCGCATCGAGCACAGACACCGAACTGGCCTGCCCGGTGATGGCGGCAAACATCAGCGGCATGGCATCGCGCAGTTTCAGCTCAAGGGATTCCACCACCGCCTGGATGGTCGCGGTGATCGCATCCTTCTCCCACTGACGCAGGCTTTCAAGCTTCCACAGGATCAACTGCATCAGCTGGCGAACCTGGTCACCGGAAAGCTTCTTGGACTCGAACAGCTTGGGATCGGGATTCACGCCGCCAGCAAAGAAGAAACTGGCCAAGGGCGCGACCTGGCTGAACGTCTCTACCCTGCCCTGCACCAGTGGCGCTATCTTCATCATGTACTCGGGGTTCAACGCCCACTGCTGCACACGGCTGGCGAACTCTTGCACCGGCAGGTCACGCAGCCACTGGCCGTTGAGCCACGAAAGCTTCTCGATATCGAAGATCGGGCCGCCGAGGGAGACGCGGGACAGGTCGAAGTTGTCGACCATTTCCTGCAACGAGAACTTCTCGCGCTCGTCCGGCATCGACCAGCCCATGCGGCCCAGGTAGTTGAGCATCGCCTCGGGCATGAAGCCCATGCGCTCGTAGAAGGTCACCGACGTGGGGTTCTTGCGCTTGGACAGCTTGCTCTTGTCCGGGTTACGCAGCAGCGGCATGTAGCACAGCTGCGGTTGCTCCCAGCCGAAGTATTCGTACAGCAGGATCAGTTTCGGCGCCGATGGCAGCCACTCTTCGCCGCGCAGCACATGGGTGATGCCCATCAGGTGGTCATCGACCACGTTCGCCAGGAAGTACGTCGGCAAGCCGTCGGTCTTCATCAGCACCTGCATGTCCATGCGGTCCCACGGGATCTCGACGTCACCGCGCAGCATGTCCGGCACCACGCAAACGCCTTCGCTTGGCACTTTCATACGAATGACGTGAGGCTCACCGGCGGCCAGGCGCGCAGCCACTTCTTCCTTGGACAACAGCAACGCACGACCATCGTAACGCGGGGTCTCGCCACGGGCCTGCTGCTCGGCGCGCATCTGGTCCAGTTCTTCGGCGGTGCAGAAGCACGGGAAGGCATGGCCCATGTCAACCAGTTGCTGGGTGTATTGCTTGTAGATGTCGCTGCGCTCGCTCTGGCGATACGGGCCATGCGGGCCGCCGACATCCGGGCCTTCAGCCCAGGTAATGCCCAACCAGCGCAAGGCATCGAAAATCTGCTGTTCCGACTCACGGGTGGAACGCAGTTGATCGGTATCTTCGATCCGCAGGATGAATTCACCACCATGCTGCTTGGCAAAGCAGTAGTTGAACAGGGCGATGTAAGCAGTACCGACGTGGGGATCCCCAGTAGGCGATGGCGCAATGCGCGTGCGGACGGTGGTCATGGCAGGTCTCGAATGGGCGATAAAACTGAAAATTGAAACAAGGGGCGAATGGTAACAGCCTGGGGGATATCTGGAAAACCGAGGCGCGGCCATCGCAGGCAAGCCAGCTCCCACATTTTGACCGCATTCACAGATCAATGTGGGAGCCGGGCTTACACGCGATGGGGCCAGCCCAATCAACGCAAATCAAACAGCCAGCAGGCGCTCACGCAACTTGCCAATCTCATCCCGCGTCTGCGCCGCCGCCTCAAACTCCAGATCCCGCGCCAACTGGTACATCTTCTCTTCCAACTGCCGAATCCGCTTGGTGATCTCACTCGGTGAGCGCAGTTCGTTTTCGTACTTGGCGCTCTCCTCGGCGGCCTTGGCCATGCCCTTGCGCTTCTTGCTGCGCGAGCCGGGCACGGTGGCGCCTTCCATGATGTCGGCAACGTCCTTGAACACACCTTTGGGGGTAATGCCGTGTTCCAGGTTGAACGCGATCTGCTTGTCGCGACGACGCTGGGTCTCGCCAATCGCACGCTCCATGGAACCGGTGATGCGGTCCGCATACAGGATCGCCCGTCCATTGAGGTTACGCGCCGCTCGGCCGATGGTCTGGATCAACGAGCGTTCGGAGCGCAGGAAGCCCTCCTTGTCTGCATCCAGGATCGCCACCAGCGATACTTCCGGCATGTCCAGGCCTTCACGCAGCAGGTTGATCCCCACCAGCACATCAAAGGTGCCCAGGCGCAGGTCGCGGATGATCTCCACCCGCTCCACGGTGTCGATATCCGAGTGCAGGTAGCGCACGCGCACGCCGTGGTCGGCCAGGTAATCAGTCAAGTCTTCGGACATGCGCTTGGTCAGGGTGGTGACCAGCACCCGCTCTTCCAGGGCCACGCGCTTGTTGATTTCCGAGAGCAAGTCGTCGACCTGGGTCAGCGCCGGGCGAATTTCGATTTCCGGGTCCACCAGGCCAGTGGGACGTACCAGTTGCTCGATGACGCGGCCCGCGTGCTCGGCTTCATAGTTGCCGGGCGTGGCAGAGACGAAGATGGTCTGCGGGCTGATGGCTTCCCACTCGTCAAAGCGCATTGGTCGGTTGTCCAGCGCCGACGGCAGGCGGAAACCGTATTCCACCAGGGTTTCCTTGCGCGAACGGTCACCCTTATACATGGCCCCCACCTGCGGCACGCTGACGTGGGATTCGTCGATCACCAGCAAGGCGTCGGGCGGCAGGTAGTCATAGAGCGTCGGTGGCGGCGCCCCGGAGTCACGGCCCGACAGGTAGCGCGAGTAGTTTTCGATGCCGTTGCAGTAGCCCAGTTCCAGGATCATCTCCAGGTCAAAACGGGTGCGCTGCTCCAGGCGCTGGGCTTCCACCAGCTTATTGTTGGAACGCAGGTATTCCAGGCGTTCGGCCAACTCGACCTTGATGCCCTCGATGGCGCCCATCAGGGTTTCACGCGGGGTCACGTAGTGGCTTTTCGGGTAGAAGGTAAAGCGCGGCAGCTTGCGGATCACCTCGCCGGTCAACGGGTCGAAGGCCGACAGGCTTTCAACTTCATCATCGAACAGCTCGATGCGGATCGCTTCCAGGTCGGATTCGGCCGGGTAGATGTCGATCACATCGCCGCGCACCCGGAAGGTGGCGCGGGCAAAATCCATGTCGTTACGGGTGTACTGCAGGCTCGCTAGGCGGCGCAACAGTTCGCGCTGGTCGAGTTTGTCGCCACGGTCGACGTGCAGCACCATCTTCAAATAGGTTTCCGGGCTGCCCAAGCCGTAGATGCACGACACCGTGGTGACGATGATCGCGTCTTTGCGCTCCAGCAGTGCCTTGGTGGCCGACAGCCGCATCTGCTCGATGTGGTCGTTGATCGACGCATCCTTCTCGATGAAGGTATCGGAGGATGGCACATAGGCTTCGGGCTGGTAGTAGTCGTAGTAGGAAACGAAGTACTCCACCGCGTTGTTGGGGAAGAACGCCTTGAACTCGCCGTAGAGCTGCGCCGCCAGGGTTTTGTTTGGCGCCAGCACCAGGGTCGGGCGGTTGGTCTGGGCGATCACATTGGCGATGCTGAAGGTCTTGCCAGAACCGGTCACCCCAAGCAGCGTCTGGTGCGCCAGGCCGGCCTCGATGCCTTCGACCATCTGACGAATGGCTTCCGGTTGATCGCCGGCGGGTTCAAAACGGGTAACGAGCTGGAAATCCGACATAACGTACCTCGTGAAGTCACCCCAGACTCGACACCGCCAGGGACGAAATAGCTCAGCAACCCGCGAATAGTCATCGCAGGTTGCAGGAAAAAACCATGATAGCTGTAGAAGTGGTGTCGAATGTGACGGGTTTCAAGGCCGTCTTCCTACACGACCTTTATCGTCAATGTTGCAATAAGACTAACGGTCAGCAAATAAACCGAAAAACTTGGCCGAAAAGCCGTTTCCGTTGTCGCTCTCAGCCGTGATGGCCTCTATACTAGCTCCCCGTTTGTGCACCGCTCTAGTGCATTCGGCTGGAGCGCGACACGTCCCTCCTACCCCCCATAGAGCTGCCGCAAAAATGAGCCTGTTCTCCGCTGTCGAAATGGCACCACGCGATCCAATCCTGGGCCTCAACGAAGCATTCAACGCCGACACACGAACCACCAAGGTGAACCTTGGCGTGGGCGTTTACTGCAACGAGGAGGGGAAGATTCCACTCTTGCGTGCCGTTGCCGAAGCGGAAGCCATTCGTGTGGCGCAACATGCCGCCCGAGGCTACTTGCCAATCGACGGCATCGTGGCGTACGACCAGGCCGTGCAAAAGCTGCTGTTTGGCGCTGAGTCGCCACTGTTGAGCGCAGGCCGTGTGATTACCGCCCAGGCCGTGGGCGGCACTGGCGCGCTGAAAATCGGCGCCGACTTCCTCAAGCAACTGCTGCCCAACGCCGTCGTCGCCATCAGCGACCCAAGCTGGGAAAACCACCAGGCGCTGTTTGAAAAAGCCGGTTTCCCGGTGCAGACCTACCGCTACTACGACGCCGCCACCCACGACGTGAACCGTGCCGGCCTGCTCGAAGACCTCAACGCCCTGCCGCCACAGTCCATCGTGGTGCTGCACGCTTGCTGCCATAACCCGACCGGCGTCGACCTCAGCCCGGCCGACTGGCAAAACGTGCTGGACGTGGTCAAGGCCAAGAACCTGGTGCCGTTCCTCGACATGGCCTACCAGGGCTTCGGCGATGGCATCCACGAAGACGCCGCCGCGGTGCGCCTGTTCGCTGAGTCGGGCCTGACCTTCTTTGTATCCAGCTCGTTCTCCAAGTCGTTCTCGCTGTATGGCGAACGCGTAGGCGCGCTGTCGATCGTCAGCGAGTCCAAGGAAGAAAGCGCGCGCATCCTGTCTCAGGTCAAGCGTGTGATCCGCACCAACTACTCCAACCCGCCGACCCACGGCGCAGCCATCGTCGCCGCCGTACTCAACAACCCGGAACTGCGCGCCCAGTGGGAAGCCGAACTGGCCGAGATGCGCCTGCGCATCCGTGGCATGCGCGAGCAGATGGTGGCCGAACTGGCCAAGGCTGCTCCAGGCCATGACTTCAGCTTCGTCGGCCGCCAGAGTGGGATGTTCTCCTACTCCGGTTTGAGCGTTGAGCAAGTCACCCGCCTGCGCACCGAATTCGGGATCTATGCGCTGGATACCGGTCGCATCTGCGTGGCGGCGCTGAACCAGTCGAACATTGGTGCAGTGACCAAGGCGATTGTGCAGGTGCTGTAAGAGAGCACACGTTATACGAAGGGGGAAGCCAATGGCTTCCCCCTTTTTATTGGCGAACACACTAGACTGAACATCGACTGCCCCCTTGCTGTGAGAGCTTTATGAGAAACGACGACCTGGATCTGCGCGCCGACCGCGACGAACTGCACGACTACGCCCCACGCGCACCGCAAGCCAAGCGGCAGAAGAGCTTGGTGCTGCAGGTAGCGCTGGGAGTATTCCTCGGTGGGTTGGCGTTATGGTTGGTACAACTGGGCGCGACGGCAATCATGGCCAAACTGGCCATGGGCACCCTGCAATTTGGTGGCTGACCCGCTCCTACAAAACCCGCGTTCTTCCAGCAGTTTTACAAAGCTGTTCAAACTCTGCGACACCGTGCCCCGCCGCCAGATCAGCCAGGTATTCAAGATACGGAACGTGTCGGGCAGCGGCCACACACTCACCGCCGCACAACCCGGCATACTCTCCAGCATACTGCGCGGCATCAGCGCCAGCCCGGCCCCGGCGCTGACACAGGCCAACATGCCGTGGTACGACTCGATCTCGAAGATCCTGCCCGGCACCGCGCCATCCTGTGAGAACCAGCGTTCGAAGTGATGCCGGTACGAGCAGTTGGAACGAAACGTATAGATGTTCTCGCCATTCACATCCTGGCCGCGGGTGATCGGCGCATGATGCAGTGGCGCAATCACCACCATCTCTTCCTCGAACACCGCCACACCCTCTAGCGTGGAATGCAGCACCGGCCCATCGACAAAGGCCGCCGTCAGCCGGCCCGACAGCACACCTTCGATCATGGTGCCCGAGGGACCCGTGCTCAGGTCTAGCTCGACCTTGGTGTATTGCTGGTTATACGCCGCCAGTAACGCAGGTATACGCACGGCCGCCGTGCTCTCCAGCGAGCCCAGGGCAAAGGCGCCTTGGGGCTCCTCCCCCGCCACCGTCGCACGGGCTTCTTGCACAAGGTCGAGAATGCGCCGCGTATAGCCAAGGAAATTCCACCCGGCCGGCGACAGGCGCAGGCGGCTTTTCTCGCGGATAAACAACTCCACGCCCAGGTCCTGCTCCAGTTGTTTGATGCGCGTGGTGAGGTTCGATGGCACGCGATGAATCAACTGCGCGGCGGCGCTGATGCTGCCTTGCTCGGCAACGGCCTTGAAGATTTCCAGCTGCACCAGATCCAAATCATTCTCCAATCATGTACATGATCGTTCCCACGCTCTGCGTGGGCACGCTGCCTCGGACGCTCCGCGTCCGATCGTTGGCGCATAGGTCTTTGACGCGGAGCGTAATGGGATGCATTCCCACGCAGAGCGTGGGGGACGATATAACATTCTCGAATTGAGAACATATTGCTTATTATTATTCAGTTTCCAGAAAACATACAGCCCCGTACGCTGGTCCCATTCCACTCATTCAGCCGGACGGTGCCATGAACAATGTTATCTCCCACCAGACCCACGCCCTGTCGATCAACCCCGCCAACGGCGAAACAGTCGGCAGCTACCCCTACGAAAGCGCAGAACAACTGAACGCCGCCCTCGCCCGCTCGACCGATGCCTTCCGCACCTGGCGCCGCACGCCTGTGAGCCAGCGCGCCGAATACCTGCTGGCCCTGGCTGCCGCCCTGCGTGAGCAAGCTGAAGACATGGCGCAAATGATCACCCTGGAAATGGGCAAACCCATCGCCCAGGCCCGGGCCGAAATCGAAAAATGCGCGCAACTGAGCGAATGGTACGCCGCCCACGGCCCGGCCATGCTCGCCCCGGAGCCCACGCTGGTGGACAATGGCAGCGCCCGGATCGAATACCGCCCACTGGGCCCGATCCTCGCGGTAATGCCGTGGAATTTCCCGGTGTGGCAAGTGCTGCGCGGCGCGGTGCCGACCCTGCTCGCCGGCAACACCTATGTGCTCAAACACGCGCCAAACGTGATGGGCAGCGCCTATCTGATCCAGCAAGCGCTGCGTAAAGCCGGTTTCGCTGAAGGCGTGTTCGAAGTGATCAACGTCACCCAGGAGGGCGTGTCCGCTGCCATCGCCGACCCACGCATCGCCGCTGTGACCCTCACCGGCAGCGTGCGCGCAGGCATCGCCATCGGCTCACAGGCCGGGGCCGCATTGAAGAAATGCGTGCTGGAACTGGGTGGCTCCGACCCGTTTATCGTGCTCAACGACGCCGACCTCGACGCCGCCGTGCAAGCCGCGGTCATCGGCCGCTTCCAGAACAGCGGCCAGGTCTGCGCCGCCGCCAAGCGCTTGATCATCGAAGCGGGCGTGGTTGAAGCCTTCACCGCCAAATTCCTTGAAGCCAGCCGCGCCCTGGTGATGGGCGAGCCCACCGCGGACGCCACCTATATCGGCCCCATGGCGCGCTTTGATCTGCGTGACGAACTGCACGGCCAGGTCCAGGCGACCCTGGAAGAAGGCGCCACGCTGCTGCTGGGCGGCCATAAAGTCGCGGGCGCGGGCAATTACTATGAACCGACCATCCTGGCCGACGTCACCGACCACATGACGTCGTTCAAACAGGAACTGTTCGGCCCCGTGGCATCGATCATCACAGCCCGCGACGCCGAGCACGCCGTGGCGCTGGCCAATGACAGCGAGTTTGGCCTGACCGCGAGCATCTTCACGGCCGATTCCGCAAAGGCGCGGGCGATTGCCGATCAGTTGGAAACCGGCGGGGTCTTTGTCAACGCGTTCAGCGTCTCAGACCCGCGGGTGGCATTTGGCGGCGTGAAGAAAAGCGGGTTCGGCCGCGAGCTGTCGCACTTCGGTGTGCGCGAGTTCTGCAATGCGCAGACGGTGTGGCTGGATCGTAAGTAGCCTGCCAGCATTGGCGCTTCAACAATTAATGTGCCGTCGCACGCACTGCACCAAACCGTCCAGTGCCGGGGGATTCACCGGCGCGAGTACACAGACTGTGTGCTCGCGCTCGCCCTCCGCTACTGTCAGGGTGTAATGCACTCGGCCTGGGTTGCCAGGCTCGGGATCGGTGCTTTGCGGCAACTGGAAAAAATCGCACGCTTCAATCAGTTGCCGCAACTCCTGCTGGTCGGGCTCGGGCAACGCGTCCAACTCTACCGTGCGCGGCTTGGCCAACCCCGGAAAAAACGCCGGTCCGCCGCTTTCCTTGATTGAAATTCGCATGGCTGTTCCTCGCCGCGCAGGCGGCTTCGTCAAACGTTTATACCTACCGCTTTCCAGCCTTCCTTGACTGCCTTGTGCTCAGCTTTGTTCACACCATAAAGCTGACCGGCAATATCGTGGGTAATGCGCGCAAAACGCAAAAACCCGGAATTGGGCCGCAGCCGCGAATCGCGCAGTGCGTCATACCAGATACGCCCGGCACGCTCCCAGGCGAACCCGCCAATCCGGGTGGCCACCTGATAGAACGCGTGGTTGGGAATGCCGGAATTGATATGCACCCCGCCATTGTCCTCGTAAGTTTGCACAAAATCATCCATGTGCCCAGGCTGTGGGTCTTTGCCCAGCAGCTTGTCATCAAACGCAGTGCCTGGCGCCTTCATCGAGCGCAGCGCCGTGCCCTTGATCTTTTTGGTAAACAGCCCCTTGCCGATCAACCAGTCGGCGTCCTCGGCCGTTTGCTTCAGCGCGTACTGCTTGATCAACGAGCCAAACACATCCGACAACGACTCGTTCAGCGCACCGGATTGATTGAAATACATCAGCTTGGCTTCATCCTCGGTCACGCCATGGGCCAACTCATGGCCAATAACGTCGAGTGCCACGGTAAAGCGGTTGAACAACTGCTGGTCGCCATCGCCGAACACCATCTGGGTTGAGTTCCAGAAGGCATTGTTGTAGTCCTGGCCGAAGTGCACCGTGGCGTCCAGCGCCATGCCCGCATCGTCGATGGAATTGCGATCGAATACCTGGTCAAAAAAATCGAAGGTTGCGCCCAGGCCGTCATAGGCTTCGTCTACTGCGGCATCGCCACTGGCGGGCTGCCCTTCACCGCGAATCAGCTTGCCGGGCAGGCTGTCGGTGTTTTCGGCGCTGTAGATCGAGCGTTGCTTCTCGGCGCCCACGGCCAGTGCCATGCGGGCCGGGCCCTTGGCGGGTACCGCGACCATGCGCAACGAGCGGAACGTGCTGTCCTTGGCACGCGTGCGTAATGCGACTTCCCGTTGGGCTTTGTCGCCGTGGCGGGCGATCTGGTCAAGCATGTACGGTGGGATCAGGCAAAAAATCGGGTTGCGCGGTTGGCGAACACACATGAGCTGGCTCCTTTTTGGCGTGTGATGAACGTCCGGGTAACGGTTTTCAGGATAGTCCTGAGTTCGCCACCTGGGCCAAATTGTCATGGTTTTGTGTTTCAGTGGTGTTTATCCCAGGCCCATAAGGAACATGCCCATGCCCGCCCGCGCAGCCAACATCGACCTTTCCCACCGCCCAAGGCTTGCCGACCTGCGCCCATTGGTCGCGGCCAGCCCCACCCTGCTGGAAGCCAGAGCCGCGACGCCGCGCGTCACCGCGGCCAAGGACCTCAAAAACCGCGCTGGCTATGCCGACGACTTCCTCAGCGACTTCGTGGTGCCATGGCCCACGGTTGACCAGCCACTGGCGGGCGATGTGCAACCCAAGCGCCTGGACTACACGCACTTCTCCATCACAATGTCACGCGCTCGACGACTGGCGCTGTACGTGGGGGTGAATATCGATGGCGCCAAGCATGTGGACATCACGCGCAGCAACGACACCTGGGCCTACGATGGTCGCCTGCCCCTGGAGGCGCAGGTAGGTGAAGACCTTTATGCCGGCAATGGCCTGGACCGCGGCCACCTGGTGCGGCGCCAGGACCCCAACTGGGGCGATGAGGCCAACACCGCCAACTTCGACACCTTTCACTTCACCAACTGCTCGCCACAGATGAGCGGCTTCAACCAGAAGACCTGGCTGGAGCTCGAAGACTACATTCTCGACAACACCCAGCGCTGGAAAGCCCGAGCCACGGTGTTTACCGGGCCAGTGTTCGCCGATGACGACCGACTGTACCGTGGCGTGAAAATCCCCAAGGCGTTCTGGAAAGTAGTGGCCTACCTCAGCGACGATGGCAAGCCGTCCGCCAGCGCCTACATGATTGACCAGAGCCGCGAACTGGGCCAACTCGACCTGGTATTCGGCCCGCTTCGAACCTACCAGCGCAGTGTGATTGCGATCGAACAATTGACCGGTATCCGCTTCGCCAACCTGGCCGACTACGACGGCTTCAGCAACGAAGAGCGCGCCACAGGCACCCGGATCGAAGCGCTGATCCGTGGCCCCCAGGATATTCGGCTCTGACGCTTCTTTTGTAGGAGCGAGCTTGCTCGCGAAGCACCTGAGAACGCCGCGGCGCATCAGGATCCCCGCGTTATCGTTAGCGACCTTCGCGAGCAAGCTCGCTCCTACAGGGGGTGATCGCTTACCATACCGCCGCCGGTTCCCGTATGGGACTAACAGGGAATTCGAAACGCCGCACGCGACGTGAAACGAAACTGCCCCCGCAACTGTAGATGCCGAGCCTGCCCTTGAATGCCACTGGACCACGTCCGGGAAGGCGGGGCATGGCGACGACGCATCAGTCAGGAGACCTGCCGGCCCAGCTAACTCACTAACCGGCGGGGTGTCCGGGAAGGACATCCTGGCCCTGCGCATCAGCAGCCTCCATGGGCGTATTTCCGAGCCGTACCTCCCCTGCTGCACCTACGGCTCACAAGGAGATCGCCTCATGCTGCCACGCGTTACCGCCCTGATCGCAGGCTTGGGTATGTGTGCCCTGGCGCAAGCCGCGCCCACTCAGTACCCGCTGACCCTGCAAAACTGCGGCAGCACCCTGACCTTCCAGCACGCCCCCGCCCGCAGCGTCACCATCGGCCAGGCCGCCACCGAGATGCTGTATGCCCTGGGCGTGGGCGACAAGGTGGTCGGCACTTCGCTGTGGTTCAACAACGTGGCGGCGCAGTACAAGGCCCAGGACGATCGCATCGAGCGCCTGGCCAACAACGAGCCCAGCTTCGAAGCCGTACTCGCCAAGCGCCCGCAACTGGTGGCCGCCGAGCTGGAATGGGTGGTGGCCCCCCAAGGCGTGGTCGGTACCCGTGAGCAGTTTCATGAACTGAAGATCCCCACCTACCTGTTGCCGTCCGATTGCGAAGGCAAGGACAACCTGGTCGGCGCCGACGGCACGCGATTGGAGCCCTTTCGCATCGAGACGATCTACCAGAGCCTCCAGCAACTGGCGCAGATTTTCGACGTGCAGGATCGCGGCCAACAACTGACCGACGAACTCAAGGCGCGCCTGGCCAAGTCCGTCGCCACGGCCCAGGGCAAGGGCTTGCAGCAAGCCAGCGCACTGGTGTGGTTTTCCAGCGCCGAAATGGCCAGCGACCCTTACGTAGCCGGCCACAAAGGCGTGCCGCAATTCATGCTGCAAACCCTTGGCTTGCGTAACGTGGTGCAGTCCGATGAGGAGTGGCCTGCCGTCGGCTGGGAAACCATCGCCAAGGCCAATCCCACCTTCCTGGTGATCGCACGCATGGATCGCCGTCGCTACCCGGCCGACGACCATGAAAAGAAACTCGCCTTTCTGCGCAGCGACCCCGTGACCCGCAACATGAACGCGGTGAAGAACAACCGCATCATCATCCTCGACGCTCTGGCCTTGCAGGCGAGCCTGCGCACCTTCGAGGGCCTTGAACAACTGGCGGCCGCCATTGACGGCTACCACCTGGGCCAATGATGCGCACCCTACTCGCCCTGGCGCTGCTGTTGCTCGCCCTGCTCGCTGGCGTCGCCATCGGTGAAACCGCCATCGAACCGCAGGTGGTGCTGCAGGTGCTCGCCAATAAACTCTGGGGCGCCGGCTACGTACTGGACCCCATCGACGAAGGCGTGGTGTGGAACTACCGCCTCACCCGTGCTTTGGTGGCCGCAGCTTGCGGCGCAGGGTTGGCGACGTGCGGCGTGATCCTGCAATCGCTGCTGCGTAACCCGCTGGCCGACCCGTACCTGCTGGGCATCAGCGCCGGCGCGTCAACCGGCGCGGTACTCGTGGCCTTGATCGGCGTGGGCGGTGGCCTGGTGTCGTTGTCGGCGGGCGCGTTTGTGGGGGCGATGGCGGCCTTTGCGCTGGTGACGCTGCTCGCACGAGCCAGCGGATCGTCCAGCGGCACCGGGCAGATTATCCTCGCGGGCATCGCCGGTTCACAGTTGTTCAATGCCCTGACCGCGTTCCTGATCACCAAGTCGGCCAGCTCCGAACAAGCCCGCGGCATTATGTTCTGGCTGCTGGGCAACCTCAGCGGCGTGCGCTGGCCGTCGGTGTGGTTGGCGGTGCCGGTGGCGGTCGTGGGGCTCGCGGTGTGCCTGTGGCACCGGCGTGCACTGGATGCGTTCACCTTCGGCAGCGACTCGGCAGCCTCCCTCGGCATCCCGGTGCGCCGCGTGCAATTTGTGCTGGTGGCCTGCGCCGCGTTGGTGACGGCGGTGATGGTGTCTATCGTCGGCTCCATCGGGTTTGTCGGCCTGGTGATTCCCCATGCGGTGCGCCTGTTGCTTGGCACCGTGCATTCGCGTTTGCTGCCAGCCAGTGCCTTGGGTGGCGCGCTGTTTTTGATCGCTGCAGACGTGCTGTCGCGCACCTTGATCAAGGGCCAGGTGATTCCGGTGGGTGTGGTCACCGCATTGGTGGGCGCGCCGGTGTTTGCGCTGATCCTGATCGGCCGGAGGAATGCCCGATGAGCGTACTCAGTTGCCGCGGCCTGGGCTTCAAAGTGCGTGACGCGCAGTTGCTGCGTGACATTGACCTCGACGTGCAGTTGGGTGAAACCCTCGGTATCGTCGGACCCAATGGTTCAGGCAAATCCACCCTGCTCAAATTGCTGGCCGGATTACGTGTGCCGGCCAGCGGCGAAGTTCGCCTGGGTGGCAAGCGGCTCGGTGAGTTGTCGCGCCGCACCATCGCGCAGCAATTGGCGGTTGTGGAGCAACAGGCCGACACCGACGACGCCATCCGCGTGTTCGACGCCGTGGCCCTGGGCCGCACACCGTGGCTGTCGGCATTGAGCCCGTGGTCGCGTGAGGACGACGCCATCGTGCACCAGGCCCTGCATGACGTAGACGCCACCCACCTGAGCCAACGCGCCTGGCGCAGCCTCTCGGGTGGCGAACGCCAGCGCGTGCACATCGCCCGCGCCCTGGCGCAACGCCCGCAGATTTTGTTGCTGGATGAGCCGACCAATCACCTGGATATCCAGCATCAACTGGCGATCCTCAAAGGTGTGCAAGGCTTGCCGGTGACCACCTTGATTGCCCTGCATGATCTGAATCAGGCGTTAACCTGTGATCGCCTGGCCGTGCTGGATCGCGGGCAACTGGTGGCACTGGGCGCGCCGCTGGAGGTGCTGACGCCGCAGCGTTTGCAAGAGACCTTCGGGGTGCAGGGGCATTACCTGACAGACCCGTTCGACGGCGCGCAAATCCTGCGCCTGCGCTCCAACTGACCTGTAGGAGCGAGCTTGCTCGCGAAAAACTTCCAGGCGCCGCTTTCATTCAGAAAACACGCGTTATCGTTGACGTTTTTCGCGAGCAAGCTCGCTCCTACAGAAGTTGGTGCATGTGGGTGGTTTGCCATATCGGGTCGGCCTCGACATCCACCACCTCAAACCCCTGCCTGCGCCAGAAATCAATCGCACCGGGCAGAAACGGATGGGTGTGCAGGTACATCACCTCTACGCCATCGGCCCGCGCCAGCGCTTGCAGCGAGCGGTATAACCGGCCCGCCAGGCCCAAGCGTCGCACAGCCGGGAGCACATACAGGCGCACCACTTCCACCGTCTTTCGCCCGTGGTAGTTCAACTGCGGGAAGCGGCCGTCGTAGGGCCGATAAGCCACCGAGGCAACGATCCGGCCTTCGGCACGAGCAATCAAAAACCGCCCGCCGCCCTCAAGGTAGATGGCTTCAAACTGCGCCAGATCGTGGGGGACACCGGTGGCACTGAGCGTGGGAAACAGTTCATCACGCGCCTGCAAAGCAAAGCTCAGCACCTCGGGAATGTCAGCGGCCTGCACCGCCTCGATACTAACGCTCATCGCCAAGGATCCGGCCCGTTATCCACTGGCGAGCGTAAGCCAACACGCGATCGGCCATCGCCACCGGAAAGTGAATAAACCCATGGGCCGCTTCCGGCAGCAAATGAGCCTCCACCGTTGGCCATCGCTCGGCAATCAGCAGGGTGTCATCCTTGAGCGGGTCCAGTTCTCCCACGAACATCAACGCTGGCGGCAGCCCCTCAAAGTCCCCATACAAGGGCGACAATGGTGGCTGTCGGCGCGTCTCGTCGCTGATCCCCGGCGTCAGCAGGCGCAGCGCCTGAACCATGCCCGGCCCGTCCAGCAACAAGGTGTCCGGCCCGGCCGTGCGCACGCTGGGGGTGCCGGTCAAATCGTAGACGCCGTAATACAACACCGCGCCGCTTACCCGCTGGAGCAACTCGGGCCATTGCTTGAGCGCCAACAAAGTGGCCGCCGCCAGGTGCCCGCCGGCCGATTCACCGACAAAAAACACCGGCAGGCCGGCAAACTCCGGGCAGTCCGCCAACAGCCAGCGCGCAGCCGTCAGGCAGTCATCCAGCAGCCCTTCGATCGGCGTATCCACCGCCAGCCGATAATCCACCGACACCACCGCCACGTCGCACGCGTTGACCATGCCAAGGTTAAGGTCGTCATCCATTTGCGCATTACCGATCACCCAGCCACCGCCGTGGATATCCAGCACCACGCCTCTTGGCGGGCCAGCGGGCCGCAGGATGCGCAAGGGGATCGCCCCGAGCATTTTGCGTTCCGCCAGGGGCGCCTTCTTGAAGGTCTGGCTGGCACGCAGCAGCGCCTGGATCAGACGCGGCATCACGCGGTTGCGGACCTTGAAGCGCGGCATCCACGCCAGTTTGCGATTGAAGCGGCGCATCTGGGCCAGCTCGGGCTCGCTGGCAGGCCAATGCTGGTAAGCCATCAGCGATTATTACGCAGGATCGAGAAGTTCAACGCCGCGGCCACGCACAGCCATGCCAGATACGGGAACAGAATCAGGCCGGTGATCAAATCCAGACGCACGGCCAGCACCACCATCGCTGCCAC
The DNA here is from genome assembly GCF_024519715.1 of Pseudomonas sp. Pse35. Taxonomy (NCBI): domain Bacteria; kingdom Pseudomonadati; phylum Pseudomonadota; class Gammaproteobacteria; order Pseudomonadales; family Pseudomonadaceae; genus Pseudomonas; species Pseudomonas sp. Pse35. The sequence goes on along the minus strand of NZ_JALJRP010000021.1, from coordinate 85,163 downwards.
GGTGAGCCACAAGAGCACGATAATTACCATCCCGGCGAACAAGCGATGGGCACCAAAGAACACCGGCGTCCACAGGGTATTCAACGCAATCTGCGCCGCCCACAGGGCCAACACCATTTCGCTGCCGGGGATCAGGGTCAAGCGGTAACCGGCCCAGGCCAACAGCAGGTAGATGATCGTCCATGCCACCGGGAACAGCCAATTAGGCGGGGTGAAGCTGGGCTTGACCAGGGATTCGTACCAGGCGCCGGGTTTGAAGATCACGCCAGTGCTGGCGGCGGCGCCGCAGGCGAGCAGGAAGATGAAAAAGATCATGGTCGGTCCTTGAGGTCCAGTGGATGGAAAACAGTACACTGCTTTTAAGTGACTCGAACAACCGCGGATAAATTCAATGGGGGCGGCAAAATACCCGCGCTTCTACGCGTCATGAAAATTGGTTATGGTCGGCAACATCCAGCACCGTTGCCCGAGACATCCCCTTGCCCCAGCTTGCCGATCACCGCAGCCGCCCCTGGTCAGTGTTCCTGATCTTCCTGCGCCTGGGCCTCACCTCCTTCGGCGGGCCGATTGCGCACCTGGGTTATTTTCGCCAAGAGTTCGTCACCCGCCGCCGCTGGCTCAGCGAGCGCAGCTATGCCGAACTGGTCGCGCTGTGCCAGTTCCTCCCAGGCCCGGCCAGCAGCCAGGTCGGTATCGCGTTGGGCCTGTCCCGCGCAGGTTACCGGGGCGCGGCGGCAGCCTGGGCCGGGTTCACCTTGCCGTCGGCCATCGCCCTGATCCTGTTTGCCCTGGGGCTGGCCCACTACGGCAGCGCCCTGCCCCCTGGCGCGCTGCACGGCCTCAAGGTGGTCGCCGTAGCCGTGGTGGCCCAGGCCGTGTGGGGCATGGCGCGCAACCTGTGCCGAGGCGTTTTACGGGTGGCGTTGATGTTGATCGCCGCCTGCGTGGTGGTGCTGCAACCCTCCGCCTGGGCTCAGGTCGGGGTCATGGTGGTTGCAGGCGTGGCTGGCCTGCTGTTGTTCAAGCCCGAGAGCAGTGCCGAGCCCGACGCCCTGCCCATCGCCATCAGCCGCCGCGCCGGAGCCCTGTGGTTGATGCTGTTTTTGTTGTTGCTGGTGGGTTTGCCACTCCTCGCCACATGGGCGCTCAACCCCACACTGGCGCTGGTGGACGCCTTCTACCGCACCGGTGCGCTGGTATTCGGCGGCGGCCACGTGGTGCTGCCGTTGCTGCAAGCCGAAGTGGTGCCCAGCCAATGGGTAAGCAATGACGTCTTCCTCGCCGGTTACGGCGCCACCCAAGCCGTGCCCGGCCCGCTGTTCACCTTCGCCGCCTTCCTCGGCGCCTCGATGACCCACGCCCCGAGCGGTTGGCTTGGCGGAGTGATCGCACTGCTGGCGATCTTCGCCCCGTCGTTCCTGCTGATCTTCGGCGCCTTGCCCTTCTGGGCCAACCTGCGCAGAAGCCCACGTACCCAGGCCGCACTCGCCGGGGTGAACTCGGCAGTGGTTGGCCTGTTATTGGCGGCGCTGTACCAGCCGGTGTGGACCAGCGCGATCTTCAACGGCTATGACGTGGCGTTGGCGCTACTCGCACTGGTCGCGCTGATGGTGTGGAAGCTGCCGCCATGGCTGGTGGTGATAGGTTGCGGCCTACTCGGCACGGCACTTTTGTAGGAGCGAGCTTGCTCGCGAAAAACTCACAGGCACCGCGTTTAATCTGAAGGCACGCGTTATCGTTAACGATTTTCGCGAGCAAGCTCGCTCCTACAGCATTGGGGCTCAGCCCGGCTCGACTATCTTGAGCCACGGCCAACGCGCCTGATAACTCCTGGCCTTGTGCAAAAACAGCTCCGGCTCCGGATGCAAAGGGTTGATACGCAACACCCCCTGCTCCACATCTTCCAATCCATAAGGCGCATACACCTCACCGCAAGCGATATCCAGCGCAATGCACGTGCCCGCCACCAGGTAACGGTCAACCCCCTGCCGAGCCGAATGCAACTGCGGGTAAGGCCGGCCAAACCGCTGACCATACCAAAGGTGCACCCGCGCCTGATTCCTGACCTCCACACTCACCCCCAGGTCTTGGAACAGCCCCTGCGCCGCACGAATTACCGCGTCTTCCGCCTCGTAGGACAGGTCCTCGTCAAAGTAAAAAACGTCGTAATCCTTCACGCCCTGAGCCGCCGGCAGATTCGCCTGATGGTTCCACACCGCCTGGAACAAACAGCCCGCCGTGAGCATGCACTGCTGCACACCCAGATCCGGCAAGCGCGCGGTGAGTTGCGCATTGATAGGGTTGGCCATGGCCAATTCGAGCAGGGTGTCGACCGTCAATGTCATGTTCAGTCCTCCATAATCTGGCGCAACAATACCACCCCAACATGTCACTTCTGTAGGCGCGGGCTTTTAACACCGAAACGAATCAGAAGTTTGACGAAATCACCTCGCGCCCTGCGCACAACTCGGCGCGAAGCCGAACAAATGAAACCAACATGAAGAATGCCCCCACTTGCTTGTAAAGCAACTTTACGCAGCACTACCCTTACACGCCCTACCTCAGCTGCCCCCGCTGAAATTGATCAGGACACCGGCTAAATGGAGTTCGCCCCTTGCACGCCCCACCGCTCACTCTTAAAGGTGCGTATCGCGATACCTGCAACGCCTTCTCGCGCCAAAAGTATGAAGGCCGAGAGCGCTGCATAAATGTGTCTAACTTTAACGCCGAGCATCTAAACCCACACCGTTGATGACACCGGCGTAGTGCCGTCATCGTTTTCGGCGCAGATAGAGCGTAAAGGTCAATTCAAGGAGAATGACAGTGAAGTGGATGGATGATGTGCTGGACACGATCGACAATGCCCGAACCGAAGCTGAATTGTTGGCTCGGATCGTCAGCACGGCAAAACACCTGGGGTTCGACTATTGCGCCTATGGAATCCGAATCCCTATCCCCGTCACCCGCCCTAAAATCGTGATGAGCAATAATTTTTTGCCTTCATGGCGACAACGCTACGCCCACTGCAAATACATCGCCGTGGACCCGACGGTACAGCACTGCACGAAATCGACGATACCGATTGTCTGGGACGAGCAAATGACCCGGCAAAACCCGCAGATGTGGGAAGAAGCCCGTGGCGCCGGGCTGGCCCATGGTTGGGCGCAATCCTGCCTAGACGGCCGCGGCAGCGGCGGCATGCTGACACTGGCGCGCTCCAATGACCCTATTACGGCCCAAGAGCTTGCCGCCAATCAAAAATACATGCGGTTTTTGGTGCATGTCGCTCATCAGGGGTTCTTGCGCGTGCTGACGCCGCACTGGCAGTTACCGCAGGAAAAAACCCTGTCGCAGCGTGAATGTGAAGTGCTCAAGTGGGCAGCCGACGGCAAGACCGCCCACGAGATCGGTTTGATCCTCTCGCTATCGCGGGAAACCATCAAATTTCACCTGCGCAATGCAGGCTCGAAACTGGGCGTGCATAACTGCACCGCTACCGTCGTGCGCGCCACTTCACTGGGCTTGCTTGTCTGACACATACCTGATTGGCGCACCCCTGATGCGTTAATGCCGCTCAGTGTGAACAACAACAATAATACGCGCACCCTCACGACACACCTGCCCAAAAGAGCAGTACCTAAGTGTTCGATTATTCTGCCGAATGGCCCCTCGATTTTTTGCCGAGGGTTCCTCATGTATATAACCACGGGTACGCGCCTGACATTACCGACCGAACTGTGGCAGGCCCTGTTGCTGTATCGCTATCGCGTATTTGTCGAAAAACTTGGGTGGCATCTGGACTGTGCGGTCGGTGAGGAACTGGACCAATTTGACCGCGACGACACGGTGTACGTAATCGCCCGTCAAGGCCCGCACATCGTCGGTGTGGCGCGGCTGCTGCCCACGCACAAGCCCTATCTGCTCAAGGAAGTGTTCCCCCAGGTGCTGGGTGGCCAGGCACTCCCTCATTCTGCGCACATCTGGGAAATTTCCCGGTTTGCCGCCGTCGACCTGCAACAACAGACCTTCACGGGCCACTCCCTGTCATCGCCCAACGCCGTGGCGCTGCTGCATGAAGTGCTCAAGGTCGCCGCTTGCCACAAGGTTCGCCAATTGATCACGGTATCGCCGCCGGGAATTACCCGCTTGTTGCGCAACGCGGGTTTCGACGCTCATTGCGAGGGCAAGCTGACCGTGATCGACGGGCACAAGATCATGGCCAACTGGATCAGTGTGCCGCCCTGCCTGGCTGATCGAGAAGTGGCCTGAAGCAGCGCAAATGGCCTGCCGCTGCGGGCAAGTCGGCCGAGCCGACTCCCCAAAAGGTTAGGTTACAACCTCAGGCGCCTGCTCTTAAATAACGCTGCATCGGCATTCCAACCGACTATAAATGGGACACACGATCTACATGAAAAAAGTCATTGTCATTTCTGGCCATCCTGATCTTTCGGTTTCCCGCGTCAATACCGCGATCATGGGCAAGATCAGCCAGCGTGGCGTCAAGGTCCATAGTCTGGCCAGCGCGGTGACGCCCACCGGGTTCGATATGGGTGCAGAGCAGGCATTGCTCAATGCCCATGACCGCATCGTGTTGCTGTTTCCGTTGTACTGGTATTCCTGCCCGGCAATCATGAAACAGTGGATCGATGAAGTCTTCACCCCCGGCTATGCCTACGCACGCGGCGGCGACAAGCTCAAAGACAAGGAATTCATGATCATCACCACGGTGGGTGCGCCCTCCTCCGGCTACCGCGCTGGCGGGTTCAACCGTTACACCCTGGATGAATTGCTCAGGCCGTTGCAGCAGACGGTGGCGTACGTCAAAGGCATCTACCTGCCTGTGGTCGGGATTTACGAATCGGTGTTCATCGATGACGAATCAATCGACGTCACCGCTCGGAATGTCGCCGCACAAGTGATTGAGGACCAGGCCAGCGCCGACCAACTCTACGAGAACATGCTGTTGCAGGCCGAGCAGGCACAAATCGCGCTGCTGCAATAAGGTGCCTCACGCATGAAGACGTCAAATAACCAGATCCCACCGTGCGCCAGCCTGGTGGCCGCGCGCAACGAGCTGGGTTTTCTGCACTCTGCCAGCGCACTCATCGACACCCAAGCCACGCCACTGGAACTGTACTGCCAGATGACTGCCGCGACGCCCGCCTGGCTCAAAGGCGCGTTCAGGTTGCGCGACAGCATCTCACAGCACTTTCACGTCGAGCGGATCGGCGGGTTCTCGGGTGTCACACCCCAGTGCGCCCCGGTGGTCGGCGAAAAGCTCGATTTCTTCACCATCGAAGCCATCAGCGCACAGAAGCTGGTACTGACCTCACGCGATACCCACCTGGCGGTCATGGTCTCGATCGATACACCTCTCACGCAACCGCGCTGCCTGCATATCACCACCTCCGTCAAGACCTACAACACGTTCGGCCGCCTGTACATGCTGCCGGTGGCGCCGGTGCATGGGCTCATCATCAAGCGTTTGCTGTCCCGTCTCCCCCTACATTCCACAACTCGCTCACTTGGAGATCGCAACTCATGAACAGCGCAGACTCAATTGACCCTCATCTGTTGCACAAAGACACACCCAGGGATGTATTGATCGGTCGACCCAGGCTGATTCTGCCCAGCTTTCTCAGTGCTTCGATCGGTGCCGACATACTGGCTGGCAACCCCCCGGATCAGGACCTGTTCAAACAGCTATACCGTGCCCAAGACGGCCGGTATGTGCTGCGCCATCTGCCCCTGACCCTCAGTGCGGAACAGGCCGGCACACTCTCCACCTTCGAGATCCGCCTGGCTGACTTCTATACCGAGTGCGACGACCACTTCATCCTCACGGCTGAATTCATCCCACACCAGGCCCAACGCTACCTGGCCCAGCATTTTCAGGGCGGTGATGCCCACATACCGCCCGACCAGGTAATGCGCATGATCGAATGCCTTGAGTCGCTCGCGCAGTGGGACAAGGCCAGGCAGGGCTCTTACCTGTTGATCAACGACACCAAGAATTACTACTTCTACAACAAGCAGCACGAACATGTGCCGGGCCTGATGTTGATCGAAGTGGCCAGGCAAGCCATGTACCACTACGTCTACAACTACTTGGGCCATCAGCGCGGTGCGGTTTCCATTTCCATCGAAGACTTGCGCATTTCCTTCAACGCCTACACCGAATCGGCTTACGAGGTCGAAGTCGTGGTGCAACAGACCCACGGCCTGAAGCGATCGCAACCCAAGTCCATCGACAAGTGCGCAAACTTCTATCAGAACGGCCGGCTGGTATCGCGTCTCTGGCTGCAAGGCGCAGTGATCAAGTTACCGCTGTTCAAACGCATGCGTTCGTTGAACTACCCTCAGGATCACTGGTTCACCCCTTCAGATCGCTTGCCCAAGAACATCCTCGTGCATCACGCCGACAGTGCGCTGCAAGCCAGGCTGAGCCTGCTCTCGGTACTGGGCGTGCTGGTGACTCACCAGGCCGAGGGCATCAATTGGAGCACGGTCACGACCGTATCGCTGTATATCGAAGGGGGTGGCTTCCTTAGCCTGCCCGTTGCTTCGACTTGCTCCACCGGCGAACCCGACCAGCGCGTGCTGGTGTTCGACAAGCTATCCAAGAGCCAGGCCAGCGAACTGCGTGAAACGATCAAGTGCCACTGCTTCTTTGCCGGGCAGATGCAATGGAATGCTGGCTCCTCACCTGACCCTCTGGCCCCCGAGCAAATCGTGGCATGAGGATCCTGCGCCCATGAGCTATGAGTTATCACAACGCCCACTGATGATCGGTCAGGGCGTTTCGCTGAAAAACCGCGTGTACTTCGCGCCGATGGGCATCGACCTGGCCACCTCGGACGGTTCGCTGTCCGAGGAAATGCTCAGTTTCTATCACCATGTGATCGACGGTGGCTGCGCCATGGTGGTGCTGGGCAACTCCTCCATAGCGCCCTCCACGCGTCTGCATGCGCGTGGCCTGTGCCTGCACAGCCATGCCAACGTGGAAAAGCTCGCGCCGCTGGTGGAGTACGGTCGCCAGCGGGACTGTCCAGTGGTAGTGCAACTTCAGCATTACGGCGCCCAAGGTGGCACACAGATCAGCGGCCAACCGCTGCTTTGCCCGAGCCGCAGTGCGTTATCCGGCAGCCGTGGTGCCGAGGCATTGGAGATGAGTGTCGAGGACATCGACGCCGTTTGCGATCAGTTTGCTCAAGCGGCTCTGCGAGCCAGACAGGCCGGCGCCAGGATGGTCCAGCTTCAGGCCTCCAACGGCTACCTGCTGAGCAGTTTTCTATCGCCCTGGACCAACCATCGCCATGACGCTTACGGCGGCAGCCCGCTCAAGCGAGCGCGGTTTCTGTTGGAAGTCATCGACCGCATTCACAGGGTTACCGCAGGAGAGCTGGAGGTTTCCGTGCGCCTGGGCATTGATGATTGCGTAGGCGCCAACGGGCAGCAACCGGAACTGCTCCAGGATGTGGTGGCGGCCCTGGAAAACGCGGGGACCTCGGCAATCATGTGCTCGATCACCATCAAGGAAACCTTCCGCTACATGCTGTCTGCCCATCCGAGCATTCAGCAACAGTTCGTCGAAGGGGTACGCCTGATCAAGTCATTCACCTCGCTGCCGGTCGGCTATGCCGGTTTCATTGGCTCCCTGCAGGAAGCAGAAAATCAACTGCGGCTGGGTCACTGTGACCTGATCGGTATGAGCCGAGCCCTCTTCGCCGATAACGACCTGATCAGCAAGTCGCTCGCCGGCCATGAAGACAAGGTTCAGCAATGCCGGTTTGACGGTAACTGCTTTCGGGACAAGAGCAACCCGCAACTCGACCGGGTGTATTGCTGCGTGAATGAGCACTACAAGCGTCCCGCTCACATCCACTACGGAAATCAATAACATGGAATTTCAAGACAAGAACATCGTCATTACCGGCGGTGCCAGCGGCATCGGCCTGGCGGTGGCAAAACAACTGGCCAAAGCGGGCGCACGCCTGTTCCTGATGAGCAGGAACCAGCAAAAGGCCGACGCCGCTCTAGAGATACTGGGGGCTTCGGCGCAGTTCATCTTTTGCGATGTGGCGTCGCACACGTCGGTAGCCGCGGCATTCGCGACGGTGGATGGCGAGGTGGATCAGTTGCACTTTGCAATCAACAACGCCGGCATTACCGCCCCCTACGCACCGATCGCGACCAGCGCACCGCAGGATTGGGACAGGGTCATCCACACCAACCTGAACGGCCCCTTTTACTGCCTGCAAAAAGAACTGGAACTGATCAGCCAGTACCCCGATGGAGCGATCGTCAATGTGTCTTCGTGCGCGGGCGTGATGCCTATGGCCAATCAGGCCGCCTACGTCGCCAGCAAGACCGCGCTCAATGCCTTGACGCAGGTCGCCGCCATGGAGAATGCCTGCGACAGCGAATCCGGTTTTGCCGTACGCGTCAACGCTGTAGCGCCCGGGCCGACACTGGGCGGTATGAACTCTGCGGAACGGCTGGCGGCCCATCCGGAAAACACCCAGCGCAAACGTGACGTGACCGCCATGAAACGCTTTGCCCATCCAGAGGAAATCGCCGACGCGATCGTGTTTTTGTTGAGCCGCAGATCCAGCTACATCACCGGCTCGGTGCTCAGTGCCGATGGCGGCTATCACATCGGCAAATTCTAGGGGCAATCATGGCTAGCATATTGATCACCGGTGTGAGCACCGGTATCGGCAACGCTCTGGCGCGTTATCACTTGGCCAGGGGCGACGAGGTGCTCGCGGTATCACGCAATCCTGCGGCCAACATCCCGTCACAGGAGCGCTTTCACTTCCTCAGGTGCGATTTGACCGATATCGACCGCGCCCCGGCAATCTTGCAGGCGTTGCTGTCGCGCTCCCCTGCTCCGGTAGACACCGTCTACCTGAATGCGGGTCGGTTCGGCAGCCCTCCACAACTGGCCACGCAAACCTCGATGCAGGAGTTCAACAGCGTCCTGGCACTTAACCTGGGCGCGGTAAAAATGGTCCTGGATATCCTGTTGAGTACGACGCAGCCTCCCAGCACCGTGGTGTTTTCATCATCGATTTCGGCCGTGCGCCAACGTGCCGGGATGCTCTCATATTCGGTTTCCAAGGCGGCGTTGAACGCTCTGGCAAAGATCTATCACCTGGAAAACCCACACACATTCTTTGCCGTGCTGGGGCTCTGCAACGTCCAGACGGCGGTGGCGAAGACCATCATGGCGGCGGATGAACGCTTCAGTGATCTTGTCGCACTCCGCCAACGGGCGGCAGTGCCCGGCTACATCGTCGACGCAGAATCCCGCGCTGCGCATATCGTTCAGGTCTTGGCCGAGCGCCATCATCTTGGACTGAAATCGGGTGAGTTCCAGGAAATCCGCGACTTGTTGACCCAGCCACTCCAGGAGGAGACCCGCAATGACCCAATCCACCCATGAAAAAATCGTACGTGTCGGCGCTGCATACGACATTCTCGCGATGGCTCCCTTCGCCTTGCCGATCGTGTCCGTCTGGGCCTATGCACTGATCCAATGGGTTGATTTGCAACTGGGCTTCGACAGCCACTTCTCGGCGCTCGACCCCACCGCCATGTTCCTGCTCAACATCGGCGCCTGGGCATACCTTGTGTGGGGCGTTGTACGTTGGCGAGCCCCTACCCGCGAACATGCCCGTCTCAGCGCCCTGCTACGCGTGATCGTAGTGGTAGTGCAGGGAGTGGCCGTCAGCAGTGGCGCTTCACCTTTCCTGCTGGTGCTGGGTGCCGTTCAATTGTTGCTGGCAGTGCTTGAGTTTTCGCATAGATTATTTGAGCGTAGCGGTGCCCCATCCAGCCGAGAAGAGGCACGCGCTTACTGATGCCTCCGGGGGCCAACCTGGCGCTTGATGGAGGCCCCGCCTTCATCTCCTCGACATCGCCCCCGGACCATCACCCACTGAGCGTTCCTGCTTACCCCAGCTTTAGTCGGATATTTCTGGGGGTTCAAGCGCGCCGGCTAACAACCCCACAGTGCCGCGGTAGTGTGGGGTTGTTCTCTGTCGGCAAGTTGGCTTGGGATGATGTTGGACGCGTGGTTACCGTGCGGTTGCCGGCAGCTCCTGGCACCACTTGATAGAACGCAGCGCTTCCTCGGCAGGCACAAGCGCGTAGCGCGAGTAAAACATTGTTCCGCTGAAACGACGGCCGTCGACTTCACCCAAGGTCTGCCCATCCTTGTAGTCAGAAGTGCTGAGTTGATCAGCGATGTAATACACCTTGCCATTCTCGACGGTGATATCGAAACGCTGGTTAACCATACCGCTGATGATCGGTGGCGAGGTGGAGGCGACGCTGTGCTTGCCGGCGGGAATGCCGGCCTTGAAAAAACTACCGGAAGGCAAGCTGCCGATGGTGCGGCCATCGACCTGAATAGTCGGGGCGACCCCGCTACCGATGCTCGCCGTCGTGCGATAAAAGTAAACCGTGGCCTCATCCGCACGAGGTTCCGCCGGTGACGTGAAGAACGGTTGGCCTTTGAGGTCCGGACCGCTGATGCAACCGGTCAGTGAGACCAGGCCTGCGAACAGGCCGACCCAGAGTAGCGTAGAGCGCTTCATGCATGAATTCCTTGAACGTGGATCAATGGGCGTCGGGGTCGATGAGTGTCACCGTTACCGGACTCAGATCGTGCACAGCCCTTTACCGAAGTCAGTGGCATCAGAACTCGGCCAAGGCGCAAAACCACTCTTCGGTGTCAGATTCACGATGTTCCGGTCCTTGAGCATCGGGTACTTGCGCTTGAGCGCCTGCACCGTGTCCTCGGCATTGTTGACGTTGGACAGGCAAAAGCGCAGGGCATCGACGCGCAGATCGCCGATATAGAGAGTTTCCCCGGCCTTCACCGAGAAAACCGCAGGCACCGGGCGCGGCATCGACTTACCCGCGTAATACACGTAATGCCACTGCGTGTACTCATACTCACCCGGCGGCACTTCATACATGAAGTAATGGCCCAGCACAGAGGGGGATGGCTGATCATCTTCATTGCCCAGCGTCGTCAGCCGTATTGCGGTGCCGGGGGCTCCCTGTTGCTTGATCTCAACCACCAGCCCATGGGGCTGCATCATCGGAAAGCTCTCACCAACCGAACCCACGATGATCGCCTTACTCGGGTCCGGTGCGTGCTTGCCGTCGTAGCGTGACGTAGCGCACCCGGATAGAAGCGTCGCGCAAAGTGCGACTGCGGCCCAGACAAGATGTTTACTGCTGACTTTCCCTAGCATTGGTTTTTTTTCCGATCAGTAATCTTGCAGTTCGTAGAGCCCAGCCGAGCGAACCAAACGTTCGCACATCTGGTGCTTCGTTGCTGGCTCGTCGGCCTCTATTGTCCAGCTACCCGCACCTTGATAACAACCCACTCCTGTAGGAGCGAGCTTGCTCGCGAAAAACTCAAACGATCACGCAGCGCCTGAAGGCAAAATCCGATTCCCCTGCCGCGCCTTGCGCCATTGTGCCGGCATGTGCCCTGGGGTGGCCGCCCCTAAGGTGGCTCGGGCGCTGAATTGTTCAGTGATCGGGTTTAGTAGCCTGAGGGTTTGTCCACACCATGTGCACGAGCGTCATCGACCAGCAGCTATCGGTCGACTGACTGGAGTGGGACGGTTACGCTGAAGTTGCTTTCAGTCTCAATTCAGTTAGTTACGGTAGGCAGCAAACGATACAGAGCGCTTTACACAGTCTCGACCAGCACAAGACGCTCATTAGCACTCAAAGCAAAATATCGATTTGTGTCGTTTCAAGGAAGGCAAGAGTGTCCATCATTAAAATGAAATCACGGGCCGATTGTCGGCTCATCTCCATGCTGCTGTTATTGGCAGGTTCAGTGCCCCTCTCTGGTTGCCATCGGTTGACACCCGAGCAGCGAGTGAATGCCTGGGTTGATAGCGGTGGTAAGTCCGCTCCAACTTATCTCACCTCAGAAGAAATCAAGCGCATAGAAGAGAGGCGTTACGGCAGGGTTTTAGGCACTACCTTGGCTCAAAATGTGTTCTGGGCGAATGGCGAGGGACTGCGAGGCAGCGTGAAGCTACGTATGAAGCTTGATCGACAGGGCGACGTATTGCGCTGCGAGGCGCAGCCAATGGACGCTGGAAGTCCACCAGGCTTTACGAATGTCGTCACGGATGTGTGCTGGAGCAGTATCTGGGAGAGCGTTCCGGAAGGACTTCAGAATCCAGTTGATGGCACCTTTGAGGTCACCGTGCCTTTGATAGCTTCTGGTAATACCTCACCCATTTCTGATTACGAACGCAGACACCAGAGGGCTGCTGTTGAAAGCCGTTTTTTCTGGGACAACGTGGTGGCCAAGCAATCAATAAATGCGTTCGGCCAAGCACGCTTCGAATTCACTGCCAACGCAAAGGGCCAAGTCGCACGTTGCGATGTGACGTTGAAAAAAAACTATCTGCGCCCTGAACATTTCCACCCGGATCCGGCGTTACAAAAGGCACTTGCAACTGAATGCTTGCAACTCGATCTGCAACAAATGTCAGGGTTTCGTGTAAAGGAAGATGGAGTAGCCCACCGCGTCGTTTTTGTGGAGTACTTGCCTTGGAAAAAACAGGTGGGGAGATATTCAGAGTAAGGCCCGCACTTTATGCGCGATCCTGCTTATCCATACCTTTAGTCGGATATTTCTGGAGGTTCAAGCGCAACGGCTAGCCTTCAGCCTAGCGTAAGGGATAACGCTGAACTATCGGTCCATGAAGGGCCAGTACGACTCGTCGTCCCGACGCTTTATCTGCTGAGGAGACGATAATGAAAATAACCTTGAAACGGTTGGCGTGCCTGGGTGCGAGCTTCACCAGCGTGCTCGCCATGGCCGATGCGGCCAGCCCGCCGCCGCTGTCACCTGCGATTCCCTTCGACGTCACCGCCAATGCCCCCTTCACCCTGGACAATCTGCAACACGATTTCGACGTGCTGTCGTGGCAGACCTTCGTCGCGCTGAACTGGCCCGCCAACGCCGACGGCAGCGCCAATACCTCGGCGCAGATCGGTGCGCCGGGGCAGACGGTGTGGGAGTCGTGGAAGGAGAGCTACGAGATTTTCCTGCCCCAAGGCCAGAAGCCTGTCGCCTGGAACCAGAAGGCGCCGCTACCCCCGGCCTGCCAAGGCAAGGGTGACCTGCCCGTGCTGCAGCAGATGGGTAAGGTTGCTGGTGTGCTCGACGAGACCATCCAGCCGTTCAAGACCGGCCCACTGGTGGACCAGAACGGCACTTACACGCGCAACGCGATCATGGTCAACCAGCCGATGTTCGACGACATCGTTAATAAGGGTCTCTACAGCAAGGAAGGCCAACAGGCTTTCTTCACCAAGGCCGACAACCGCATCGCCTTCTCCTGCGGCTCGCAGCAAGACAAGCATGTCGGCGCGATCATGGTCAAATCGGCCTGGAAGGTGCTCGGCGGCAACGACAACCCACAGGAATTCCATGCCATCAATGCCCTGGTCTATACCCCCGGCAACGCCGACACGAACAAGGGCGCGGTGATCCCCGAATCGTGCAACGTGCAGAAGGTCGGGCTGGTCGGCCTGCACATCGTGCACAAGACCAAAGATGCGCCGCAGTGGGTGTGGTCAAGCTTCGAGCACGTGCGCAACGTACCGGAAAAGACCACCCCCATGAACGAGCGCAAGGGCCCCTACCTGTTCTACAACGCCCAGGCCAGCGACCGCCCGGTGAACGAGCCGCCCGCGCAGCCGTGGGACCCGTCGAAAAAGGCCACGCCCTCGCAGATCGTGCGGGAAATTCCGCTCACCGCCGCAACCCACCAACTCAACGCGCAATGGCAAGGCGCGCTCAAGGGTACGGTGTGGGCCAACTACCAACTGATCAGCACCCAATGGCCAACCGCCCCCGCCGATGACTGCCAGGTGCCGTCGCCAACCAACCCGCTGGGCACGCCTGCGCCGAACTTCCTGGCCAACGCCACGCTGGAAACCTACAACCAGGGCACTACGCCGCAGGCTTCATCCAGTTGCATGGAATGCCACAACAACGCGACCACCCGGGTGACCCAGTCACCGCGCACCAGCTTCGCCGATTTCACCTTTCTGCTTGAACGTGCCCAATCCACCGGTGCCAAGGAGTGATGCCATGAGCGACCCGAACCTGCAAGACTTCATCGACCTGTCTGCCGAGCTCACTGGCCTGTCAGCCAAGCTGCTGGCGCCTGCCGTCGACCCGATCAACCTACCTCCGGTGTTTTTCGACACCGCCCAGCAAGGCATGGGCACCGAAGCGTTCAGCAAACTGCTGAACCTGTACGTCCCTATCAAAGGCCAACCCCATGAGCAGATCGCCAACGCCATACTCGGCAGTTCGGACCCGCAGATCGCCAAAGGCGCCCGCTCGATCATGAAGCTGTGGCTGCTTGGCAGCTGGTACCAGCCTTATGACCAGGGCACCGCCAACGAGCATGACATCCGCGTAGTCTCCGACGAGGCTTACAAGGAAAGCTGGGCGTGGAAAATCGCCCAATCCCACCCCATGGGCTACAGCGAGTACCACTTCGGCTACTGGGCCGAGCAGCCACCGACCCTCAAGCAATTCACCGGTGTCGACGCCAAGGAAGGGCAGCAGCCATGAGCACTCTAAACACCCAGAACATCGAAACCGCCGACGTGATCGTCGTGGGCGCCGGCATGGCCGGCAGCGTCATGGCCTACCAGCTGGGCCTGGCCGGCTTGAAAGTGCTGGTGCTTGAGTCGGGCCCGGCGATACCGCCTAACCGCAGCGAGTACCTGGAGCGTTTCTACACCGCCGTGCTCAAGGCGCCCGAGTCGCCCTACCCACCGGAGCAGACCGAGCAGACCCCGGCCAAACAGTTCGCCCCGCGAGCGACTATCCAGGACTTGATCACCGCCGGCAGCGACGACAAGGACAAGGTGCAGAAGAGCTACCTGGTACAGAACGGGCCGCGACTGTTCGCCAGCACCTACGAGCGGGTAGGCGGCGGCACTATGTGGCACTGGATGGGCACGGCCCTGCGCCTGTTGCCCAACGACTTTCGTATGCAGACCAAGTACAAGGTCGGGGTCGACTGGCCGATCAGCTACGACGACCTGCAAACCGCCTACTGCCGCGCCGAGGAAGAGATGTGCGTGTCCGCCGATGTGGCGTCGCAGAGCTACCTGGGCGTGACCTTCCCCCAAGGCTACCAATACAGCATGCACGGCATTCCTCCATCGTTGGTCGACCAGGGCGTGGGCAAGGCCATCAATGGCACGCAGTACCAGGGCTTCACCCTCAACGTGCGGCAAACGCCAGCCGGGCGTAACTCGCAGAACGACAACGGCCGCCGGGTATGCGCCGGCAACACCAGCTGCACGCCGATCTGCCCGATCCAGGCCAAATACGACGCCACCGTGACCATGGCCAAGGCGTTGGATACCGGCAACGTGCGTATTCTTTACCAGTGTGTGGCGAGCAAGGTGCAGGTCGATGCCAATGGGGTCACGGGTATCGATTTCATCCAGTACCAGAACAACGGCACGCAACAGAACGGCACGGCCCAGGGCAAGCGCTACGTGATCGCCGCCCACGCGATCGAAACGCCCAAGCTGCTGCTCAACTCCATCAGCCCGCACAGCCCCAACGGCGTGGCCAACAGCAGCGGCCAGGTCGGCAAGTCGTTGGCCGACCACCCGGTGTACCTGGCCTGGGGCCTGATGCCTGAAGGCAAGCCGTTGTTCCCGTTCCGTGGGCCACTGTCCACCTCGGGGATCGAAGACATGCGCGATGGCCCGTTCCGCAGCGAGCGTGCCGCGTGGCGTATCGAGATCGGCAACGAGGGCTGGAATTGGTCGGCGAATGATCCGTACACCACGGTTTGCGATTTTATCGACGGCGACAACAATGGCGGCACCAACAATGGCGGCGCCGACCACAAGAGCGAGGCATTGTCCGGCGTGGCGCTGGTGCAGAAGCTCAACAGCGTGCTGACCCGCCAGTTCCGCTTGGCCTTCTTGATCGAGCAGGTGGAGAAAGACCCCGAGCATGCGCAGTGCCGGGTGGAGAGTAGCAAGCATTTCACCGACGGCTTGGGCCTGCCTCGGCCAGAGATCGCCTACGAACTGTCCGACTACACCAAGGAGGGCTTCAAGCAGGCGCGCCTGGCCGCCACGCATATCATCACCAAACTGATGGGCGCCACCGAGCTGACCGACCTGAAGCCCAAGCTCAAGCCCGGCTCGCAAACCGTGTTCGAGTACGACGGTCAGAACTACGCCTTCTACGGCGCTGGCCACCTGATGGGCACCTACCGCATGGGCTCGGACCGCAGATATTCGGTGGTGGACAAGGACCAGCGCAGTTGGGACCACCCCAACCTGTTCCTGGTCGGCGACGGCGTGTTCCCCTCCACCGGCACCGCCAACCCGACCTTGACCATCACCGCGCTGACCTTCCAGGCCGCCGACGTGGTCGCCAGCGACCTGCTCAAGCGTACCGTGCAGGTGCAGGCCAGAGACCCCTGGCAGGGCACCGGCGTGCAGATCAACGGACAGAGCTGGCAACTGGCGGTGTGCACCGGTGGGCAGTGGACGGCCAACCCGGGCACCGGCATGGTTGGTGCGGCGGGCCACCCAGGCCTGACCGCCAAGCCCGGCTATACCTTGCCCGGTCAAGCGGAAGGCGCATTGATCGGGCGTATCGGCACCAGCGGCGCGCCGTTCCTGGTCGGCAACCAGGCGCAATTGCCGCGTGGCCAGCAGGGGGAGTTGCAGTTGTGCATCAATGACGACCTGGCCGGGCGTTACGGGGCTGGCCTGAGCGATAACCAGGGCAGTCTGTCAGTGGAGGTACGTTTCGGGTCGGTGTAGGCGTTGTCATAGCAACCCCACAGTGCTGCGGCGATGTTGCAGTGTTGTGGGGTTGCTCTCTTAATCCCGTCACTTACAAGCTATCGGCCACGCCTAACGCCGTGAGCCATTGCCATTGCAGCCAATGCCTCAGAAACCGCCAAGCAGCATGATATGAGTCGCCTGAGCCTCATCTGTCCGCTTGAAGCCACAGCGCTCATAAAAGGCGCTTCCTTCAACCGTATCCGTGAAAAGACGCACGACCTGAAACCTGAGAGCGGCGCGTTCAACAAGCGCCTTTACCAGCATCTGTCCGACGCGTTGCCCCCTTGACGAAGGTGCGATGTACACCCGTCGCAGTCTGGCCACATTATTGTCAGCATAGGGATCAACTGAAAGACCGCCGATGCCTATCAATTGCTGGTTTAAATAGGCCGCCATCAGACACTCGCCGGGTGCATCAAAGCGGTTTGCCCCGGAGTGCCATTCGTTAATCAGACGCGTGAGAAACCTGAAACCCTCGCCAATCGCTTCCTTTTCCAGCGTCAGTATCTGGCGCGGAAGGTGGGTGATCCGTTGAACCTCATATCGTTCATCCATCCCTGCCTCCAATATGAAACGCGTTCAATGCTAACAATTTCGTTTGAGGTGACGAACACTGCAAGGTCACTCCTGTAGGAGCGAGCTTGCTCGCGAAAACCCCAAACGATCACGCAGCGCCTGAAGGCAAAATCCGATTCCCCTGCCGCACCTTGCTCCATTGCCTACGCCTGCGTCAGAATGCGCCGGCTTGTGCGCTGGAGTGGCCGTCTCTAAGGTGGCTCGGTCGCTGAATTGTTCAGTGATCGGGTTTAGTAGCCCACCTTAGACCTAACAAGTGCACACGCTTCATCCATCAGACGCTCCCGTCTGTGCTTGATGGTGGCTGTGCGTAGGGCGTCCTCGGACGCGCCGGTTTTGTTAGGTTCCACCGGTCTACTAACCTGCGTACAGCTACCGCCCTTATTGTTTAGTAGCGATGGGGAAGTGGCCCAAGCAAGGAACTTAACCATGGTTAACGATTCAACCACCCTCTTCACCGTCGCCCCCAACGCCAGCAACGAAACCCTCATCACCAACAGCTACGAAACCTTCACCAGCGTCAGCACCCTGCTGCTCGACCTGTCCGAAGACCTCAACGGCAAACACCGCGACATCGCCCTCGCCATCCACCAACTGAGCGAACTGGGCGTACTCCTCACCGCCAGACTCCTCGACCGCGAAGTGCCCTGTCCTGGGTGATGATCGGCTCTTCAGGTCGATGACTCGTCGCGTCGTTGTAAGCCACGTACAACGACTCGGCGAGTTGGCTTTGGATGACTTTGGTAAGCGCAGCCGCGGCACAAAAGCCTCTGCGATCACAAAAGCGGCGACTGCTCTCAGCCCCAGAAGCAGTCAGCTGTGATATGCCATATTCAGCACCAAGCGCCCTTAGGAGTACGCCGTGCCACACGATTCCATCACCCACTCGACTGGTTCCACCTGCTGCTGTATATATCGCCGAGATGCTCACGCCTAAGGCGGTAGTGCTGACTCACTTGACCGACACGGACACTGTCGGAAACCTGGTAAACGGACTTGGCCAAATCAACCGCTGTGCACTTAATCGTCGCTGCTCCCTTGCTAAAGCCACCGACCATGCAATTTCTTCTGCTTTCGGTGCAAGTAGGGTTGATTACAAAAAACAAGTCCCTCATTCATTCGAAAGTGTGGCGTGTCGCCCATAGATTAACTGTTATCGCCTTTGACAAGGCATCAGATGTGAGAAAAAAATGAAACGAATTGGGCTATTAAACGGTTTTACTTACGAAGCAGACCAGCTGAAAAGTGCGCTTAAGCACATATCCGAAGTTGAAGGTTATGAAATTGAAACCCTTGATGATTTTAACCTTCAAGAAACCGTTTCAGGAGCCATATGGGGGCTTATTAATTTATGCGATGTGCTTATTGCGTTTGTTAGCAGCAATACTGAAAGTCTCTATTACCAAATAGGGCTTGCGCATGGAGCAGGAAAACCAGTCATAATTGTCACTGACCACGAACACTCCTTACCTCCAGAAATTAGAGGGCAGCGCATTTTAAGCATATCTCAGCGAAGCCTTTTTGATGACAATTTTATTTTTCAATTAAAGGAGGCAATTGAAGATTCAGCGCGCAGAAAGTCTGGTTATCTCGGCCCTAGAAGCGAACATAAGCAATACCCAATATCGCAGGACTTTAGACCCTCAGAAAACTTTCGAGACCTTTTTGCTGCGGAGGGCCCTAGGAGAGGCAGGCTATTTGAGAGGTGGTTTGCCGAGGTAGCCTCTGGAATCGAAGGCTGGGAAGTAATTGAGTCCGAGGCCCAAAACCCAAGAGGTAGAGGCTTTGACTTAGTAATTTGGAACTCGCAAGATGACTCCGAACTTGCAGTTTTGGGAAACCCAATAGCTGTAGAAATAAAAGCTATTGGTTCAATGAACTCTTCAATGCTGCATCATTTCCTTCATATGAGCAAAAAATCCGGAATAAAAGGGCTTATTCTAGCCACTACCGGATTGAATGATAGAAGAACTAAAGACTTACTCAGCAGATTGAGGGCTGAGGAAGGTGTAAATGCGATCGCGCTAGACCGAGATGATCTTATAAATGTAAAAAACCCTAGTGATATGTTATTTCTGGTGAAATCTAAAGTTAGGGAGCTACTGTATGGGCAGGAGTTCTAAAAATGTTTGACATAAATAACTTTAGAGCTCTAATAGCCAGTGTTGATCGGGCAACCACCAACCAAGAAAAAGGGCTATCTTTCGAGCTTTTGTCAATATATATGTTCGAACATCTTGATGGCGTTGATGTTACTGAGCATGACATACGAATGCCTTCTGAAGAAATAGATATTGTCCTTTGGAATGCTCAAACTGAAGAAATATTGAGGCCATGGGACTCCATAATATTGGTGGAGTGTAAAAATTGGAGCGCAACTGTAGGAGCTCCCGTGCTGGATAATTTTATCAACAAAGTTAGACGGCGCGCTCTAACTACAGGAATTTTCGTTGCAGCCAATGGAGTCACTGGTGGATTCGTTAGGGGCGATGGAACAGATCCTGGAGCTGTTGGAATTTTAACAAGTGCCTTACAGGACGGAATCAGGGTTATTGTTATTACAATGAATGATATTCGAACCATCACATCTCTTGATGACATTAGAGCTTTGATAAAGAAACGGTATTGCGGCCTATATGTTCATAGGGTTATATAAAAATAGCAAGCCGCACATGCTCGCGGCGCTCTAATTTGAGTCGCCGCGATCGTCTGACCTTGAAAAAACACTTCGTGTCACGCCACTTTCAGAATAAGTTAGGCCTTTTATTTAACGATCAGAAAGATTTTAGTCCCTACACCCATCTCTGCATTCTGGAAGCTCAAAATACATCAGCTTAGTTAAAGATGCGCTACCAATATCGGTGCGAACTTTCAGGACCTGAAGCTTGTCCAGTTGCATTTTTGCTATTCCACCGTCGTCAAGATAGGCAACAAGGTCTTGTGTTGTAAAATCATCTTCCTTCCAAAATTTTTTAATTGGTAGCCCCTCTCCTTCAATCTTTCCACGCAAAATAACGTTTATAAACTCATGGGCCTGTCTACTAGGGTGTTCCCCTTGTTTGAATCCAGTGAAAAGTCGATTCGCAGTTATGACGGCGGTGTGAATTGAACTCACCGGAACATCCCACTTCAAAGACTTTAATAGCTTTTCTTTATTTCCAGATTTTTCCAACCAGCGTTTCCGGATACTCAATTGCTTTTCGGCAGTTTTCAAATGTTCAAATGTATTGCTCAGTTCGTGCGCTGAGCAAGGCAGGTATGAATTTTTACACTCAAAGACAAATAAATGACCATCTCGCCAGCAAAATATGTCGGTTTCGCGCTTGCCGTCTATGTTGTACTCATGCCCCGTTTTTACTTTAAAACCGGCTTTCGTCAAAGCGCTAGAAACCGCTCCTTGCATAGGGTCATTTTTAGGATCGATCAGTTTTTGCCTGAGCCCATTGGCAATCGCGATATTTCTTGCCAAGTTTGAATACCCGATCACTGCCGGAGCCAAGACGTACCACTCACCGGCCTTGATGAATGGCCTATATTGTATATCTACGAATTTATGCGCTGTATCAAGACTGAGAAGCTCAATAGCCTCTTGCGCCTTTTCTTTACCAATCAACAGAGAAAGCTGTTGCAAGAAAACGTCATTTTTTATAATTGGCAAAGTTGACCTAGCCCTCAAAATACGTTTCTCTTTTGAGTTTTCAATAGCGTTGAAGTGCTCATCGAATATCGCTTTCAAAAATCGAAAATATCTCTGAATATGTATTGCGTCACCTGCAGTAAGAGTCCTGCCAATCAGAATTTTTCTCGGATCATCTGGCTCTCTTTCAAAGTTTTCTATACTAAGCCCCACGAGCTCGGATACTTCATCTGAAAACAAAAAATCCCCAGCCAGTATCGGAAGAGCTGTAAACGGAACACATACGACGTAACGACTAATTGGCTCTTTTGCCAAAATCACACAACTACTGAAATCGCCTTTGAACTGCAGACTAACAAACTCCTCAATCGATTCAAAAGGAGGAGTTGGCTTAAGCCAATACTGTATCCCTCTAGCCCTTATATAGATTTGCTTATTAGTTTGAATATAGCCTAACTGAATAGTTTTATCGAAATCCTCGTTTTCAGAAAACAAATGATAAGTTCGGCCTTCAACAGCGACAGTGTACGGCATTGATTCAACTTTATATTCAGCCTCTCTTAAATCCTGCAATACTGCAGCATCCATCAATATCTCGCCATAGGAGTTATCAAAATTGCCAGTCATTGAGTCATCCACATGTTGCCAATCGTGAAGAGAAAACCCGACTTTTTCTCTCATTAAATTAAATATATAAGAATACGCCTCGGCCATATCCTCCTGGCTCCATCTACGCAGATCGTTCGATGGCATCTCAGGATCACCCCGCCAAGGTATTGAAAATAGGTGATTGACGAATGCCAGCAAAGATTTCAAAACATACTTCTTCTTTGCATGCAATCTTGCAACAAGACGCTTATAAATTTTTTCTGCGTCGCGACTAATTTGTATTAGATTTTTGAGAGAAATCAAATAATTTATTCGGTGCACCTGGACCTCTGCAAGCAACGAATCCAAAGAAAATATGGCATCAATCACCCTCTGAATTCCACCTGCTCGGAACTCATACTTGGACATACTTAGAATGCCGCTTCGCCTAATACGTGCAATTGCTCCATCCGCATCGACGATTATCATGGCAAGCGTTATTGACACCGCTGCATGATGTTTGTTTGACTTAAGGTAGCTTTCAAGCAGCTCAACTCCGCCCTTTAAGTCTTCTTTGGCTCGCGATATAGTAGAAATCTTTCTAGCCTCAGCATGAATCCGAGAAACCCCTCTAAATTTCTCTAACTCTTTTGCAGTTTCAAAGATATTCAAGCTCATGCGCTTTGACCTCATTATTGTAATACATAAGAATAACTGCGACATCGTGAACATCTAACGCAGCGAAAGCAATATGAAATAAAAAGAATCGCTGCAAACGTAGGAAACAGAGTGGCATTGCCGCGTCCTTATTCTACAGGACTGTAGTGGTCAACTAATCCCGGACACGACGTTAAGTTTTTCCTCGGCCTGCGCTGGCGCCACCCCCTCGTTGAATTGATGAGGCCGAATCCAGTTGTAGCGACGCATCAAAAAATGGCTGATATCGCGCTGTGCTTCCTGCGCAGTTCGATAGCCCACGGTCGGTATCCATTCTGTTTTCAAGCTGCGAAATACGCGCTCCATCGGTGCGTTATCCCAGCAGTTTCCTCGTCGACTCATGCTCTGGCGCATGCGGTATCGCCACAACCGCTGGCGAAAGAGTCGGCTTGCATATTGCGATCCCTGGTCCGAGTGGAATAGCAGATCCGAAGGCCTGCCACGCTGCTCGTAAGCCATATCCAGCGCTTTGATCACCAGCTCAGCGTCTGGCTTTTCCGACAGCGCCCAGCCCACGATCCGACGCGTACAAAGATCCAGGACGACAGCCAGGTAATGCCACTTTCCTTGCGCCCAAATGTAGGTGATATCGCCGCACCAAACTTGATTGGGCGCTGGCACGTCGAACTCGCGGTTCAATGTGTTCGGGATATCCAGTCTTTCTACTGTTGCTCGTTTGTAGGCATGGGAGCCGGGTTGTTTGCTGACTAAATCAAGCTCGCGCATCAAGCTGCGCACTTTGAATCGACCGATCTGCTCACCGTCTTCACGCACCAGCGACAGGATGCTGCGACTGCCCGCAGAGCTGCGACTTTGCGAGAACAGCTCACTGACGCGACTTCGCAATCGAAGCCTTTCAACATCGGGCGTGCGGCGCCGCAGGCGCTGGGCGTAGTAATACGAGCGCGTGACGTCAAACACCTTGCACAGCCAATCAACCGGCTCATGTGCACTCAACTGGTCAATCAGCGCGAACGCTCGTGATCTTCCGACATCAAGAGCGCGGTAGCCTTTTTTAATATGGATTTCGCTCGCTCAAGCCGAGCGATCCGTGCCTCCAGTTCTTGAATTTTTTGCTGTTCCGGTGTCAGCGCCTTGCTCTACGGGGTGATGCCTTTATGTTCTTTCTGAATCTGGTCAACCCAGCGGCGCAATGCTGGCTCACCAATGCCGAGTGAACGGCTGGCTTCGATGTAGCTGTAGTTTTGTTTGAGCACGAGGTCGGCAGCCTCGCGCTTGAATTCAGGAGTAAAGGAGCGGCGTTGTTTGGTCATCTGACACCTCGATCTGGCGAGCATTCTCGCCTAAATGGGTGTCCGGTTTCATTAGACCACTACACAACGACCTCCACCCTGATTTCGTATCAGCTTTTAGCCAAATTCTGCAGTGGCGCGCCTGGTTTGAAAACCAGAGTAACTATACGGGATTTATAAATGGCACGTTGGGGTCAGTACGAGAGCCCATGGGCCACAATAGTTGCCACGTAAAGTACGTCCTCGTGCGTGGCCGTCGCCATGAGTTCGCCGAAAACGCGGTTAAACGCAACAAAATCAAAGCCATGGAGCAACATGACTTCAAGATCCTGTCCTATGACAGTCTGCTTGAGGCTCTTGATAGGAAACACCCACTTTACGCGTGCGCCCGCAAGAACGAATGGATAGATTTCCTCTCCACAGCATATGTTTCAGATGAGGTCTTCTCTTATTTCGATCCGAGCATACTTCGGATCAATGATGACCTCAGAAAGGACATTGTCGAAAAAACCTAACTGGCGTATCAGCAGCCTAAGAGGTGAAATGGCATTAGATCATGTGCTGGATAAGCTAGGTCGCTGCTGACGAGCATCACTGTAGAAGCTCAAATGAACTGGTCAAGTCATCCCGGACAATCGCGACTGTCTGCTCTGGGTCGTTTTCTGACTCTCACGGCGGGCAGAAAACGGCCAATTGCTTTCGATCACACCCGCAGAGTTACCACCCGGTAGCTACCCCTTGCCACGGCGGGAGCCTACCGCTCGCTCTTGCTTCAAGTAGGTCAGACAATCATTTGTCTATGGCCATTCAGCTAAAACCTCCTGTGTAAACACTGCGCTTCGCGGCAAGATCCCGCTCGCCACGACATTTTCCAAGGTGGTCGTCGGATCGGCGACAAAGAACGTTAGTACCAGCCCCCGCTGGGCGCGAGTGCAGCAGACGTAAAGCAGTCGCAGCGTTCGGCTCCAAGTGTTTTCATCACCGCCTAGTGCTCGTGCACGATCTGCAGCACGGGCCTCAGCGCTCGCGAAGACACGTTCGTAGTTGTACGTTCGGTAGTCGCTTTCTTCCTCGTCCATCACCACCATGACGCGTTCGAACTGCGCTCCCTTCACACCGTGCTGTGTAGCATAGGGAGACCCTTCTGAGACATAGCGCTCATAGGGCCAAAGCTCTTGTGCAGAGCACTTGAAGAACTTGGCCATTGCCGCATCTGAGGATAGTCCTTCGGCCGGAACTGCATCAGCAGCCTCGGGCTCCTGGGCAGCGTCTGCAACATCCCTGACAAATCCGAGAACACGCGCATAGCGATCGTCGAACTCGAAAAGACCCGTGTCACAGAGATGGAGTGCTATGTCACCAATGGTGGTCCCTGCCTCGTCTAGCATGGCGACAAGTCTAGACATAGCAGCGTGCAGTTCTCGCAATACAGCCGCGGCACGTCGGCCGGTAAGAGCCCCTGGCGCCAGACGCGGGCTGAACTTCCGGAGCAGGTTCATCGCCGCGAACTCGTTGCCGGCCTTCACGGCGGCAACGATCGGTAGCGCAAAACTTAGGAACGGTCGAACGGGCCAGCCGGTGCCATCCTGCATCCCCTGCTTCATGCCCTCCGATGTCTTATCGTTCAGCGCCGAGTAGATGCCACCGAAGCCGAGCCGGTTTGCGGCCATGCGGTGCACGATGACAAGAATCTTGAGCGCGATGTCTGGGGTCGTCCAACCCTCGTCGTTGTTCGTCGCCGCACTCCACGCCCGGACTCTCGCCAGGGCCTCAACTCGGTTCAGCGTGTTCGGCAGGATGAACATCCGGGCCGAGCCCTCCACCGGCTTGAGTTCTCCATCAACCCTTTCGTGCAGCCCGCGGACTTGCTCCATGCCGTCGCCCTGCGCACGCACGGCGTTGGCAACGTCAAGGATCTGCTTGGCACAGCGAAAATTCTCTGGTTTCGTGATGGCCCGCCAATGGTCCTCAAGCGGGATGTCCCCCGCCCCTCTCATGAAAATCGCCTGCATCGGGTCGCCAAAAAAACCGAGACAGAACTTGCGCCGCATCTGGGCTTCCACTTCCTTGAAGGACTTCACTACGCTCAGGAACGTGTCCTGACTCTCGTCAATGAACACAAACGGGAAGTTCAGCGCTACGACCCGTCGGAACAGCGGGCGATTTTGCAGCAGGAAATCGGCGAGCTGAAGGATGTCCTCGTGGCCGAGGACGCCCTTCGCGTAGTCACTGCCCACGCCGTAGTTGAAAGTCTTGACGCCAGCAATAGCCTCCAGGCTTCGGGCATAACGCTCTTGGTCAGCCTTGTTCCTGTCGCGTGTAGTCTGCCGGACACGCGAGCTGTAGTTCTTGAATTCTTCTTCCAGTTCGGTGATCCGCCTGCGGATGTCGTTCTGTAGCCAAACCTTAATGTCCGCCTGAAACGTCTTGGTAATAGACCAGTAGAAGCTGTGGATGGTCGAGACATGAACCAGCGGGTCGTCGTTGACATCCGCCAAGATTTCTTTGGCGGCGAGGTCCGTATATGTGATGCAGGCGACCTTCTGCTTCTTCGCCCGCATGCTGGCGCCGTGCTCTGAGATCACCCAGTCCAGCGCCTTGATAAGGGAGGTGGTCTTGCCGGAACCTGCGCCGGCGCGGACCACGAACGGCTGCGGGGGGGTCTCGGTAATACACGCGTGGATCTCGCGGTCGGCGCCGGTGTCTGGGCTATCAATTCGTCTGCTCATGTCGTCTGCCCCGCGCCTGCAATAACGGCGACAACACCGGCTGCAGTCGGCTCAATTGTCGCGACCTCGTTGGCAATAGCCGCGTCCGCCTCAATCTCGTGGGCCACTTTGGTTTCGAGCCAGGCTAAGCCCTCGGCGATGTACGTGGGGACTTTCCAGCAGTTGAGCGGCCCGCTTGCGAGGACCTCCAGCGCAAAGCGAGTCTTGTCGAAGTTCTTGCCGATCACCCTTTCGTGCAACTTCTCAGCCAGTTCTTCAGGGCTGTTTGGTGCGCGCTTCAGCTTGAGTCCGACCGCCCGGTTAGCCTCAGCCTGACACCAGTCGGAGTTCTCAAGACCGAAGGCCTCCTCAAGCGTGCGGCCGCAGAGCTGCGAGGTCGTGGCGCCCACCGTCACCAAAACCTTGGTTTGATAGGCCACCCGAACCTCAGCGCTGGTCCCCTCGGCAAGCGACAGCGTTTTTTGCTCCGCCGTGACTTCCCAGAGTTCGGCAACCAACCGCTTCTTAGGGATCCAACTGATAAGGGTTTGGTTGGACGTGAACGCACCCTCCACGTGAGCATGGCAGGTGCTGCCACGCTTCTTGGACTTCTTCTTTCCGCCCGGTGCTGCTTCGTCGTCGTCTTCGAGCTCGAAGGGCTTCAGGTCGTCTTCCTCGTTATCTCCGTCGACGGCACCGGCTCCTGTGTCTTGCTCGGCGGCATTCTCGGCATCCGTCTTGACCGCTACGCTGTCCAGATCCGTGATGACCAGCGTAGTAAGTCCAACGAAGGCAATCAATTCCTGGAACCGATGCGCGAACGCGCCACCGACTTCAAGGATGGTTAGGGCGGAGGAACGCAGGCGCTTGGCCGCCGTCTCGATCATGGCTGGCAAGAGCAGGCGCTCGACATTGCCCTCCACCAGGATGACAGCATCGGAAAAGAAGAGATCGCAGTGTGTCAGTTTCAGATACCGCTGCAAGAATTCGCGCGCTGGAGCGTCGGCCGCGCCCGTCTTGAAGAGCGAAAGATTCCTTACCTCGGTGTTATGGTCCAACTGGTCGCTAACACGGCGAAAGTACCTGATGGGAGAGAACCCGCGCTCATAGAGAATGTGCGGGGAGTGCGTGGTGACAACGAGCTGCGTGTGGAAAAACGTTGCGTGATCGTTGGCATCCTCAAGGAGGCGCAAAACATTCCTGATGAAGACCTGCTGGATCTGAGCGTGCAGATGCGCCTCCGGCTCCTCGATGAAGACCAGATGCAGTGGCGCCCGCTTGTCTTCCTCGGCTTTCCACTGCTCGTGCAGGTCGAGGAGTTCAACCACCATATAGACTAGGTTCTTGAACCCCAGGCCATTGTAGCTGTCGGGCAGTTGCGCGGTGATCGCACCAGGAACCACGTAGTGAACCTTGGAATCCTGCCCCAGGACGGTGGTCGGATCCAAGGCCGCCCGAATCACGATCTCGGGGTTGTTGACGCCTGGATAGCCGAGTTTGGCGAGGCGCTTGAGAGTGTCGCTGAAGACTTCCTTCAGGTGGAAGTTCAGTTCTTTCTCCGAGGTATCGAGCGCTTTGAGCGCTGCATGGTCGTCGCCACGTTTCTCCAGATTGCGGTGATAGAAACGGCTCAGACGCCGCGACAAGCTCTCGGCGCGGTCGGAGCTGCCAGCATCCGGGTCATCGAGGTGCCGCTGCGCGCGCAGGAAGTCCACCCTCACCAGAGACTTGAGAATCGCCGCGCCACCCGGTTCCTTGCCTAGGGGCAGCGGCGCATAATCAACTTCCTTTGGCTGATAGCCGACAAATGCGCGCTCATCGAGCACGTAGTAGCGGAACGTATATTCTTTGCTCAGTTCCTTGGTGAGGTACTTCGTCAGACTTTCCGGCCAGGGCTTGTACTCGCCGGGATCCGCTACCACCGCCGCCGCATTTTCCGCACCTGCCTCCGCGCCTACACTGCGTCTGGCCACCAGTGCGTTCGCAGCGTTGTTGGCCTTTTCATGCAGTTCGTGGAACTTCCGGACGAGTGCATGGGCGTCCTGAGGCTCGAACGCCACCCGGATCCCGACGCACTTACCGTCCCACTCCGTGCTCGGAAGAAGCGACATTGCAGTGGCGAGGTCGTCTTCACCGACCCGGAACCAGAGATCCAAAAGAATGGACGGCAACTGCTTGGGCGCGTCCTCATCGCCTGGAGGCGTCCTGCCGATGGCGTCGATCTCGGCCCACAACGCCGCGCTGAAGTCGAAGAGTTCGAACTTCTTCGCTTCGCCACGGAGCATCGAGTACAGGCCTTGTACGGCAGACGTCTTGCCGCTGTTGTTGGCGCCAACGAAAATGGAAATCTCATCGTCAAGCTCAATGACGACGTCGCGCAGTCTGCGATAGTTCTGCAGCCGATATGCCTGTAGCTTCATGATCACCTCTTCCTAAGTGTGGCCGGGACAACTTGGTGCTGAGCACACAGGCCGGCTGCTTTCCTTTGAGCGTTCGTGAATCTAACAGCATCTATGTTCGGATGCCGAGAGGAAACTTATATAGCGCACGCCATGCTAAACCTCCAGTCAGCACATCAACGTCGAAATAACGACGACCTTACCCATACATACATCACTTCACGTATCGTAGCAGCGGCGATTTTGAGGCCATGCCAATCAAGAAGAAGTAGGAGACAATGATGAAAAGCAACGAGTTACCAACAGAAATATCTTGCGAGGTCGACCTTACGCTGACCTATGGTATTGCCCCTGGTCTCGGCCGTCAGGCGAAGTACTCGGCCCAGCCGATTTTGATCTGTCGAGAACTAGCCAAAAAAACGAGCGTCCAGGTGGCTAACTTAGGTGTGGATTTGCTGAAATCGCCTGCTATCAGTCATGCGCAAATTATTCTACCAGACGGAACATTGCTGTCTGGAGCTGTAACCAAAATCAGCCCCTGCGGCACCTACTTTGAGATGATTGAGGATAAGGGTGTGAATCGCCCCTAGTTTCGTAGACGCCATCACGCTTCAAGGAAGGGTTGCTAACTTTGCGTAACTGTCCGCTTTTGGCCGAAAGCGGCGGCTCACGAACGACCGCTTTCGAGGGATTTCTGCCGTTCGTGAAGGACAGCAATCGGCCAACCTGATACCCAGAGTTAAACCCCCGGGATCCGGTACACAACCGAATCATATTTCTCCGCCATCCGCCTCTCGATGACAACTCCCCCCAAAGCTTCAGCAATACGTCGACTCGCACTATTCTGCGTCGCAACAGGATAGATGAAGCTCTCTGCCGCCACCCACTGGCTGGCCCACTCAACAACCGCCTGCACCGCTTCACCACCCAACCCCAACCCATGTTTATCTTCACGGATCCAGATACCCAACTCCGGTGTTTCACTGCCGGTATGGTGCAACCCAACCAAGCCGGCAAAACGAGCACCTACCCGCTCCCTGACCGTAAACACGATATCGCTGCCATCCGCTATCGCAGGCAGCCACTGCCCCCAGACTTGCGCGTACTCTTGCAGCGAGGCAGGCGGTTCCCAGGACATGTAGCGAGTCAGAGACGGTGAGATACAAGAGAAAGACTCAACAGCGTCCTGCTCGCAGAAGGGCTCGATGCTCAGGCGTTGCGAGAGAATGCGGATTGGGTGGGTGTCCACTGGCATTGCACTTTCCTTCCTGGGGCCGTTACTCCATGTATGCCGTGAACATATCATGCGGGTCGCTTCATCAGTATCGGGCTCTCTATACTGAGCCCCCAGGATGGTAGTTGGAGCACCCAATTTGCCCGTCGCACCCAATCAAAATTCCCCCATCACTTTGGCCCCAGTTCAACAAAGCGACTTGGATAATCTGGTAGCCATTCGAATCGAGGCCATGCGCGAAAGTCTGGAGCGTGTTGGGCGATTTGACCCAGTGCGTGCGCGGGAGCGGTTTGTTGGCGGCTTTGAAGCTCGCGATACACGCTATATCGAGGCATCTGGAGAGCGGGTGGGTTTCGTAGTGGTGAAACATCACCCCAATGAACTCTTGCTCGACCATTTGTATGTAAGGCCGAGCGCGCAAGGTTCAGGGGTAGGGTCTGCTGTTCTCTCTCAGATTTTCAAAGAGGCGGATGCGGCTGCGCTGCCTATCAAAGTGGGCGCTCTCAAGGAAAGCGCGTCGAATCGCTTTTATACTCGCCATGGCTTTCAATTCATCGAAAGCAGTGAGTTCGACAATTATTATGTTCGTCAGCCTAGTCCGGCGATTGGCGCTCATTCCGGAACCATGGGCTGACGTGCACTAGCCCTTCAGCTCACTGGCCCGATTGCTCGCCGCGTCGTCATACGCCACATACAGCGACTCTGCAATTTGGCTTTTGATCGCCTTGGTGGCCTCCAAACCCAACACAAAACCCTCGGCTTTACCGCCGGCTCGGTTGAGTTCTTCATGGGTGGAGGCGCCAGTAATAGCGTCAAGCAGCTTGGCGGCGTGGGGGCCGACGCCTTTGGGGAGGGAGATCTGGTCGATGGACATTATCGCTACCTTGAAAAATGGAGTTCGGGAGCGAGTGGAACCACTGCCGGGGCTGGCATGGTAGACCTGTTTGTCATGAAAGGGGTCGCTTTACGCGCAGCGGCGCTATTCTTTGCGGTTACGCAGTCAGATTGGGGCATTGATCAATCTGGAGGGGCTTATGGAGTATTACGTTGAGGGCTACTGCCTTCGGCCATTGTGGGGCGACGATTTCGAGAGGATCAGCCGTTACGAACGCGTCAATCGCAGGCATCTGCAACCCTGGGAGCCGCTCAGGGACGAGGAGTATTTCACCACGGGCAACGCAAAGGCCAGGGTCGAGCAACAGGTCAACAATATGCACGCTGGCAACGCTCTGTGCTTCCTCTTGCTTGAACCGGAGAGCGGAGAGGTCCTAGCGCGGTGTAACTACACGAATATTGTGAGGGGCGTTTTTCAGGCCTGTCATCTCGGCTTCTCGCTGGCGGAATCAGCCCAAGGCCGTGGCCTGATGAAAAGAACGCTTCAGGTCACTAATCAACACTGCTTTGAGCAGTTGGGTCTTCATCGGATCATGGCCAATCATTTGCCTCGCAATGTGCGAAGTGAACGCCTTCTGGAGTCGCTGGGGTTTGAGAAGGAAGGACATGCGCGAGCCTATCTGAAAATCGGTGGCATCTGGGAGGACCATACGTTGAGATCGTTGATCAACCCTGAACAATAAGCGCCCCTGCCACTGAGGCAGACGCACGCATGCGCGAGCTGACTGCCGCCGATCGGTCCTCGACGACAGCCGCAGGCTGCGCCGATCAAGCCTGGGTGCTGAACCCCTGGGCGGCACGCCGCTCCAACATCGCCCGCTCAGTCTCTTGCGTCGCGCGCTCACCGTTGGAAGACAATTGGTTTATGAAAAACTGGTTTCTGCCCGCTTTAATATCCGACGGGTCATGCGTTCTGAACAAGGGCGCCAGATCAATAGTGCTGGCGAAGTTTTCATTGGTCAGGCTGTAGTAGCCCAGGGTGCTTCCCGACCAGGGTGAACCTGCGTCTACCATGTCGATGGCGGCGTTGCGGTAGGCCACGGCTGTGGCTTTCAGCTCAACGGATTGATTGAGCAGAACCGTCAGCCTCTCGGTCGCCTCACGGCTGAGCTGGCCAGCCGTATCGAGCACTTTCAGCCGTCCGTCAGCCTCAACGGTAAAACCGTACCCGGTGCTGGCCAGGTCGGGCGCAGTGGCTGCCAGGTTCGCTTCGAATGTCTGGAAGGAAGCTTTCAGCGCACTTTGCGCGCCATTGAACAGGTCGACGAAACGAGGAAAGTGCGGCGATTCGGAGCGACCGACCCAGGTATCAACGGCCTCCGGGGCTTGTGCCGTGGTTGTCGCCGCTTCACTGGGATGGTAAATGGCCGCGGGGCCGGCGTTTGCCAGGGCTTGCTTGGCGGGGTCCGTCGACGCCTGGGGTACCAGCTTCTGCTCAGAAGGCGTGAGGTTGAGATTGGCCGGTGGAATATAGGCAGGGCTAACGGAAAGTGCCATTTAATCGGTCCTTGATTAGCGGGTTCATACGGGTTATCGACCATAAACGCGTCAGCTTTAGACCGTCACGGGAGCAAGCTCCCTCGCCACAGCTTTTGATCGTTCCACGCCCTGCGCAAGAACGAACACGCGCCCGAAGCATTCCTGATGCTCGAAGGCTCGCCACGGGGCATTTTGAATACCGGGCATGAAGGTGGGGAGCGTACGGCTGAAAATACTCGGTGGATTTGAACAGGCTACGCCCATGCCGTTGGGCATCCAGATCACACCCTGAGGGATGCATGTTTTCTTGATGTTTCGACACGACCGCTGCCTGTGTCTCCTTGTATATGATCTGGTCACCGCCAGATTCATTCTGGCCGCTTATCATCTGTCGCCTCAATGCGCTTGAAAAAGAACGCAAGGCGACTCGCCAGAAGGATACGACAATGACGACTTGCGCCCCCCCTGCTGGGTCACGTGAACACTACGACTCGGTAAGCCGAGCAGTGCATTGGCTGATGTTCCTGTTGTTTGCGTGGATCTATTGCTCAGCCATAACCCATTACCTGGCGTCAGACTCAACGCTGGATAAATGGCTGTGGCCCTTTCACAAACCCGTAGGGTTGTTATTACTGGTGTTGCTGATCCTACGTGCCAGCTGGAGTCTGCTGAACCAACACCGGCGCCCACTCAGCATCAGCCGTTTCGCCGCCGCCGGGCACGGCATGCTGTATGCACTGATGTTCCTGATCCCGCTGATCGGGATGATCCGCCAGTACGGCTCCGGCCGGGCTTTTTCTGCGTTTGGCGTGCAGGTCATGGAGGGGTTCGAGGGGGAAAAAATCCAGTGGATGGTTGATCTGGGCAGCAACTTTCATAGCTTGCTGGGTTGGACAATGCTGGTGCTTATCCTCGGGCATGTCGGGGCGGTGGTCATGCACTATAGGCAGGGCGATAAGCAGGTGCTGCGGCGTATGACAAGAGGGGTGCGCCAGCACTGAAGTGACGCGGCCCACAGGTAGGGCCGCGCTGTCAGGATTGCTCCCACACCACCGGCTTGATCGCCCGCCCATGCTGGCGCGCCGTGACCAGGCCGATGGTCGATGACACTTCGCTGCAATGACCAAGCCACTTGCATTGCGGTACCCTTCTCCACCGCGTTAGCGATGGAACACAAACGGGGATACCCGGATATCGTTGCCGAGGATTGCTTGAATGAGTGGCAACGCTTGCGCCCCGCGCTTCAATAACGCCCGCTCTGATCAGCCTATCGCCTGATGCCCCAACCCACTCCCAGGATTCACGGATTTCCTTTATGCCGCCTGCCTCACGCGACCACGCCCGTATCGAACGCCGTCTCATCGCGGCGCTGACCGACGCCTGCGAGATCGCAAAGACCGAAATGCCAGGCTTTGAATGGTTGACCCACACCGTCGACTACCGCGCCTTTCCCCAAAGCCTGCGGGTGATCTGGGTGTTCGACAGCGTTGCGAGCAAGGCTCGCGCCCTTGCGACCGGCGCGGACGCCCGTATGCGCGAGCTGACTACCGCCGCGTTGGATGACGCTGATGTGCACGTCCCGAACATCGCCCGCTGCGTCAGTTTCGATTCCGAAGAGGAATGCCACCTTCGGCATGGCGGCGATTGGCGTCGGCGGCTGGCTACTCTCCGGGCGATCTGAATCGCGCCACGGGTTGTCGAGCAAGGGGAAACATCGCTACCCCACCTTGCACGTCAACCAAGCCCCCCAGAAAAGGCTGCTGAAGAAACGGGTCGCGTCGCCGAAGCCAGCGTCATGCAACAGCTTCTGAACCGCGGCCTCGGAATGGGGCGGGTCAGCGCCTTGAAGGATTTTGCCGAGCTTGGCCTTCACTTCGTCCGGGGTGGCGCCATGCTGACGCCAGCGTTGGCCCCATGCCGCCAGCAGCAACGGCTGGCTGGCATACGCGTAATGATTGCCCGCGACGATCAGCGGTGCCCCCGGTTTCAGGTGCGCCCGAATCGACCGCAGCATCCGGTCCTTGGCGTCATCCCCCTCCAGATGGTGAAGCACACCGATCAAGGTGGCGGCGTCGTATGACGCGTCTGCTGCCAGGTCTTCAAGCGTCCCGAGATGCAGGGTGGTTCTGTCAAGCAAGTGGTTGGCTTCCAACTGCTGCCTTGCCGCGTCCAGCATCGGCTGCGAGGGATCAACCGCCATGAAGCACCAGCCCGGTTCAAGGTTGGCCATGGCGATGATCTCCTGCGCCGTACCGCCGGCGCCGACCACCAGTATCTTGGCCGAAGGGGCATCGCCAAGGCTCGCCGCGAGCATGCAGGCTGCCAGATCCTGGCACGCGTCATAGCCCGCCAACGCGATACGGCTTTGTCGCGTGTACTCGTTGGCTCTTGAGGTATCGAATTTGTCAGCAGGGTTGGATGAGGATGAGTTCAATGCGGTTCTCCGTGGCCTTGAAGGAAATTACGTTAACCGTGGCAGTAAGAAAAATGCATTAATTTTATGCGCTGCATTCCCGTGGGGAATGCGGGGGCGTAGGAGTGGAGGGGGTTGCAGGATCGTACAAGCCTATGACCTGTCGGCCCGGATAATCTGGCCTTCTCACCGACAGGAAGGCTCAGCATGACTCACCTACAGCAACCCGCCCAACCGATAAACCTCGCGCACAAAGCTTCGTTCATCGATCAGCAATGGAGCCCAAGAGTGGTTGCCGAAATGAACGACTACCAGTTCAAGGTGGTGCGTATCGAGGGTGAATTCATTTGGCATTCGCACCCCGAAACCGATGAAGCGTTCCTGGTGCTTGAAGGCACGCTGCGTATCGACCTGCCGGAGGGCCCGGTGTATGTGAAGCCGGGTGAGTTGTATGTGGTGCCGCGTGGCATTGAGCACAGGAGCGCCGCCGAAGGTGAAGCCAGGCTGATGATGATCGAGCCTAGGGGCATTCTGAATACCGGGCATGAAGGCGGTGAGCGCACCGCGTTGAATGACCAGTGGATTTGAGCGCCGAGGCTTATTGCCTTCTGTAGGAGCGGGCTTGCTCGCGAAAAACGCCAACGATAACGCGTGTTTCCTGAATGAGCGCGGCGCCTGTGAATTTTTCGCGAGCGAGCTCGCTCCTACTGGCATTCGGGCAAGCCCCAAGCCCTATCGCCTTTGAATCTGCACCGTAGCAAACGTCGGCTCGTCGCGCGCCTGCTCCAGTGTATTCCTGGGCTGTTGCGGGGCCCGGGATTGCCCCTCTGGCCGTAACGCAGGCGGCGGATGCAGGCGCATGTCCGAGCGCTCATCGCTGGGCGCAACGCCGAAGAAATCCCGGTAGCACTTGGAAAAATGCGGCGTGGACACAAAGCCGCAAATCACCGCCAGCTCGACAATCGAAATGGGCGTCTGCATCAGCAACTGGCGCGCACGGGTCAGGCGCAGCTTGAGGTAATAGCGCGATGGCGTGCAGTACAGGTGCTTCTGGAACATGCGCTCCAACTGGCGGCGGGACACGTGCACGTAGGCGGCCAGTTCGTCGAGGTCGATGGGTTCTTCCAGGTTGGATTCCATCAGGGCGACCACTTCTTGCAGCTTGGGCTGTTGCGTGCCGAGCAGGTGTTTGAGCGGCACGCGTTGGTGGTCGCGCTCGTTGCGAATGCGCTCGTACACGAACATCTGGGAAATCGCCGCCGACAGCGTGTGCCCGTGATCGCGGCCGATCAGGTGCAGCATCATGTCCAGCGGCGCAGTGCCGCCAGAGCTGGTAAAGCGGTTGCCATCGAGCGTGAATACGCTGGAGCTGACTTTGACGCGGGTAAACGCCTCCTGCATCGACGCCATCAGCTCCCAATGCACGCTGCACTGGAAGCCATCGAGCAACCCCGCCTGGGCCAGTGCCCAACTGCCGGTGCACACCGCGCCGAGACGTTTGCAGTACAGGCGCGCCTGGCTGCGCAACCAGGCGATGAGCGCAGGGCTGATAGCCTGTTGGATGCCCACGCCGCCGCACACGATCACCGCATCGAAGCCGCGCTGGTCCTGGGCGCAAGCATCCGGGGTCACCGACACGCCATCGCTGGCCCACACCGGCTGGCCGTCCAGGCTCAGGGTTTGCCAACGGTAGAGTTCTTCGCCCGCCAATTGGTTGGCCATGCGCAGCGGCTCGACCGCACATGACAGCGATATCAGCGTGAATTGGTCCAGCAGCAAAAAGCCGATGGTCTGGCAAACAGGTGCCTCGGTTTCCATCACCGCTACCCCACAGGCGTGATCAGGAATGTTCCAGCGCCACCGGCTTGGGTGCCCGGTTGTGCTGGCGCGACGTGACCAGGCCGATGAAGGAAATCACCAACGCCAGGCCAATGGTCGAGGACACTTCGGTGCGGTGTTCCGGCGTCACCATCATCACCCCCAGGGCCAGGCAGATGAACACGATCACCAGATAAGTCAGCCACGGAAATAGCCACATACGAAAGGTCAGTTCGACGTTCTGCCGAAGCAGCAAGCGACGCATACGCAGTTGCGAGATAGCGATGACCAGGTACACCAACAACGCGATGGCCCCGGAGCTGGCGAGCAGGAACTGGAACAGACCGGCCGGCATGAAGTAGCTCAGCAACGTAACGCCCGCACCGATGATGGTGCTGGCGATCACCGCCGCCCTGGGCACGCCCGCCTTCGAGGTGATTTTAAGCGCCGGCGGCGTATCGCCGCGTTTGCCCAGGGAAAACAGCATGCGCGAAGAAATGTAGATCGAGGAGTTCATGCAACTGGCTACCGCGATCAACACCACCACATCGACCATGAATTTGGCGTTGGGGATGTTCATAATTTCCAGTGCACGCTGATAGGAACCCACGGAGGCCAACAGCGGATCGTTCCAGGGCACCACGGAAATCACGACGGAGATCGACAACAGGTAGAACACGCCAATACGCCAGATCACCGAGCGCGTGGCCTTGGCGATGTTCTGCGCCGGGTTGCTCGATTCTGCTGCAGCGATGGTCACCGCCTCAGTGCCGATGAAGCTGAACATGATGGTGATAAACGCGCCCACCACCGCCGACAGGCCGTTGGGAGCAAACCCGCCGTGTTCCTCCATCAAGCGGCTCAAGCCGCTGGCTTCGCGATCCGGGATCCAGCCCATGAGCACGCTGAAGCCCAGGCCGATAAAGCCGACGATGGCAATCACCTTGGCCATGGCGAACCAGAATTCGAATTCGCCGTATTTGGCCACGCTGAACAGATTGGTGATCACCAGCAAAACGATTGAGATCAACGCAAACAGCCACGCATCAACCTGAGGGAACCACTGGTTGAGCACGTGCCCGGCGGCCAAGGCTTCGATGGGAATGACCAGCACCCAGAACCACCAATACAACCAGCCGATGGTAAACCCCGCCCACGGGCCAATGGCCTGGTCGGCGTAGGTGGAAAACGAGCCGGTGTCCGGGCGCGCCACCGCCATTTCCCCCAGCATGCGCATGACCAGCACCACCAACAGGCCGGAAAACAGATAAGCCAGCAACACCGCTGGCCCGGCGGCGGCGATCGCGTGTCCGGAGCCGACAAACAACCCCGCGCCGATGATGCCGGCGATGGACAACATGGTCACATGGCGCGGCTTGAAGCCCTGCGCCAGCTGACCGTTGGAATCGTTGCAGTTGAGGCTAGTCATTGTTTTTGTTGTTCTCGGGCGGCCAATGACCTTCACCTTAAGTGCCCGAGGCCAGGCACAAGTAGCCTGGTTACGCCACCATCGTGCCTGATATCGACATGGGGAATAGTGGCATCCTGAAGTAACGGGCGGCGCGCCCTACTCTTGCGCGCTACGTATCAACGACCCGAACAGCTCGCCACGCGGCATCTTGCTCAGCTCGATATCGGCATTTTCAAACCATTCCCGCCCGGCTTCCGGGTGCGGCCCGCTCAGCACCACCACGCCATGTTCGTAGGTGTAGCGCGCCGCCGCCACGTCACCATTGTGGTAGGTGGCGATGACCTTGTAGGGCGCCGCGGCGCTGGCTTTGGGGAAGTAAGGGCCATCCTGATAGAACACAGAGTCGGGTTGCCCGTCCCACGTCACCCGCACGGCGGCGTCCTCAATACCGGACACTTCAAAACCGGGACGGCCAGCTTCGGTATCAAGCGCCTGGGGGATCAGGCCGAGGTTGTTGTCGTCGGCCAGGTAGGCGCCCATGCACAGGCCCAGGTAGCGGCCGCCTTTGGCGACGTAATCGCGGATGGCTTCGGCACGCGCATCGCCCAGGCTGTCGAGGGCGGCCGGGATGTCCTGGCCACCGCCGGGTTGCACGTATAGATCGTAGCGCGCCAGGGTTTTCGGGGTGATGTCGATGGGTTCGTCGGCACCGACGAAGTCGATCTGGTAATTGGGGTTCAGGCGCTGCAGGGCGGTTTTCACGTTTTCCGAGCAATCAGGGCAACCTGCCGGGCCACGGTAGATGGCGACATGGGTGATGGGGCCTGCGCCGTGTACGGGTAAAGGATGCAGCGTAGCAACGGCGAGAAACGTGGCAGCGAGGGCAGGCAGTTTCATGGGCTCGGCTCAACGGTCAGTTGAATGGGTTTGATCCAGACGTGGCAGCGCCAAGCCTATAACGGTGAGCCTTTTGAATTCGTGAAGAGTTGTAAATCCAGGTCGGCCAATTATCCACTTCCCAGCATCTGCCACAACGACGCGCCCACGCCAGTAATGCTCTCACCGGCGATCAGCCCCGCCGCTGCCGTGATCGCAAAGCGCTGCGTCACACTTGGCCAGCGACAGCTCACGGCCCAGGTCATGATCGCGCCAAGGGCCATCATCAGCGACACCGACGCAGGCAAGACAAACGCCAGTCCCAAGGCTGCCGCACTGGGCAGATAGCGGGCGCGATGGGTGGGTAATGTGCTGTCGAGTATGCCCAGCAGTACGCCGCACAGGCTTGCAACAGCAATGGCCCAGCGGATGCTGGGTGACAACGAATCCAGCCCGTGGGTCAGGGTTTGGGCCACGGCTTTCCAAGTGGCGACGGCCGGGGCTGGCCATTGTTCGGTGAGCAGCATGGTTTGCGGGTCGGGGATCAACGCCAGGTACGCGAATACGCCGACGACGCTGCCGACAAAAATCCCGAGAATCTGGGCGATAACCTGTTTGTGCGGCGTCGCGCCAATCGCTTTGCCCACCTTGAAGTCATTCATCAGGTCTGTGCACTGCCCCGCCGAACCGCCGGCGGTGTTGGCGCTCATCAGGTTGATCGGCACCTGGCCCGGCGCAACGATGCCAAAACTCAGCTGAGACAGTTGCCCGATGGCGCCAATCGGCGGAATACCGGTCGCCCCCACCACCCGCGCCGCCACGGCGGCCAGGCAGATCGCCAAGGGAATGGTCAGCAGCGCCATCCCAAGGTTGATACCGAACAACAGCGCTTGCAGGCTCACCACCAACGCAATCGCCAAGGCAAACCCCACGGCAGGCCCAGGCTTGGGAACCGCCCAAGGCGTGCCGCCAGCCGCTCGGGTTGAGCGATGCAACGCCCACAGGCGAATCGCCAGGGACGCCAGGGTGGAACACACCATCAGGCTCACCCCAGGCCACAGCAGCCATTCCACCAGCGCGGCAAACTGCGGGCCGCTGCTGTCGGCGGGCAGGCTCACCAGGCCGTTGGCCAACAGCCACGGCCCCAGCCCGCCCCATGCCAGCAAGGCGCCGAGCAGCAGGGTCAGGCCCACGCGGATGCCGATGATGCCGCCGAACCCCAGCAACAGGAGAGAGGGGTCGGCGGTGAAGGTCAGGCGCTCCAACGCGGGGCTCGGCGACCAGCGTGGGAAGGCCCACATAAAGGTATCCACCCACTTGACCAACCCGGACAACAACGCTGCGCCGAGCAGCACTTTCAAGCGCGTGGCGGCTTCGCGACCATGGTTGTAGATGTGCAGCAGGGTCTCCAGGGTGGCCATGCCTTCGGGAAACTTCAGCGCCTTGTCATTGAGCAATGAAGGCCGCAGGTACCACGCGATCCAGATCCCCAGGAAACTTACCGAGAACACCCAGGCGATCATCGGCAGCGCTGCCAGTTGGTTGCCGGTGAGCAAGGTATAAGCCGGGATGGGCGCGACCAGCCCGCCGGAAATGATCGACGCCGCGGCAGAGGCCACGGTCTGGTTGATATTGCTCTCGTGCAGGGTCCACGGCAGGTGTTCAGCGGAACGCCGGGCCAGGCCTTGCCAGAGGCCATAACCGATCAGCAAGGCGATGATCGACATATTGAACGACCAGCCGATCTTCAAGCCTGCGTAGACATTGGAAGGGGTCAGCAGGATGCCCAGCACGATCCCGGTGATGACTGCCCGCAGGCTCAGTTCGCGCTCTACGGGCGCGACTGACGAGGTGGAGTGCATGCAGATTCCTTTCGAGAAAAGCCAGTGCCACCTTTAAGTGAGCGCTGGGAGACTCGAAGGTTCACCTGCCGAAACGGGTTCTGTAGGAGCGAGCTTGCTCGCGAGAAACCCAAAGGCGCCGCGTTCATCCAGGAAACACGCGTTATCGTTTACGTTTTTCGCGAGCAAGCTCGCTCCTACAGGAGGCGGTGTCGGTGGGCCCGCTATTTGGCGAACGCGTATTCCCCGCCCCGCTCCACCGCCTTGCGGTATGCCGGGCGCGCCTGGAGCTTTTGCAGCCATGCGGCCAAGTTCGGGTAGGCCTGCAATTTGCCCTGGGCCTGGGCGACTTCGCCGATAAAGCTCATCTGAATATCCGCGCCGCTGAGTGCGTCGCCCACCA
Source organism: Pseudomonas sp. Pse35 (assembly GCF_024519715.1). Lineage (NCBI taxonomy): Bacteria > Pseudomonadati > Pseudomonadota > Gammaproteobacteria > Pseudomonadales > Pseudomonadaceae > Pseudomonas > Pseudomonas sp. Pse35. The sequence continues at coordinate 44,017 of NZ_JALJRP010000021.1, read as the reverse complement.
GGTACGGCGTGTGGCCCAGCACGTCATTCAGGTACCCCAGGTAGTTGGCCAGCTCCGACTCAATCCGCGGATGCAGCGGTGCGCCTGCTTCACCCAGTCGTCCCACATAAAGGTTGAGCATCAACGGCAACATCGCCGAGCCTTCAGCAAAATGCAGCCATTGCACATAGCTGTCATAGGCGTCGGTAGCCGGGTCGGGTTGCAGTTGGCCGTTACCGTGGCGGCGGATGAGGTAGTCGATGATCGCGGCGGACTCGATCAGCACACGAGAGCCGTCTTCGATCACCGGGGATTTGCCCAGGGGGTGGATAGCCTTGAGTTCAGGCGGCGCCAGGTTGGTCTTGGCGTCGCGCTGGTAGCGCTTGATGTCGTAGGGCAGGCCCAGTTCTTCAAGCGCCCACAGGATACGTTGCGAGCGGGAGTTGTTGAGGTGGTGAACAGTGATCATCGAGGCAACACCTTGGGGGGATTTAAGAGAAGACTACAGCGTAGCGGTGAAGTGCCGCGAATGTGGCTCAGGCAGCACCGGCCTGCGCGATCAAATGTGGGAGATGTCGAGCTTTAGCGAGGCTTCGAAGGCTGCGGCATTCACGACATGGATGTTGCCTGATACACCGCTCGAAGCCTGGCCAAGGCTCCACATCTGCCACACTGGACCGGTGGCGCTCAGGCGAGCAACTGATCGATCCACTTCACCTGTTGCACGATCTCCTGCACTTTCTGCTCGGGCACCGCCTGCCGCGCCTGTTCGAGGCTGACCAATGTCTTGCGTTTCTCGCGCAATATACGTTGCCACTTCGCCAGGAATTCCGGGCTACGCGCCTGCATTTGCAACGGACCGAAGTACAGCTGCTCGGCGGTATAGGTCATCGCCTCGGCGCGTTCGGCGACAATGATTTCGTAGTAGAAGCGGTTTTCCCGCAGCAAATCTTCATGGAGGATCTGGTAGCCGTTCTCCACCAACCATTGACGCAGCGGCTGCTCACCGCCATTGGGTTGCAGGATCAGGCGTTCCCGGCCATTGAGGTGCGCCTTGCCGCTGTCGAGAATGTCGCGGATCGTCTCGCCACCCATGCCGCACAGGCTGACAGCGGTAATGTCATCGCCCGCTTCAATCGCCGCCAAACCATCGGCCAGGCGCACGGTGATGTGCTGCGTCAGGCCATTGTCGGCCACGGTACGGTTGGCCGCCTGAAACGGCGTAGCGGCCACTTCCCCCGCCACGGCCGCCGCAATAGCGCCACGGCGCATCAACGCCACCGGCAGGTAGGCGTGGTCTGAGCCGATATCGGCCAGGCGGGCACCCGCGGGTATGTGCGCGGCCACGCGCTCCAGGCGCTGCGACAAGGTGTGTTCGTTCAACGGTGATTCCTTAAGAGTGCCCGGAAAATCGATCCCGGCTGTTGGTCAAGTGCAGCACCATGGCCGCCCGGGCGGCGTCCGGGTCCTGGCGCTTGATAGCGTTGTAGATGGCCTCGTGTTCCAGGTTCGCCAACTGCCCCAGTTGGGCAAAGTCCGCGCCGCCGCGCTCGACGGCATTCACCTGGGTGCGCGGAATCATCGCCGTGCCCAGGTGCTGCATGATGTCGGTGAAAAACGTATTGCCGGTGGCTTCGGCGATCAGTTGGTGAAAGCGCTTGTCCTCCTCCACACAGCTGTCGTTGTTGGCCAGGGAGGCTTGGTAGTCGTCCAGCGCCTGGCGCATGTGGGCCAGTTGTGCCTCGCTCCTGCGCAGCGCGGCCAACGCCACCGCTTGCACTTCCAGGCCCAGGCGCAATTCGAGCATGTTGCGCACGCTGGCGACCGTGTCCACATGCAGGCGCAGGCCCGGCTGCGTGTGCTGCTCCAGCACAAAGGTGCCGATGCCGTGACGCGTCTCCACCAGCCCCGACGCCTGCAGCTTGGACAAGGCTTCACGCACCACGGTACGGCTCACCCCATGCTCAAGCACGATGGTGGATTCGGACGGCAGTTTTTCACCCGGCTTGAGTTGCCCCAACTGGATGCGCTGGGTCAGTGCCTCGACCACACCTTGGGCCAGGTTGGCGGAACGTTTGCGCACAGGCGGTGTGCTTTTAATCGGCATCGAAACGGGTCCACGGGGTTGGGCTGGAGGGAGCTTATCACCCTGAGCGCACGGGGCGACGGGTGGTGGCGAAAAACATCCAACTTGTATGACAACATACTCATTCCACATCACCAGACTCTGACTTCGCTTTGAGAGAAGCGCACACCCCGAGCCGTCACCAGCGGGTCAAAACCCAATAAAATCTGGCAAACAACCAAAATAGCCAATCTCAATACCGGCTTATAAGAACAAAAACAGCCCTCACAGGATTGCGGCCTTTAAAAAACAACTTGTATGATGTCTGTCAACAAAACACCAAACCCGCATAAAAATAATCAGGGGGAGTTTTCATTCGTGAAGCATTCAAGCCCAGCATCTGCCGTACCCGAAAGTGATTCAGCGCTCGCCCGCGCCGTGAGCAAAGTGAAGGGCCATGTGCTTCCACTGTTCGTGGTCATGTTCATCCTCAACTACATCGACCGGGTCAATATCGGCTTCGTGCGCACACACATGGAGCATGACCTGGGAATCGGCGCAGCGGCCTACGGCTTCGGCGCCGGGCTATTCTTCATTGGCTATGCGCTGTTCGAAGTGCCGTCCAATATGCTCCTGCAGAAAGTCGGCGCGCGTATCTGGCTGACACGCATCATGTTCACCTGGGGCATCGTCGCCACGCTTATGGCGTTTATCCAGAACGAAACCCACTTCTACATCCTGCGTTTCCTGCTGGGTGTGGCGGAAGCAGGATTCTTCCCCGGCGTGATCTATTACTTCACCCGCTGGTTGCCCGGTGTGGAGCGTGGCAAGGCCATCGCGATCTTTCTCAGTGGCTCGGCGGTGGCGTCGTTGATCTCCGGGCCGTTGTCGGGTGCGTTGTTGCAGATCGAAGGCTTTGGTTTGCATGGCTGGCAATGGATGTTCGGCATCGAAGGCCTGGCCTCGGTGGCGCTGGGCTTCTTCGTGTGGTTCTGGCTCGACTCCAAACCCCATGACGCCAAGTGGCTGAGCCGCGAAGAGCAGGATGCGCTGGTGGGCGCTATCGATCAGGAACAGCGTGATCGCGAAGCCCTGACCACGGTGAAACCCACCCTCGGCAAGCTACTCAAAGACCGCCAGATCCTGCTGTTCTGCGCTCTGTACTTCTGCATTCAACTGACGATCTACGCCGCCACCTTCTGGCTGCCGAGCATCATCAAGAAGATGGGTGACTTGAGTGATGTGCAGGTCGGTTTCTTCAACTCGATCCCCTGGCTGATCTCGATCATTGCCATGTACGCCTTTGCGTCGCTGTCGGGCAAGTTCAAGTTCCAGCAGGCCTGGGTCGCGGCGGCCCTGCTGATAGCGGCGGCCGGCATGTTCATGTCCACCACCGGCGGGCCGATCTTCGCTTTCGTGGCGATCTGTTTTGCGGCCATCGGGTTCAAGTCTGCGTCGTCGCTGTTCTGGCCGATCCCCCAGGGCTACCTGGATGTGCGCATCGCCGCCGCGGTGATCGCGCTGATCAACTCCATTGGCAACCTGGGCGGTTTTGTGGCGCCGACTACCTTCGGCTTTCTCGAACAAACCACCGGCTCGATACAGGGCGGGCTGTATGGCCTGGCCTGCACCTCGGTGCTCGCGGCCATCCTGGTGTTCTTTGCCAAGACCTCACCCTCTGCCGTACCGGCCGTGCCCAGCGGCGCCGCCATCAGCAAACCTCTTTGAACTCAGCCAGGAACTTGCCATGAATACCCCTGTAGTCACTCACTTCCAAGTCATTCCCGTCGCCGGCCACGACAGCATGTTGCTGAACCTCAGCGGCGCCCACGGGCCCTACTTCACGCGCAATATCGTCATCCTCAAGGACAGCAGCGGCAACACTGGCGTGGGCGAAGTACCCGGCGGCGAGCGCATTCGCCAAACCCTGGAGGATGCCCGCAGCCTGGTGATCGGCCAGCCGATTGGCCAGTACCAGCGCGTTCTCAACCAGATGCGCAGTACCTTTGCGTCTCGAGACAGCGCGGGCCGAGGCCTGCAGACCTTCGACCTGCGCATCACCATCCACGCCGTCACCGCCATGGAAGCCGCCCTACTCGACTTGCTTGGCCAATTTCTTGAGGTGCCGGTGGCCGCCTTGCTTGGCGAAGGCCAGCAACGCGATGCGGTGAAGATGCTCGGCTACCTGTTCTATGTGGGGGATCGCAACGCCACAGACCTGGCCTATCGCAACGAGGCCGATGCCGACGATGAGTGGTTCCGCCTGCGTCATGAAACAGCCCTGACCGCCGACGCGGTAGTGCGCCTGGCCGAAGCGGCCAAGGCCAAATATGGTTTCAACGATTTCAAGCTCAAGGGCGGCGTATTGAGTGGCGACGCGGAAATCGAAGCCGTCACCGCGCTGGCCGAAAGGTTTCCCGATGCGCGCATCACCCTTGATCCCAACGGCGCATGGTCGCTGAAGGAAGCCATCCGCCTGTGCCGCGACCAGCATCATGTGCTGGCCTACGCCGAAGACCCCTGCGGCGCAGAAAACGGTTATTCAGGCCGTGAAGTCATGGCCGAATTCCGCCGCGCCACGGGCCTTAAAACCGCCACCAACATGATCGCCACCGACTGGCGCGAAATGGGCCACGCCATCCAGTTGCAATCGGTGGACATTCCCCTCGCCGACCCGCACTTTTGGACCATGCAGGGCTCGGTGCGCGTCGCGCAAATGTGCAACGAGTGGGGCCTGACCTGGGGCTCGCATTCCAACAACCACTTTGATATTTCCCTGGCAATGTTCACCCAGGTGGCGGCGGCCGCACCGGGCGAGATCACCGCCATCGACACCCACTGGATCTGGCAGGACGGCCAGCGCTTGACGCGGGAGCCGTTGAAGATTGAAGGGGGCTATGTGAAGGTGCCGGCCAAGCCTGGCCTGGGTGTGGATATCGATATGGACGCGGTGGCCAAGGCTCATGAACTGTACAAAGGCATGGGCCTTGGAGCCCGGGATGACAGTGTGGCGATGCAGTTTCTGATCCCGGGTTGGGGCTTTGATAACAAGCGGCCTTGTCTGGTGCGGTAAATCGGCTTTAGGAATGCTCAGCGCAATTTGAGCGTGACGCAAAAAATCCGATGCCCAAACAGGCATCGGATTTTAGTCAGATCAGAAGCTTAGCTGTTTGACCTCTGGCACGTCTGCCAGAGGCCCCTTTTGCGCTACTGCCGATTGGCGATCTCCAGATCCGCCTCTTCCTGCTCCAGGCCAGCGAGATCAGTGCCATTGATCATCGGCCCATAACGGCGGCTGAACTCCCAGTTGTAGGGCACATGGTCTTTGTTGATCCCGTTGTCCCAATTCACCGACCAGGTCATCAGGCCCTTGATCGACAATCCTTTGTCGTGCAAACGCTTGAATGTATTGGTCACGGCTGTCGGGTTGACTACATAACCGGTGGCAGCCGCATCGACGTTGGCGGGCAGGCCAATGACGAACTTGTCGGCAGGGATTTTGGTAAACCCGCGCGTTCCGCTCACCAGACTTTCGGTGAGGTAAAACAGGAAATCCTCCTTCATCGCGTCGTTGTTCTGGGCAATCCAGGCGCCGTTGCCATTGTTGACCTCCTGCACCCAGATGCCGTCGCCCCCCTGGTTGTAATACTGCGGGGCGATGAAGTCGTAATAGCCTTCCAGCGCCTGGATGTAACCGACGTATTTGCCGGCGGTGGTGAGGTACGGAAACTCCGGTGCCATGCTGATGATGAAGTGTTTGCCTTGACCTGCGTAGTGGTCCTTGACCAGTTTCAAGGCGGCGGGCAGGACAGTCTTGTTGTCGGCGAAATCAATCGCGCTCTGTTCAAGATCGATATCCAGGCCATCAAAGCCATAGGTTTCCACCAGGCGGATAATTTCGCTGGCCAGTGGCTGTTCGTTGCCTTTATGCAGTTCAATGTGTGCATCGGCGCCGCCAAGGGAAATCAGCACCGCCCTGCCCTGGCTGTTCAGCACACCCACCTGGCGACGGAACTCGGCGTCGGACAGCTTGTACGGGGTGAAGGTTGGGATACCGTTGCCCTTCATGAAGGCCACGGCCACCACGTTGTAATCCTTTGGCACATCCACCAGGCTCATATTGGCGAACTGGCCACGCTGGTAGCCATCGCTCGGGCCGGCAGGCCAGTTGTGCCAGAAGCCCATGAGGATCTTTTTGCCGGCAATGCTCGGCATCAGCGAAGCGGCATCGTTGAGCGGCGATTGCAGTGAGGTAAAGTCAATCTTTGACATGTTCTAATCCTTCAGAACGTGTGGGTTTAACGGTGCGGGCTTATTTGAAGTCCACATCGAAGGCTTGATAGAAGGCGTTGCCGGTGTTGGCGACGATCCACATCAACACAATCACATGCTGGCCCTTCTTGTTGGCCGGCAGTTTCACTTCATGATTGACCTTGGCCTTCAGTTCGCCTGCATGACTGTAGTACGGCACCTGGGCATAGAAGTCTTCAGCGAACGGCTGGGTTTCCAGCTGTGCGCGGGTGATGCGCTGTTTCGGGTCCCAACCATCCTTGGTGATCAGCCAGCGATAGCCACGGGTGGTGTGCGGCGCGGTGTATGCCCAGGTGACCTTGAAGGTCTGACCCGGCTCGACATTGAGCAGCGGCCAGGTGAAGGCGCGACCGAGTTTCTTGGCCATTTCCTCGTGGGTGAAGTTGATGCAGTCACGGGCATCGGTCTTGCCACCGCTGAGGATGAAGCCGTCGGCTGGCGGGGTGACGCTGTCACTGTCGGTTTGGTAAGGCGCCGGGAACGGACCGGCCGTCAGTGCCGGGAAGTTCTTGCCGCCTTCCATTTCATTGACCTGCCAGGTTTCCAGCAGGCCAAGATCCACGGCGACTGCGCCACGGCTGGAAGGGGATGTGACACGACCATGGCGAAGAGGTGTCTGGGTTTGTGGTTTGTTCATGTTGTGACTCCATTCACTTGATTAAGAACTCTCCTTTCTTGAAGGAGAGGACCTCAACCTAACGGAGTTGCTTTTTTTTGCCACAGGCCCATTTTTCACTCATTTTCGTTTCGTGAGCGCGCAGACCCGCAAATACTGGATATACAACCAGTATTATAGAGGAAGCCTTACGCTACTAGAGGTCGATTTCCTACAAGACCAGGCGCATATCAACACGCTTCTCTCGTAAATGGCTTTATCCCCTTCGTAAGGGATGGGCGCTCTGTCGAAAAAAAGGGACGTATCTATTTTCATCAAAACCGTCCTCTGTTTGGTCCATCAGGTTTTGCCGATGACAGCCGTTTTTTTAGCGGTAGTCGCGGTAATCGGTCGCACCGTCAGTTCCACCCCCAATGCCAGCATCAGCTTCTGGACCGTCTCATAACGCGTCTTTGAGCTGCCTTTCAGGGTTTTATACAGACTCTCCCGATTCACCCCCGCCGCTTCGGCAACCTTGTTCACTCCCTGGGCCTTGGCAACCTCGGCCAGCGCCTTCATAAGGACTTGCGGGTCATGGCACGCCATGCTTTGCGCAAGATAGGCACTGATGGTTTGCGGGCTATCAAGGAAACGTGAAGCCTCATAGGCGCTGGTGCCGGATGTATCCAGCTCGAGGATCGGCATGTCCTCTGGTTTGAATGTCGACTTACTCATGTCATTGACCTCTCAGGGCATCGAGAATCTCTTTTGCCCGCTTGATTCCTCGTTTCTGGTCGGTTTTATCGCCTCCCCACAGCATCAGGTAAGCGGTGATGCCCGTGCGCACAAAGTAAATCCTGTAGCCGGGCCCGACAAACACACGCATTTCACTCATGCCATCGCCTACAGGCTGGCAATCGCCAAAATTGTTTTCTTCGGCTCGATCCAGGCGGATCAGTACAGCCGTCTTACCCCACACATCCTTCATACCGTCGAGCCATGTATCGAACTCGGGCGTCCTGCCGATCGTATTGGTCACAGATTCAAATGTAGCCTACTGGCTACTCCTTGTAGATGCCAGTGAATTTTTAATGTCGGTGTGCACCGCCAGAAAAAATCCTAGTCCAGCCGCCGCGCAGGCAGCCGAGCAATACTATTAGCGCTTGTGTCCTCAAGACCGAAACGTTGCGTCGCGACTGAGGCATCCTCTCTGTAGGAGCGAGCTTGCTCGCGAAGAACGTAAAGATAATGTGTTCATCCAGAATGAACGCGGCGCCTATGGTTTTTCGCGAGCAAGCTCGCTCCTACAGGGAGTGGGTGAGTGGGCCAGCGTTGATGTGGACCCGTCCTACAGCAAGCTGCACCACCTTGCTCCGTTGCCTACAGTTGCGTCAGAATCCGCCGGCTTGTGCGCTTGGATGGGCGTCTCTAAGGTGGCCCGGTCGCTGACAATTCAGTGATCGGGTTTAGTAGCCCGAGGGTCAATTACACTTAGTGCATGAGCTTCATCTATCAGACGTTCCTGTCTGTGCCTGATGGTGGCTGTGCGTAGGGCGCCTTCGGGCGCGCCGGCTTTGTGTAATTCCCCGGTCTACTAACCTGCGTACAGCTGCCACCCTTTCGTTTAGTAGCGAAACGGTGTCGGCCCCATTCAGGAATTACGCATATGTACAAAGTCACCCCAAACCCTCCAAACGATCCAAACCTGAAGCTTGATCAGGCAGCCCGTCGTGCGATCGATCACGCCCTCAACCCCAACGCCGAACCCTCTCCTCCACCCTCGACACCGCTGTTCAGCGTTGCCGACGATGCCAGCAATGAAATGCTCGTCGCCAATAGCTATGAAACCTTTTCCTCAGTAACCGCCCTGCTGCTCGACCTGTCGGATGAACTGACCGGTAAACAGCGCGACGTCGCGTTGGCGATTCATCAGTTAAGTGAGCTGGGAATGTTGTTGGTCGATAAGTTGATGGAGCGCGAGGCGGCTGTAGCAGCTGGCTAAACGTTCAACACGCCCAAAAAAAGCCGAGCCGTCGCGCCCCAAGACGACTCGGTTTTTTTTTGCCAAAGCAGGGGTTGACCTTAAAGCGAGGTTTAAGGTGAGCATGCACCAACCGACAGGATTACTGGACCCTGGATCATGCTCAAAACCCTTATTTCTTTTGCGTTGGTAGCGATAGGTGGCGCGCTTATGACATTTGCACAGGCTGAACCCGGCCCTTCCACGGCCGCTGCAAACAATCGCCAGATCCTGGTGATCATGACCAACCACGCCAGCTACCCCTCAAGGCCCGATACCACGGGCCTGTGGCTGACAGAGCTGACGCATTTCACCGAGGTCGTGGAAGCGGCTGGCTACACGACGGTATTTGCCAGCCCCAAAGGAGGTGCTGTGCCTCTGGACGAGCGCAGCCTCGGTTGGCTGTACATGGATAAGGCGGCGCGTGAACAGTTGCAGTCCCCGGCCTTTCGCGCCCGGCTGCAAAACACGCTGCCCATCGCCAATGTCGATCCGTCGCAATTTCGCGCGATCTACTTCACCGGCGGCCACGGTGTCATGTGGGACTTCCCTGGCAACCTCGACCTGCAACGTGTCGCCCAAACCATTTACAACCAGGGCGGCATCGTCTCGGCCGTGTGCCACGGTGTGGCGGGCCTGCTGGATCTGAAGGATGAACAGGGCAACGCGATCATCAAGGGCAAAAACATCACCGGCTTCTCCAATCGCGAAGAACTGCTATCGGGCATGAAGCGTGAGGTGCCGTTCTTGCTTGAAGACCGGCTGCTGAGCCAAGGGGCGCGTTACCGCAAGGGCTGGGTGCCGTTCACCTCATTTGTCATCACCGATGGCCGCCTGATCACGGGCCAGAACCCGCAATCGCCCAAGGCCGTCGCACTCGCCGTAATAACCGAGCTGTCCCACGAACGATAGCGCCTAGCCCCTCTCTGGAGAAAACCGATTGAACATTCCAAGCGCCATTTTAACCGGATTGCTGCTCACCCCTTTTGCCAACCTTGCGTTGGCCGGAACGCCCGAGATGCCCAGCCCCAACGACACAACCCACATCGATATCGCCGGCCAGCAGGTGCCCGTCGTCAAGGGTGGCTTGTACGACCGCTTTCGCTCCAACCCGCCGTTGTCGGTGGTTGCAGCAGAATTACCCGGGGTTGATTTAAGCTGGTTCAAAGGGTTGCAAAAGCACAAGGTCGACATCGGTTTTGAATCCTACTCGCCCAATTTTTACTACCAGAACAGTCGGGTAACAGCAGTCTATACAGCCGACATCGATAAGCTTCGGGCGTTGATGCCACCGCAGGTACTGGCCGCCGTGCAGCCCTTGCAAGTCTGGCCGGGTCGCGGGCTGATCGCGTTTACTGCGTACACCTATGAGCATTGCGATAACGACGCCTATAACGAAGTCGCCGTGTCGATCATCACGAACAAACCTGGCAAAGCCAACCTGGGCCCCTTTACGCTGGTGGGCCAGTCGATGTCGCAGGACTTTTGGGGCTATGTGCTCAAGCTGCCGGTGAATACCGAGCTGGCGCGGGTGCGCGGGGTGGTCGGTTACAACCTGCCGAAATGGCTGACCGGCATTGATCGCAAAGAGGATGGGCACTCGGTGGTGTATGACATTACCGATAGCAAGACCGGCAAACTGGACGTGTCGTTCAAGGCTAAAAAGCTTGAGAAGCTGTCCCGTGATATGGACCTGGTCACCAGCAGTTTCACCAATCTCGATCACCACGGCCAACTGGCCTATGGGTATGCGGTTTCCCGCCAGCTCAGCCATGGCTCCAGCCGTGACGCAGACTCAGCCACCCTCACGCTAGGCGATGGCAGCCTGTCCGATTACCTGCGCGACCTCAAGCTGGGGAAAATGGTGAAGTACGAATACGTACCCGAGTTCCAGAGCGCACTCTATGCGCCAGAGCCGCTCGTCAACCTGATTGGCGAACGCTGAACCTCGTGCGCCGGTCAGGCCCTCGGGGCCCGGCGGGCGCTTTTTTTTGTGGATGAGGCTGGAGCGCCCCCTTCCTCGCGCAGACGGTTTATCAGCATCTGCGCATTCTCGGCACAGGCCATGCCCTCGGGCTTGCCTTCGATGCCCTTGATGACGTTCAGCAACTGCGCCTTGTTCTGGGCCAGCCGTTGTTGCAGAACCTCGATTTCCTCGACCTTGTGCTTGAGCCCGCTGAGCAGCTCGTCATGCTGCCAACCACCGGCACTGCGGGGCATTAACTGCCGGATTTCTTCCAGAGAGAAACCGGCTGCCTGGGCACCCTTGATGATCTCCAACACCGCCTCGGTGCCGGGCGTATAGTCCCGATAGCCGTTGGATTTACGCTCAACCGATTGGATCAGACCGCTCGCCTCGTAGAAGCGGATGCGTGAGGCCGCCAACCCGCTGATTTTTGCCAACTCGCCTATTCTCATGTACCACCCACAAAAAACCATTGACCTTAAAGTTGACTTTAAACCTAAAGTCATTGGGCGGCCAAGGCGGCAATTGGTAGGCGGCGCGCTTGCCAGACACGCATGGGCCGCAGTGGGTCAATCCAGCGCCATGATCGCGATTCGATCAGGCCATCATTTCATTTGGGAGAGGCGAACATGGGCTACGTCACCACGCGAGACGGTGTTGAAATTTTCTACAAGGACTGGGGCCCACGCGATGCCCAGGTCATTTTCTTCCATCATGGCTGGCCACTGAGCGCAGATGATTGGGACGCGCAAATGCTGTTTTTCCTGGGCGAAGGTTACCGGGTCGTTGCCCACGACCGGCGTGGCCACGGGCGTTCCAGCCAGGTCTGGGACGGGCACGATATGGACCACTATGCCGACGACGTTGCGGCGGTGGTCGAGCACCTGGGTATACAAACTGCGGTGCATGTCGGTCACTCCACCGGCGGCGGTGAAGTGGTTCATTACATCGCCCGCCACGGTGAAGAGCGCGTCTCGAAGGCCGCCATCATTAGTGCCGTCCCTCCTTTGATGGTCCAGACCCCGAGCAATCCTGGTGGCCTGCCCAAGTCAGTGTTCGACGACTTGCAGGCGCAACTGAAAGCCAACCGCGCACAGTTCTATCAGGACGTTCCCGCCGGACCTTTCTACGGCTATAACCGCCCAGGCGCCAAGCCGTCCGAGGGCATCATCCTGAACTGGTGGCGGCAAGGCATGATGGGCTGTGCCAAGGCGCACTATGACGGGATCGTGGCGTTTTCCCAGACCGATTTCACCGAAGACCTGAAGAGCATCCAGATTCCCGTATTGGTCATGCATGGCGACGATGATCAGATCGTCCCCCATGAAAATGCCGGGGTGCTGTCCGCCAAATTGTTGAAAAACAGCACGCTGAAAATCTACCCGGGCTTCCCGCATGGCATGCCTACTACCCATGCCGATACGATTAATGCGGATTTGCTGGCGTTTATAAGGAGCTGATTGATTATTGGGGGGGCGGGTGACCGCCTCCCCTCTACCTGAACCGCTCGTTTCAGGTCATGCTGCGTCCTTCATTTCAAGGACGATAAAAACAATGAAAGCCCCCCTCGCCGCCCTGCTCCTGATCAGCCTGACTGGGCCTGCACTCGCCAACGACCCCATCGGTTTCCAAACCACCACCATCCCTGACACTCACAACATTCGCCCACTGGAAATGGCCGTGTGGTACCCCTCCACCAGCACCGCCCAACCCAAGCTGATCGCTGACAACCTGGTGTTCATCGGTGTGCTTGCGGTGCCTGATGCCGCACCGACGCCCGGTAAACATCCGGTGGTGGTGCTCTCCCACGGCTACGGTGGCAATTGGGGCAAGCAGGCGTGGTTGGCCAGTGCGCTGGCCCGGCAGGGGTATATCGTGGCGGCAGTGAATCACCCTGGCACCACCAGCCAGGATCGCAGCGCGCAAGCCGCCGCGCAGTTGTGGCAACGGCCCAAGGATTTGAGCCGGGCCATTGATGCGCTGCTGGCGCAGGCCACGCCATTTGGCGCGGCGGATAGTGGCCGGATCGCGGTGATAGGCCATTCCCTGGGGGGCTGGACGGTCATGGAGAGCGCGGGGGCGCGTTTTGACCCGGCGTTGTTTGCCCGGGACTGCGACGCCCATCCGACGTTGGTGGCGTGCAAGGCTTACCGTGAGATGAACCCTGAAGGTACGCCGAGCGGGAAGGCTCAAGTGGCCGCGGACTTGAGCGACAAGCGCGTGACCGCTGTGGTGTCTCTGGACTTGGGCCTGTCGCGCGGCTTTACCGATGCGAGCCTAGCGGCATTGCCGGTGCCGGCGTTGGTAATCGCTGCCGGTGTGCCGTCAGCGGATTTGCCGGCGCAAATGGAATCGGCTGACATGGCCAAGCGGCTGCCAAAAGCCTCGACGCAGTACGTGCAGATCAGCGACGCCAATCACTTCAGCTTTATGTTGCAATGCAAACCCGGCGCGGCGGCGGTACTCGACGCGGATGTGCCCGGTGACAGCATCATTTGCCAGGACGGCGAAGGCGCACGGCCACGACCCTTGATCCAGCAGCAGATAACCACGCTGATCACCCAGTTCCTGGCGCGCTGAGCCCGTGGCGAGGGAGCTTGCTCCCGCTGGAGTGCGCAGCGCTCCCAGCTTTTTTGGGGCAGCTACGCAGCCCAGCGGGAGCAAGCTCCCTCGCCACAGTTACCGGCTCTGCCTTAACTGACTGGCATTAACCCAGGGCCCGGTCACATTTGTTGAAACTGGTATCATCCGCGCCTTTCCCCTTCAGGCAACGAAACATGAACCGCCAGAAAAAACTTCAGCAGCTCTTCAAAGCCAAAGCGAAAAAGGCCAGCGCCAAGCTGGCACCTAAAAGCAAAGACAAATACATCAGCAAGGCGGACCGTTTGAAGCTGGCGACCGAGGCCGGCCAAGAGCCGGTCACGGCTGTCGAGACGCCTGCTGAGTAAGGCGCATGGCTGAAGGGGTTGCCGCTTCATATTTGCCCCAGATACGCCGCAGATGCCGCGCAGAACCAAAGCCTGCGCGCTCGGCGATGGCTTCAATGTCCAGGGCCGACTCGGCCAGCAGTTCACGGGCTACGGCCAGGCGCAGGCGGTGCAGATAGTCCAGCGGGCTGGTGCCGACATGCTCCTGAAACAAGCGCGCCAGGTGGCGACTGCCGGTACAGGCCAGGGCCGCCATACGGGTGACCGTCCAGGTTTCACAGGGCGCGGCGGCGATGGCGTCTTGCACACGATGCACCGCCGGGTGCAGGTGATTGCGCCCGGTTATCCAGGGCGACAACTGCGGGTCGCTGCCGCTGCGGCGCAGGTACACCACCATGTCTCGCGCCACCGCGCACGCCAGCCGTGGCCCGGCCAGTTCGGCAACCAGGTGCAACATCAGGTCGATACCCGCTGTGACACCGGCGCTGCAACTGACCGCGCCATCGGTGACGTACAGGCGGTTTTCCAGAACCCGGGCCTTGGGGGCGAGGGCCTGCAGGGTGGCGCACAGAGAATGGTGCGTGGTGCATTGGCGCCCATCGAGCAGCCCGGCCCTGGCGGCACTCAATGCGCCGGCGCACACGCACACCAGACGCTCGGCCGAGGGCGCGACGACGTTTTGCAACCACAGGGTGAGCTGATGGCTGGCCGATTCGAAAGCCTTTTGGTGGGCCTTTGATACGTTCATCGTGGAGCCCACCAGCACCACCAGCGTGCCGGGTTCCAGAGTCTGCGGCAGGGGCGCCAGCCCGGTCAGTGGCAAGCCGATGGAGCTGTGCAGCGACTCCACCGGGCTGACGTACTGCAGGTCGAAATCCACCGCCGCCGGGTCCTCGGCTTGCGCGGCCAGGCGCAACACTTCAGCAGGCCCCGCCAGGTCGAGCATCAGCACATTGGGCAACAGCACGAACAGCACCGGTACGCTCACAGGTTCATCCTTCCAAGGCCTGTTCGACCGTGACGATGCGCGCAAAACGCTCTTCCAGCACCAGCTCCGTGCGTTCGCGGATTTGCGCAGAGGTGTACTCCCGGCCGCTACGCAGGTGGGTCATGGGGAACGTCAATGTCGCTTCACTGACAAAGTCCACCTTGAAGCCGCTGTCCGACGCCTGCCGCGTGGTGGTCTCGCAGCATTGCTCGGTCCGGATGCCACTGATGATCAGCGTGGTGACGTCCATCTCCGTGAGGCGAGCGGCCAGGGGCGTACCGGCGAAGGCGCTGTGGTAACGCTTGTGGATCACCAACTGTGGATTGATCGACAGCTCGCTCAATGCCCTGACGTTGCCCGATTGCATGGAGAAATGCCCCTGGTCTTCAACATGGAAGACTTGTACCACCGGGATGCCGCGCTGAACACAACCATCGATGAGGGCCTGCTGTTTTTCCAGATAGTCGGGCAGGTCGTTTTCGGACCAGTAGGTTGAATGGCGGAATGAATGTTGCGCGTCGATCACGATCAGGGCTTTATGGGTCATGGACAGTCCTTGTGGCTTGCATCAATGGGTAAACGATGCACGCCATGGTAAGGACCACCCACAGTGCGCGACAGACGCAAGGCAGACTACTTCAGGACGGATTCGGACATGTCACCGGGCACGCCATGGCACAACGGCTGCCGGGTTCGAAGCCATGGGCGTACTCGTCCGCCAGGATCGTTTCCAGACGCGAATCAACGTGAGGCGCAAAGCCCAGGCGCCGATAGAACGGAGCATTCCAGGGTACATGCACGAAGGTGGTCAGCGTCACCGCACGCAGGTGTTGGGCGCGGGCATGATCTATCGCCGTTTCCACCAATCTGCGCCCCCAGCCCTGGCCTTGGAGCGGCTGAGCCACTGACACTTCATGGATATGCAGGTCGTCGCCAAAGCGTTCTGCGCTGAGGAAGCCTTGAGGGTGATCGTGGTGATCAACCACCACCCAACAGGTCGATAGCGCGATCCACTGCCGATGGCACTCGACGCCGATCGGCGCGGCATCCGCCAGCCAAGCCAGCCCTTCGATTGCGCGAAATGCCTGGGCTGCGCTCTGCTCGATGGCGGGCAACAAACCGGCATCTTGCGCGCGCGCCAGGCGAATGTGGGTGGACTGCTCAGCAGCCACTCAAGGCCACCTGGGGCCGTTCGCCCGCAAAGAAGAAGGGCCGCAGGCGCACGCCCACGCCGTTGCCGATAAAGGCCGCCACCAGCCACACCCAGCCATGCAGGCTGCCCGAGGCGATGCCACTGAAGTACGCGCCGATGTTGCAGCCATAGGCCAGGCGCGAACCGTAGCCAAGCATCAGGCCGCCGATCACAGCCGCGATCAACGAGCGCGCTGGAATATTCAGGCTGGGCGCGAAACGCCCGGCCAGGCCAGAGGCCAGCAGCGCGCCGAGGACAATGCCGATGTCCATGACGCTGGTGATGTCTTCCCACACCGGTGCAGCCAGGGCCTTGGCATTGCCCGGCATCTCCCAGAATGCCCAGCTGGCAACGTCCACGCCCAGCCCGCTCGCCACCTTGGCGCCCCACAGCGCGAACGCCGAGGTAATGCCCCACGGCCGCCCAGCCAAGGCCAGGGTGGCGTAGTTGAGCAGCGCCAGGCCAATCGCGCCCCACACTAACGGCCATGGCCCACGCAGAAAGCGGCGTAGCCCTTGGTGCTCGCTTTGCACGCCTTGTTCAAGTTGACCATAGCGACGTTTTTCCAGGCGCACGGTCACCATAGCAATCAGCGCGAACACCGCCAGGCTCAGGACCAGCGCCGGCAGCACACCGAAACTTTTGACAATGGAAACCGCCGGGAACGATGGCAGTGCAAACCACCAGTCGACGTGATGGGTGGCGATCAACGAGCCGCAGATAAAGAACAGCAGTGTCACCAACATCCGCGCATTACCGCCGCCGACGGTGAACAAGGTGCCCGACGCACAGCCGCCGCCCAGCTGCATGCCGATCCCGAAGATAAACGCCCCGAACACCACCGACACACCCGCCGGCGCCACCAGCCCGGCCACCGGTTGGCCGAACAAAGTGCCCGCGCCCAGCGCCGGGAAAAACAGCACCACCGCTACCGCCAGCATCACCATCTGCGCACGCAAGCCAGCGCCACGCCGATCATTGATAAACACGCGCCAGGCCGAGGTGAAACCGAAGGCTGCGTGATACAGCGTCAGGCCCAGCGCGGCGCCGACCACCAGCAGCAACACCTGGCGTGCGCCAACCATGTTCTGCAGGAACAGCGCGCCCGCCACCAGGATGATAAAGGCGATCAGTGGCGCGACGGGCTTGCGCACGGGCGTCAGGGAAAGAGACGTGCTCATGGGGTTCTCGATTGGTTGGAAGGAGGCAAGTATAGCCTCAGAAGGAATTTGATCAGGTGGGGCATTACCGAAAGGATCATCGTTTGAACCACCGCTTTCGCAGCCTCGCTAAAGCTCGACAGCTCCCACAGGGGATCGGTTGTGTATGTGGACTGACTAACCCAGGCTGATCGACTTCCACGCTGCTTCAGCCAGCAGTTCGCGGTATTCAAATGGACTCTTTTTGACCTTCGCCGACAACCACGCACGCGAGTAACTTTCCGCCGCGCCAATGATCAGCGAAGGGATCAGCTCGGCAGGCAAGTGACTGAAATGCTCCTTGCGCCCTTCCCCGCTCATCCATTCCTTCAACTGCTGGTTGCGCTGTTTGTTGCGTGCAAGCAGCTCGTCCTTGAACGGCCCGCTGGAGACGGCAAAGCGGCTTTGGAACACGAACCGCGCCCAATCCGGCTGTGCGGTCACCCATTCAACGTAGCTGTACACCAGCCCGACGACGCCTGCGTGGGCGGTGTCCGCTGCTTGCAGATAATGGTCACGCAGGCTGGCCTGGTCCTCCAGCGCCGCAAAGAACAGCGCAGCGACCAACCCTTCTTTATTGCCGAAGTGGTGATAGATAGCGCCCACGCTGGTGTCGCAGCGCGCGCGAATGGTTTCGATAGAGGTCGCCTCGATGCCCACCTCGTTAAAACACGCCAGTGCTTCGCGCAGGATGATGCGCTTGAGGTCGCTGCGCCTGCCGGGGAAGGTGCGCTCGATGAGATCGATGGAGTGCATGGAGGAACGCCAAATCAAAACAGTTTATAGGCTGAACGACCGGCAGAGAAAGCTCAGGTTGAC
Organism: Pseudomonas sp. Pse35; assembly: GCF_024519715.1. NCBI lineage: Bacteria > Pseudomonadati > Pseudomonadota > Gammaproteobacteria > Pseudomonadales > Pseudomonadaceae > Pseudomonas > Pseudomonas sp. Pse35. Next base: position 25,956 of record NZ_JALJRP010000021.1, on the reverse strand, counting down.
AGTCGTGGAATCAACAGAATATTGTTCCGTTACAGAATATTATTCTGTAAATGACCCTTGAGGATATTCCGATGAGCCAAGCCCTGAGCATGTTCAATAGCGTAGGCCCCGCCGCATTCAGCAACCTGGCGTGCCAGATGGCACCCTACTTCAGCACCATCACTCCCGAGATCGCGGAGCTCAAACCCAACCATGCGGTGGTCACCGTGCCGTTTCGCAAGGAAATCACCAATCACCTGGCCTCGGTGCATGCCATCGCACTGTGCAACGCCGCCGAACTGGCCGGCGGCATGATGACCGACGCGTCGATCCCCGCAGGCGCACGCTGGATTCCCAAAGGCATGACTGTGGAATATCTGGCCAAGGCGAAAACCGATATCCGCGCTGTTGCCGATGGCAGCGCTATCGATTGGCAAACCGCCGGAGACAAGATCGTGCCGGTGGAGATCTTCGATTCGGGCGGCGTCAAGGTCTTCACCGCCCACATCACCATGAATGTGAAGCTCGCTTAGACACAATCGTTCAACAGACTACAGGTGCGCCGTCTGCCGGCGGCGTGTCCCGTACATTCGTAAAATCAAGAATGACCGTAAACCGTTGCTGCTCGCGGATCACCTCAATCTGCCAGCCCAGCTTTGCGCACAACTGCCGCATCAACTGCAACCCAAGCCCATATCCAAAATCATCGGACTCCTGCCGCGGCTTGACCTCACTGATGTAATTGGCAATCACCAGCCGGGGGTATTTGAAACTGATATCCACCGTGCCCTCTTCCGCGTATTGCAGCGCATTGCGCAGGAAGTTGCCGATCACGATACGGCACGCCGTAGGGGGCAGCCGGCAAGGTTCGTTGTGGATGTCGATGCTTAGCTCAATATCCCGGTGACCGATCAGGTAGCGGTGCCTTTCAATCAGTTCGCCAACTACTTCGCTCAGATTAACGTCTTCCTCGGGCAACGACTCTGGACGTTCGCGGCTCATCCACAGCAATGTCTCGGCGATGAGCTGCATATTGAGCACCGAGCGTTCTACGCGCTGCAACGAGGGTGGTAGCACACCACCCGATTGCAGGGCCAACAATTCGATATTGGCCTTGAGCACCGCCAGCGGCGTGCGCAGTTCATGGCTGGTGTAGCGCAACAGACGGCCTTCTCGCTGGCTGGCGGCCTGCACTTGTTCAACACTTTTGGCCAGGGCATCGGCCAACATATTGAACTCCTTGAAGTTGAAACCCGGCCGCTCGCTGGCCAGGGCGTCAGGATTGTTCAGGGTGCTGGACCATTGGATCAGACGTCCCAGCGGACGCACCAACCACCACACCAACAGCGCGATGATAATCAGCGCCGGCACGAATACGGCCAGGCTGATGAGCTGGACGCTTTCCAGTACCTGGTCAAAGTAGGCGTCGGACAATGGCGTCTCCACCTCTCCCCCTACTTCCTTATCGTGGTCGATGTCATACATGTAGAGGGTTTTGCCGTCGCCCAGAGGTTGTTCGAGAACGATATGGAACGGCGCCTCGTCGTCATCGGAATAGAGATCGCCGAAGATATTCACCGCACCAAAGGACAGGCTCGGCGGTGCATTCAGCAACTCGCGCACGTCCTGCGGCAACGCCTCCTTGCCGATGACGCTGGTGTAGTAGTAATTGTGCGGCGTCGGCGTGGTCGGGTCCTGTTTGTAGTGCCGGAGAAAATACAGGGCTTCCTCCTCCATCATCGCGCTGGCGGTGTAGAACAGGCCGCGCACGGTGAATTCAGGTAGCAGCCTGCTATAGATCACCAGCACCACCGCAATCAGACACAGGAAACTGCCGCTGATTACCCACTTCAGGCTCAGGCCGCTACGCATGGGCCTTTACCTGGATGCCGACACCCGCCAGGGTATGGATCAATGGCCGGCCAAAAGGTTTGTCTACCGTCTTGCGCAGCCGATGCATATGCACTTTGAGCGTATTACTGTCAGGCGGCTCATCGCCCCAGATTTTGCTTTCCAACCGCTCCCTGGGAACAGGCTCGGGGCTGGCGCGCATCAAGTGCTCCAGCAAGGCCCAGCAAATGGGTGACAGATGCAGCTCCTGCCCTGCCCGGCTGACTTTGCGGGTGGTCAGCTCCATGACCAAGTCGTCCACTTGCAGGCGGCTGGTCTGGCCGCTGCGCCGCAGGCTCAAGGCGCGAATCCGCGCCACCAGCTCGGCAAGCTCGAACGGCTTGACCAGATAGTCGTCGGCTCCCGCAGCAAAACTGGCGAGCTTGTCGGGCAACGCATCCAGCGAGGTCAGCATCAGGATGGGGGTCTGGATGCCTTGCTGGCGTAACCCTGCGCACAACTGCTGGCCGTTCAGTCGCGGCAGCATGATGTCCAGCAGAATGACGTCGTAATGCTGGTTGAGCGCCAGGTTGAGCCCGGCCTGGCCATTGCTGGCGTGATCGCAGACGATTCCGCTGATCTCCAGGTACTCGATGACAGTGGTGGCCAGGTCCAGGTTGTCCTCGACCAGCAGCAGATGAATATGCACGGAAAAACCCTCGGGCAGATGGTGCTCAGCGGTGTGAAGGATAGCGGAAGTCGGGCTGTTTCCTGCGATGTTTACCTGGTGTTAACCCCGTGCTGCTTAGGCTAAGGCTCTTCTTATCCAGAGCTCGTCACCGTCATGAACCTGTATTCGATGATCAAAGGGGTGCTGTTAGCCGTGATTTTCCTCGCGCTGATGGTGGGCATCCTTCCACAGCAAACTCAGTTGGTACGCATGGGAGGCAGTGGCTGGTTTCTGATTGGCCAGAATGTTGAGCAGACAGGGTCGTGTCATGTCGCCCGTGCGTCGTGATGAGCTGGGCGCCAGCTATGCCAGCCAGTTGGTCGTCTGCGTGGTGCTGGTTATTGGTGTGGCGGTTTCGATGGGCGTCTATATCGCGCGCTTGAATGCGCACCTCGATGAGCAACGCAACCTGACCTCGGTGTATCTGCCTGACTGCCCTGACGGCCGGGGTGGTTTTATGGTCTATCCCGATGACAGGCGCAGTGGTGACGAGTGCTACACCGCGCAGGAAGATGAGTCGATCGATGTCGATGAGCTGCAGCGGCTATCAGGCTGGAACCTTGCGCAACGGTTCGACTCCATCCCGCCAGCGGTTCAATCACCGCGCACGTTTTGAATGCACGGCCTTTATGCTTACCCAGTGCAGGCGCTGGGCCGCTCTACAACCGCTGCGCTGGAGGCAGACTTGCTGCCCAACGGCGAGTTGTGCAGCGCACCAGAACACCCTCTCAACCTTTCACGCCTGAATATACCGCCGCGTTGATCACTGTCATTGTCAGTTGAAACACATACTGCCAATCCTCCACCACACCACCCATCACCCCCGCTGGCGAGTACACTCGACGGCAATGCCCACCAGGACAACCCTACTGGGCAGGTTGCTGCTGATTATCATGGAAACTTGAGAAGGACACTCAAATGGTACGTGCCGTTACTATCCTCACCGAGAATTTTTCTGACTGGGAGCCCGCGCTGATCAATTCCACGGGCCGTGCCTACTATGGCTTCGAGACTTGTTTTGCCGCTCCCGGTGGCAAGCAAGTGACATCATCCGGTGGCATGACCATTATTCCCGACCTGGCCATCGAGGCCATTCGGCTGGACGATGTCGACTTGCTGATTGTGCCGGGAGGCCCGATCTGGAGAACAGACAACGCCCCCGCCATCGAGGCGCTGGTCCGTGAGGCTCACGCCAGGAACATCGTCGTGGCGGGAATCTGTGACGGTACCCGCGTACTGGCCAAGGCTGGAGTGCTGGATCACTTGCAGCACACCTCCAACTCCGCTGACAACCTCAAGCAGGTGCATTATCGCGGAGCAGATTATTACCAAGACGTACCGTACGCCGTTGCCGACCAAGGTGTGGTCACGGCTCCTGGCAGCGCGCCGGTCAGTTTCATGGCCCAAATTCTCGACACCTTGGGTTTGAAAGACAAGAAGCTGGATGCCTACCTGGCCATGCATGCGGCTGAACATATTCACGGCTGAACCCTTTCGCTTTTTCTCTCCCCTCTCCTCGGCGCTGCGGCCTGTTACCGGTCCGTAGCGCGCTTCACCGTTGAACCGCTCCTCCAATACCCAAAGCGGCAGAACCGATGCTGAACATGATTGAGTGGTGGATATGTCTGAACATGCCGCCTGACGAGGTCAACAAAATCGCCCGGTTCCCGAACTCAATGATGCTCAAAAAGCGCTGATGCTTTCAGCTCGTAAGAAGTCAGGGAAATTCACGGAGGGGTCCTGGGGACTCTCAACAGCAACTGAATGCTGATAGCCGCCTCCTCACCGATGACGCGTATCGACATCGACCTCAACCGACATGCCCGGGCGCAGCGAAGACTCGAAAGGCTGGTCCGGATCAACAGATATGCGCACCCCGATACGCTGCGGTACCTTGACGAAATTGCCCGTTGCATTGTCCGGCTTGAGCACCGCGAATTCCGAGCCCGTCGCTGGTGAGAGCCGCTCGACATGCCCCTTTAGCGTCGCCCCTCCTAACGCATCAATCCTGAGCGTCGCGATCTGCCCGGGCGCAATAGCCTTAGTCTGCGCCTCCTTGTAGTTCGCGACTATCCAGTGATCAGCGGGCACTACCGACATCAATTGTGTACCGTGGGTCACGAATTGGCCCAACCGCACGCCCACTTCTCCGAGCACGCCATCCTCCGGCGCCTGGATGACCGTGTGATTAAGATCAATCTGAGCCGCACGCAGTTTTGCCTGTGCCACCCGCACCTGGGCTTCCAGACCTTCACGGCCGACATCCACGGTACGCAACTCCTCCCGAGCAATCGACTCTTGCGCACCCGCCTGCTGTACCTCGGCCCGGGCTTGACCGAACTCGGCTCGTGCCTGGTCGCGCTCGCGCGTAGAAATGGCGCCATCCATGACCAACGCGTTTGCGCGCTGCATATCAGCGCGGGCACGCAATAAGCGCGCCTGCGCACCGGCCGTAGCTGCAACTTGACTCTCGATGCCCGCCATGCGAGCAGCGTGCGCCTGCTGGTTGTTGGAGAGGTCGGCCTTGGCGACGGCAAGATTGGCCGTCGCCTCATCTACCTGCGCCTGATAGACCTCATCGTCAATACGCACAAGGACCTCGCCCCGCTTGACCTGCGCGAAATCCTGCCCGGCCACCTGGACGATATAGCCGCTGACCTGAGGGGCAATCACCGTGGTTCGCCCCCTCACATAGGCGTTATCTGTCTGTTGCAAACCTGCGTCAAAAGGCGGCAATTTCCAGATGTACAGGACGATCGTAATAACGCCAATCGCAGCCAGCACCATGATGATGCCTTGCAAACGGCCCCTCGGCGGGGGCGACCAATGAGAAGCAGTGTGTTCAACATCTGATGGAACAGTCATGGAATCAGTCATTTACGATCTCAGGCTCGCGACGGATGCGCGAGAGGAAAAAAGCCGACATTTGCAGATAAAACACATATAGCGCGGTGCCAAAAGCCAGCACGGACACGATGCAAAAGACGTCATTGAACGCCAGTACGCGGGCCTGCTGCTGCAACGCTTGTCCAAGCAGCTTGCTGCCGTGCTGCTGGAGCTGTGCCGGGTCGGTTATATGACCCGACAGTGACGCCTCGCCAATCGCGAGGCGCGTTACGACAAGAGGATTGGTGAGCGGCGTACTGTCCGCCAGACTAGCGGTATGGGACTGGGTTCTGATGAACTCGTAGCTGCCCATTACAGCCGACCCTGCCACGCTGCCGATACTCTGGCTCGCCCCGAACAAAACCACGAGCGTGACCATGTACTGCGGTCCCTTCGCGAACAGTTTGAGGAAGCCAAAGATCAAGGCAGGCCCGATGAACAGCGTCGCCCCGAACCCAATCAAACACTGGCTCAGGTACAGTTGCGGCGCACGCGTAAGGCTGGTGGATTGCGAGTCCAGATACGCTCCCGTTGCGATAAACAACGCCGCGACCATGACCTGCCAGGGGATACGTTTGGGCGACAACGTCAGGCAAGCGACGACGATCCCCATCAGCATCGACACCAGTACGCACGCAAACAGGACACGCAACTGATCGTTATTGAGCCCGCCCATTGATAGCAAACCTACCGAGCCGAAAGTCTGCTCGGCCAGCGATAGCCGAACCAGCAGCGCAATCGCAACAAAACGCATCAAGTCGAAACTGCCCAGCCATTCCAATTGCAACAGCGGCTGACGCCGACGTCGTTCAATGAACACCACCGTCACCAGCAACGAGATAGCCGCCACCAGCATCCAGCCGAGAAAGGGCGCGTCGGTCCACCAATAGCTCCGGCCGAGGCCAAGCACACCGGCAAACAGCAGGAAGGATGAAACCAGCAATACAATCACGACTGCGTCCGAGGCAGAAAACACACTGGCCCTATCACTGCGTGGCAAAGGCACCGCCAACGTCACACCCAACACCGCCATACCAATGCCTAGATTCAACAAGTGCAGCCCCAGCCAATGTTCCGAGGCGAGAAATTCCACGGGAATCATGCGCGCCACCGGCGATCCTATCTGGGTAAGCCCTACGCTGATAATCAGGGCCATCGGCTGGGCCGATGGGGCTAGGGCCTGCATCAGATAATAGGTACTCAAGGCGATCAACGTCGCGCACATCAAGCCGTTGATCGCCGTGGCAATGACCGCAGTTGTCAGAGTGGGCCACAGTAACTGCAGCACGCAGGCAGCGATGTAGGTACCGACAATGCTTGCCGTAACCAAAGGGATTCCGAACTGTATCCGGGCCTTGACCAAGGTCAGGTTGGCGCTGGCATTGATCGCCAGAAAAATTGCCACCAACCATGAGACCTGAGCCGTGTACTCACCAATAGAGCCAGAGATTACGCCTAGATTGCTCGCCACCAGGCCGTTGCACAGCGTCGTGCAGGTTCCGAGGAATAAGCCTACGACAAAATATATGCCACGCCTGGCCGGCGACAGCCTGGGCTTATACGGACTGCCCGCCATCGCCGGTTTCTCGTCAGCTTTGAACACGTATTCAGCGCTGGCCATGTGCAGGTAACGCCTTCTTTTGCTGTCGCTGCAGACGCTTCACGGTTGGGATGTCGGAAGGCTGAAGGCCATTACATAGTCACCGGTGTCGGGAGAATGCGCTGCCCCGCCTACGGAGATGACAACGTACTGTTTGCCCGTCGTCGACGAGACATAGGAGATCGGCGTGGCGCTGGAGCCGACCGGTAATTCATGCTCCCAGACGAGTTTGCCACTTTGCCCGTCGTATGCCCGGATGTAGTAGTCCTGATAACCCGCAAAGAATACGAGGCCGCCTGCCGTGGTCATCGTTCCTGCATAAGTTGGCATGCCCATGGGCATGGGCAGGTGTGATGCGATACCCAGTGGCCCCAATTGCTCTGTGGTGCCAGCCGGCACTTGCCAGGCCACCTTGTGCGTATTCAGATCGACCGCCGTGACGGTCCCATAGGGTGGCTGGTTGCACGGAACCCCTAGGGATGACATCCAGATATAAATGGCTTGACCGTAAGGTGTTTTCAACTGCGGTGACGGCCCATGTCCACTCACCTCGATCTGGTGGGATTTTGTCCAAGTATTGAATTCATCACGAGGCATCAACCAAAAGATGTTTGGCACCCGGATATCGTTCATGTAAGCCAGATGATTAACGGGGTCGTAGGAGACGCTACCCCAGTTGAATCCTCCGATATTGCCGGGCTGATCCAGCGCCTTGGTCAGACCGATCGGCGTGAAGTCCCCCTCGTAGCGCAGTTGTTTGAACATGATGCGGCACATGAGTTGGTCGAACATGGTTGCCCCCCACATCTTCTTCTCGGTGAGGTGTTCGGCACCGATAGTCGGCATCCCTACCGAATAAGGCTGTGTAGGCGAAAGCTGTTCTTCAGGTACCGCACCGGCCGTAGGCACGGGCTTTTCGACGACGTCCGCAATCGGCTCCCCGGTGGCGCGATTTAGCAGGAAAAGCTGGCCACGCTTGGTGGTTTGCAATACCCCGGGGATGGTTCCGCCTTGGCCGTCAGGCAAATCGACCAGCGCGGGTTGAGAAGGCAAGTCGTAGTCCCAGATGTCGTGATGGACGGTCTGAAATTTCCATTTCGGGCGACCGGTCATGATATCGAGGGCGACGAGGGAAGAGTTGTATTCATCCGAGTGCGGTGGTCGCTCCATGCCGAAGTAATCCGGCGTGGCATTTCCCAGCGGCGCATAGATAAGCCCCAACTGGTCGTCATAGGCAGCGGCGGTCCACATGTTGGGCGTGCCGGGCGTGTAGGTCTGCCCGGCCGGTGGCAAGCCGGTTATGTCCGGGTTGCCCAGGTCCCACGCCCATGCCAGTGCGCCGGTGCGGGCATCAAAGGCGCGGATCACACCTGACGGCTCACCGCGACTGTAGTTATCAACTACCCAGCCACTGATAATAATGTAGTCGCGCGCCACCAGCGGCGCGGAGGTCTGAAAGTAGAACCCAGGCTTAACGTCGCCCATTCCCTGCTTCAGGTCGACGACGCCGTTGCTGCCAAAACCTGGGCACTGCTTGCCGGTCTTGGCGTCTAGTTCGATCAAGCGCGCATCGATGGTGGAATTGACGATTCGTTCCGCACAGACGCCATCAGCCGGCGCCTCCTTAAGTTTGTAGTAACCCAGGCCGCGACAACGGTTCCAGATAGGAGATGCACTATGGGTATCGAATTTCCAACGTTCTATCCCCGTATCTGCATCGATGGCAGCAATGCGATCATCGGGTGTGCAAGTGAACAACGTATCTTCAATTTGCAATGGGGTGTTCGAATCCACGGCGCCATTGCCCAGCCCGATCTTCGCGCCGGTACGATAGGTCCAGGCCAGTTTCAGGTCCTGAACGTTGTCACGGTTGATCTGCGTAAAGGGCGCGTAGCGCGTCCCCGCCGTGGTTCGGCCATATGCGGACCAATTCGAAGGTGTGGTGTTTGTGGCTGCTGCAGTAAAAGGTGTGCCCGAGACAGGCGAGACGACACCATGTGGAGTAAAGGCAAACCCAAAGAACACAGCCGTCCCTAATAACGCTAGTACACCCAGGCCGCGTATCCGACGCCGGGAGTCCGCAGGCGACCAAGTGGATAACAGGAGCAAGCCGATGCTCGCCAACGCTGCCGGTACGAGCAGGCGTGGAAACAGCGCCCAATAGAACGTGCCTGACTCCCAGAGCGCCCATGGAACACTCAGCACGGCAACCGCTACCAGCAGCCATACTCCACAAACTTGCCTACGCCAAAGCATGACGCCAGCGCTCAGATAGGCCCATCCGGCCAGCACGTAATAAAACGATCCGCCAAGGGTTAAGAGGTAAGCTCCACCTAACAATAGCCCCAGCCCCATCAAGGCAACTAGGCTGGCAAAAATACGATTTATCGAGGTCACAGTTGAACTCCTATACGCTAAATGGCTCTCAGACTTTGTGATGATAGTGTTAGACTATTAACTTTAGCCATGCCATATGGAGCAACTATACATTGCATAAAAGCAACGCCATGTGGAGCGAATACCACACCTTCCTCGTTGCCGCGGAAACACTGAACTTCAGCCGTGCGGCTGAACGGCTTGGGCAGAACACTTCAAGCATCAGTCGCGCCGTGACCCGGCTGGAGGAGCACCTGGGTCTGCGCTTGTTCAATCGGATGCCCTCTATGCGATTGACGGACCCGGGCGAGCGGCTCTATAGCGAAATCGCGCCCTTGTTCGAAGGCCTTCAAGAGGTCGAAAGCGCGATCAAGTCGGATGATGGAAAAATTAGAGGACGCATCCGGGTCGTCGGATCGCCCGAGGTTGTGCACTGGTTTATCAACCCGGCTATCGCTCGAATGCTGGAAGAACAGCACGAAATTCATTTTGAAGTGGAGGCCAGCACACGCGTGCCAAACCCCCTTGAAGAGCCAGTGGATGTCTACTTCAGTCATCGCCGCGCCGAAGTGATTAACAAGTCGCTGGTTGCTCGGCCAATCTGTTCAATGCCACAAGGGTTATTCGCTTCTCCCCTGTTACTGGCCGGCAGGAAACCTCCCCGTGTACCGGACGATCTCTTGCAATGGCCCTGCCTTGGGCGTCAGGGAGAACCCGAGTGGGAGCTGATCGACCCCCAAGGACATAAACACCTGACGCCGGTGCAAGCCATCCTGCTTGCCACACCGAACGATGCGCGCATGGATCTTACTCTGCGCGGACTTGGCATCGCGCAGTTCAATTTGCCCAGCGCCAATGACGCCGTAGAGAGCGGCAAACTGGTACGTGTTTTACCTGGCTATACCCTCCAGAACATGTCGCTGTATGCTTTTCTACTTTCACGGCGCTTGATTCCGCAGGCGGTGCAGATCTTTCTGCGCTACACCACGGAAGAGGCAAAAAAATACTTTCCTGATTGAGTCCTGACTTGATATCGGTTCGTTAGGGCAGATGTCGTACGACCTTAATAATCTTATAGCCTCCTATTCGTTGCATAACCGAGTAAAAACACTATGGGTAATTACTTTCATCATGTTCTTATTGGACTATTAGCCCTGCTTCCTATGGCCAATCCTCTAACTAGCATCTCCCTTTTACTAGGTCTTGGAGGAAAGCTGCCTACAATAGAGCGTAACCGGCAAATCCTGAAGGCAAGCTTGTATGTAGCTCTGATTATGTTTGTCAGCTTCTACGGGGGCAGCCTGGTAATGCAGGTATTCGGAATATCTGTACCCGGTTTGAGAATAGCCGGAGGCCTGATCGTTACCTACATCGGTTTCGCCATGCTTTTTCCAGCAACGACACCTGACGAAACGGAGGTTCAAAAAGATTTCCTTTCAGAGAAAGAGAAAGCAACCCCACATTTCCGCGATCTGTCATTCGTACCTTTAGCTCTTCCTGGTGCAGCAGGCCCAGGCACGATAGCGCTGCTTATCAGCTCCGCCTCTACCCTGCAGTCGACCTACCAGACCCTGCCACTCGTCATTCACCTTGCAGCCGCAACCGTATTCATCATTACTGCGCTTATTTTCTGGATAGCTTTACGATGTTCGGGGCGAATCATGAAAGTGCTTGGTGAGTCAGGAATCGATGCAATTTCCCGCGTCGTTGGTTTTCTACTGGTTTGTATGGGCGTTCAGTTCGTTATCAATGGTGGTTTTGAGTTAGCGTCTATACCTATGCACTGAATCATAGCTTTTTATAATAGTGAATTATTAAAGGCCGTTGATACTTCCGCGGCCACATTCGCTAGCAATTTTATCAAATGCCTGGCTCGGCGCTTCACCTCATTACCGACAGAAGAAAGCGCTCCGCGGAGGCATTTCATTATTAACGATCAGTTGGTAGGTCCCGCCCGGCGCCTCACGCATTAGCGTATAGAACAAGGACAGTGACGGCTGGGATCGAGATCGATCAGTAAGGTCCAATGACACGCGTCGGCGCAGAACGCGCCTAGATTGGCGCCAACCGCGGTTTTCCCCGGCCCGCCTTTGGTTGAAACGACTGCAGCGACTTTCATTGGCCTTACCTCTGAATCGAAGGATTAGAGATGGCATCATGGGAACCGCGCTAAGCGTTTGGTTTGCTGGGTCAAATCCCAAGCAAAAAAAAGCCTGCATCTCTGCAGGCTTTTCTCTATCTGGCTCCACGACCTGGACTCGAACCAGGGACCCAATGATTAACAGTCATTTGCTCTACCAACTGAGCTATCGCGGAATGCGCCGTATGTTACTGATTAAAAAGAAGAAGTCAAGCACCCTCAGAAATTTTCCGCCAATTGGCCCGCTGTTCGCTTGAATACGACGGTTCCCTGGCCAGTTCCAACCAGGCCCGCGCTGCCGGTGGCAAGTGGGCGCTGGCGCGCCAGGCCAGGGCGATGTGCCAATCGGTGTGGGGTTCGTCCAGGGGGATCAAGGCGATGCCGGGGTGTTGGTGTTTGTGCGCCAGCATCCGGGGCAGGAAGGCGACGCCCAGCCCGGCGGTGACCAGGTCGACGATAAAGTCTATTTGCCCACTGCGAGCGGTGACTTTGGGTGTCACGCCTTTGCGTTCACAGGCGCTGAGGATCTTGGCATTGAGGGCAAAGCCGGCCTCGAACAGGATGAAGGGTGAGTCGGCCAGGTCGGTGAAGTCGATACGCTCGCGCCGGGCCAATGGGTGGCCCATGGGCAACACGGCGATCAACGGCTCGTTGCGCACCGGTTGGTAGTCAAAACCTTCATCAACCGGCAGCAGCAAGGCGGCGAGGTCCACCTCCCCTGCTTCCAGGCATTCGCGCAGCCTTTTACTGCCGTACTCCGTCAGTTCGATGTCGATGCCCGGGTAACGGCTGCGGTAAGTGGCGAACATCGCCGCAAACAAGACTCCGCACCCTACCGGCGGCAGGCCGATGCGCAGCACGCCGCGCTGGAGGCCGCGCAGGTCGTTGATTTCGGCCATCAAGTCGGTGCGTTCGGCGAGCATCACCAAGGCGCGGCGGTAGGCAATTTCGCCAGCGGCGGTGAGTTCATTCCTGTGGCCGAGACGATTGAGCAACGGCATGCCCAGTTCGTCTTCAAGGGTCTTGACCGCTTTGCTGACGGTGGACTGGGTCAGGGCAACCACTTCGGCCGCCTGGGAGAATCCGCCCTGGCGCACCACTTCGACAAACGCACGCAAGGTTCGCAGGTTCATCAGTATTCCTTTGGCGACTGGATGACAGTGATAAAAGTTGTTTTCATCATGGCATAACTTTGCTTAGGGTGTAGCGCTTTGCCCAGGGAGACACTGTTGATGATCATCTCGTCCGCTTCCGATTACCGCGCTGCGGCCAAGCGCAAGTTGCCGCGCTTTCTGTTCGATTACATCGACGGCGGTGCCTACGCCGAGCACACGCTTCGCGCCAACAGTTCGGACCTGGCCGAGATCAGCCTGCGCCAACGCATCCTGCGCAATGTCGACAACCTGAGCCTGAGCACCAACTTGTTTGGCACGGAACTGGCGATGCCGGTCATCATTAGCCCGGTCGGGCTGACCGGCATGTATGCGCGACGCGGTGAAGTGCAAGCAGCCAAGGCGGCGGCCAACAAACACATCCCCTTCTGCCTGTCGACAGTGTCGGTGTGTTCGATTGAGGAGGTGGCCTCGCAAAGCCCGCAGTCGATCTGGTTCCAGCTGTATGTGCTCAAGGATCGCGGCTTCATGCGCAACGCTCTGGAGCGGGCGCAGGCAGCTGGCGTGACCACCCTGGTGTTCACGGTGGATATGCCCACACCCGGCGCACGCTACCGCGATGCGCACTCGGGCATGTCTGGCCCCTATGCAGCGCAGCGACGCATGTTGCAGGCGGTGACCAAGCCGCAGTGGGCCTTCGATGTGGGCTTGATGGGCCGCCCTCACGACCTGGGCAATATTTCCAAATACCTGGGCAAACCCACCCACCTGGAGGACTACATTGGTTGGCTGGCCAACAACTTCGACCCGTCCATCAGTTGGAAAGACCTGGAGTGGATCCGCGAATTCTGGAAAGGCCCGATGATCATCAAGGGCATCCTCGACCCCCAGGATGCCAAGGACGCGGTGAGTTTCGGTGCCGACGGCATCGTGGTCTCCAACCATGGCGGCCGCCAGCTCGACGGGGTGCTGTCCACGGCCAAGGCGTTGCCGCCGATTGCCGAAGCGGTGGGCGATGACTTGACCGTGCTGGTGGACTCCGGCATTCGCTCCGGGCTCGACGTGGTGCGCATGCTCGCCCTGGGCGCCAAGGCGTGCCTGCTGGGGCGCGCCACCGCCTACGCGCTGGCCGCCGAGGGCCAGCATGGGGTAGAGAATCTGCTGGACATCTTCGCCAAGGAAATGCGCGTGGCCATGACCCTGACCGGGGTCACCTCCATCGCGCAAATCGACCGTACCACCTTGGTCTAGTGGTGATGGGTGCGGTGTACTTTGTTCACGAATAACGAAGCGTTGTTTATTTGCGACAAGCAACTCGCCCCACCGAAACAGTTACGTCAACCGGGCCGGCGGCAACGCTGGCCCAAATCAGCCAAATAACTGGCGCCATGCTTTAACGGACTTTTCTTATTTAAAAATTAGTTAATTGATTTATAAGTATTTTTCCCAACTAAAGACACTTGGCATGAATCTCGCTCTAGTACTGTTCAAGCAGGTTCGGCGATGACAAGACGTGCGGCAGTGCCATGGGGTTATAACCCAATGAAAAGCGGTTTAAACTGTTTCCAATGTTTTACGGAACTGAAGGATCAGTAAGACGCTTGGCACTCGCCACCCTCATCCCGCCTGTAAGACAGCCCAGTGCTTAGAGGCCACGCGCTTATGAAAACCCCCACCCAGACCAACGCAATTGACTTTGACAGTGCCAAATTGCAACGCCTGGGATTTGGCCAGCCATCCTTGCGCCCACGCCGCCCCGCCACCCTCGCCGAACTTCGCCAGCAACTGAACCAGCAGTTGCAGACCAGCCTGGAGCCGGAGCGCATCCTGGGCCTGTTCTTTCGTGAGGTTCAGCGCCTGGTTCCGCTGGACGTGTTGCAATACCGTCACGCCGCCAGCGACCTGCGCCTGGAGTTTGGCCACCGGGGTCATCACTCCGTCAGCTACACCCTGAGCCATGAAGGCGAACACCTGGGGGAACTGGTCTTTCGTCGCAACCAGCGGTTGCTTGAAGAAGAACTGAGCCAACTCGAACTCCTGCTGGTGACCCTGCTTTATCCGATGCGCAACGCCCTGCTCTACCGCGCCGCCACCCGCAGCGCCCTGCGTGACCCGTTGACCGAAACTGGCAACCGTGTGGCCATGGACCAGACGCTGCAGCGAGAAATCGACATGGCACGCCGGCATTTGCACCCGCTCTCTTTGTTAATGCTGGACATCGACCACTTCAAGAAAATCAACGACACCCATGGGCATGCTGCGGGCGACAGCGTACTGCGGGCCGTAGCCGGGGCGATCAAACGCCAGCTGCGCAACGTGGACATGGTGTTTCGGTTTGGCGGGGAAGAGTTTTTGATCCTGCTCTCCAACACCGGTCGCGATGCCGCGAAAATGGTGGGAGAACGCCTGCGCCAGGCGGCGCAAGCCCAGGACTACTGGGTAGAGGGCACGCGAATCGAACTGACCGTGAGCCTCGGTTGTTCTACGCTGCTGGCGGCCGAGTCGGCTGAAAGCCTGCTGCGCCGGGCCGACAATGCGTTGTACGTGGCCAAGCGCGAAGGTCGCAATCGCTTGGCGATGGCGGGATAAGGCCAGTTGTGGCGAGGGAGCTTGCTCCCGCTGGGGCGCGAAGCGGCCCCATTTTTTATTTAAAAAGAATGGGCCTGCTACGCAGTCCAACGGGAGCAAGCTCCCTGGCCACAAATACCATCCGAACCGTTACATCACGCCTCGCTGGCGATGCGCACAGGGCGCTCGCGAACGGCTGGCGCCTTGTCTTTTTCCGCATTCTCTAGACGCATGCAGCTTTCCAGGAACAAGTGCATGTAGTCGTAGCTCTTGCACACCGCCTGGCGCAACTCTTCCTGCAAGGCCTTGCTCGGGTTGGTCCCGGCCAGTGTGCAGATGATTTCCAGGGCTTCCCAAGGGTGGGCATCGTCGTATTGGGCGTGCATCTTCAGCCACTTCATCGCCCGCTTGCGATCTTCCTCAGGGAAGGCGGCAGCATACACACCGGTAGAGCAGACCACGGCGGACCACTCCCCCGTCGCCCCCTCGATCGCGTAGTTGGTGGCGGCAATCGCGACGATCAACGCATCCGCCGAGCTGGTGTGCCAGCACCAATGACTCAGGGCGTGCAACTCGGGCGGCACCTCCTGCGCTTGGAGTTCTTCAAGGCTGACGCCGTGAGCCCGCGCCCAATGGACCCAATAGTCGGCATGGTTGAGCTCCACGCGAATGTTGCGCATCAGCCAACGGCGCGCCATATCCTCCCCAGGATGGCGGGCAAACTTGGTCTTGGTCAGGTTCTGCGCCATGTACAAGGCAAACTGTTCCACCACCGGCCAACCACCAATCAGGTAGTGGCGCATGGTCTTGGCGCTGAGGGCGTTGTCGCGCATGCGCTGGTACAGTTCGTGCTCGACAACCCGACGCTTGCTCTCGCTACAGTCCTGGATCAGTTGCTGCGCCCAGGCGGGGTAACTCGAGGCTTCCATAAGCGGGCCGGTTCTGTTGAATGTGTCGATCACTGTGGGGCTCCTTTTCAAGTGTGATTGTACAGACCAGCAAATGTTTCAGCGGAAAGTGCCGGGCGCCTTGAATAACAGAGGCTGCGGCCGCTCAGGTCGGCACTGCAGGCTATCAAAGGTAAACAATTGCGGGCGTTCAATCAGGTAGCCCTGAGCGTAATCCACACCTATCTCAAGTAAAGCCTGTTCGATCTGGGGTGTTTCAACAAACTCGGCAATCGTGCGCTTACCCATGACGTGGCCGATGTGGTTGATCACCTCGACCATGGCGCGGTTAATCGGGTCGTCCAGCATATCCTTTACGAAACTTCCATCGATCTTCAGGAAGTCTACAGGTAAATGTTTCAAATATGCGAATGAGGACATTCCGGCGCAAAAGTCATCCAGGGAAAAATGGCACCCTAACGCTTTGAGTTCATTAATAAATCGAATCGCACTGCCCAAATTGGCTATAGCGCTCGTTTCAGTTATTTCAAAACAAATCATTTCCGGTGGAATGCTGTAACTATCGAATTTCTGACGTAAAAAACCCAAAAAGTCATCATCGCCAATGGTGATGCCTGACAGATTAATCGCACACATGGCCATGGGTCGGCCCGGACGCTCATGCATGCAGCGGGCGATAATCTTGAATACGTTTTCCACTACCCAACGGTCCAGGGACGTCATCAAACCGTAACGCTCGGCCGCCGGAATAAAACTGTTGGGTAAAATGATCCGCCCCGCTTCGTCATGCAGGCGCAGGAGAATTTCGATGTGCCCATTGCCAGCGTCGGTAGGGCCCAACGGCGCGATCTCCTGGGCGTAGAGGCAAAAGCGATCTTCCTCAAGGGCGATATGCAGCCGCTGTACCCAGGCCATCTCGCCAAACCGCAGAGACAATTCCGAGTCGTCGACGTGGTAGACCTGCACCCGGTTGCGCCCCTTTTCCTTGGCCATGTAGCACGCCATGTCGGCGGCGCGCAGGGAGGTTTCCAGGGTGGTCGGGGTTTGCGAGATATGCACCAGTCCGATGCTGACAGTGGTCATGAAGGGCCGCCCCTTCCACACGAAGTGCAAGCTTTGCACGGTATGGCGCAGGCTCTCGGCGATTTTTTCCGCCACCGGCGCCGGGCAGTTTTCCAGCAGGATGCCAAACTCGTCGCCGCCCAACCGAGCCAGGGTATCGCCTTCGCGTAAGTCTGATTGCAACAACGCGCAGATGTGACGCAACAATTCATCGCCTGCCGCGTGGCCACAGGTGTCATTGACTAGCTTGAACTGGTCGAGGTCGAGGAACATCAAGGCATGTCGCCCACTTTGCTGGCGCGCGACCTGTTGCAGCACCTGTTCAAGGCGGAACTCGAACTCGCGACGGTTGGCCAGGCCGGTCAAGGCGTCATGGGTGGCCTGCCAGGAAAGATTGGCGATGTACTGGCGTTCCTGGGTCATGTCGTGCAGCACCAGGACCGCACCGCTGATCTTGCCGGCGCTGCGGATCGGCGCGCCCACCAGGGTGACCGAGACCGTGCTGCCGTCCAGGCGCTGGATCAGCTTGGAATGCTCGCTGCCGCCGCTGAACTGGCCCTTGACGATGTGCTCAATCAGGGTGAATCCGTCGGGCTCGGCGTTTTCATTCAAAAGCTTGAACAACGCCGCCAGCGGCAGGCCCTGGGCCTGCTCCGAGCGCCAGTGGGTCAAGGCTTCAGCGGCAGGGTTCATATAGGCAATGGCCCCGTCGACATCGGTGGTAATCACCCCGTCGCCAATCGACTCCAATGTAATCTGCGCCCGCTCCTTCTCCGCTTGCAGCGCATCGGCAAAGGCATGACGCTGGGCCAGCAGCTTGTGGGTGCGCAGCAGCGCCAACACGATCAGGCCCAAGGCCGTCGCCAGGTTGGTGATCAACAACAGGCGCAGGATCATCCGCGAACCTTCGCCCAGGGCATCGCTGAACGCCTTGGCGGCGGGCGTCACCCCTTCATTGATGGCCGTGATGCGCGCCTTCCAGCTATGGACATCGTCACTGCTGACGTAGCCGGAGGTAATGGCGCCGTGCATCTCCTGGGCCAGCTCATCCAACTGCAGCAGATAGCCGTCGCCCACCGTCCACAGCTCAATGGCTTTTTCCAGGTAGCTGAAATGGCGGAAGTTGAGGTACAGCCAGATCAGGCTGGAAACGTCGTCCGGATGGTTGCCGCCCTTGAGGATACCCAGGCGCGCGGCCTCCATGTCTGGATTGGGACGGTCCAGGGCAATGCGCAATTCATGCCCACCCTGGGGCACGGCAATGGCCTGCTGGTATTTGAGGTAGGTGGCGTCGTTGCGGTTATCGGCGTAGAGGGTCAGGTAGTAGATGGCATCCTTCTGGCCCTTGGACCACAGGCTTTCGCCCGCCACATAGCCCCGCACTGCCGAAAGCACGTAGAGACTGACGCAGCCTAACAATGCCTGGAACAACACGACGGCGATGAAGGGCCAGACAATACCCAACAGGCGTGGCGTTCCGAGAGTCCGCTTTTGCTTCATGAAGTCCCTTACACATGCACAGCTTAATACGCACGCGAAAATCCGCTCCCGATAGCACAGCCTAAGCTAAATCAACGTACTTGTTGCAAGTGTCCGTACAGTTTGGCGTACAACCCACCATCGGCAATCAACTGCTGATGGTCGCCATCCTCGGCGATGTGCCCGCCATCGAACACCAACACTCGGTCAGCCTGCTTCACCGCAGACAGCCGGTGGGCGATGATCAGTGTAGTACGCCCGCTGAGAAACCGCGCCAGTGCCTGGTGCAGGTTGTATTCGGTCGCCGCATCCAATGCAGACGTGGCCTCGTCCAGAATCACCACTTTAGGCTCGGCGAGCACCATGCGGGCAATCGCCAGGCGTTGCCGCTGGCCACCGGAAAAGCGCACGCCCGAACGCCCGACCACGCTGTCCAGGCCCAAGGGCAGTGCCTTGACAGTAGCATCCAGTTGGGCGATTTCCAGCGCCTGCCAGCAGGCTTGATCGGTGCGGGTGCGGCCCATGGTCAGGTTGGCGCGCACGGTATCGTTGAACAGCGCCGGGTGTTGCAGCACCACCGCGACGTTTTCGCGGATGGTCTCCAGGCCGATCTCCTGCTGGGTGGCAGCACCAAAACGAATGCTGCCGGACTGCGGTGTGTAGAGCCCCAGCAACAGTTGCACCAGGGTGCTTTTACCGCCGCCGCTGGCGCCGACAATTGCCACCTTTTCACCCGGTGCGATGGCCAGGTTCAACTGGTTGAGTACCAGGTCTTCGCCGTAGCCGAAGTCGAGGCCACGCACTTCGATGCCGACCGTCTCGCGCCCGCTGAACGGGTCTGCGCCGCCTGGATATTGCGGCTCATCGGCACGCGCCAGCAGCTCGTTGATGCGCGACAGCGCGCCGCCCGCCGCGTAATAGGCGTATTGCAGGTTCAGCAGTTGTTCCACCGGGCCAATCATGAACCACAGGTAACTGAACACCGCGAGCATCTGGCCGATGGACAGGTCGGAAAACAGCACGGTGAGCATGGCCGCGGCGCGGAAGATGTCGATACCGAACTGGAACAGCAAGCCACTGGCGCGGCTCGACGCGTCGGTTTTCCACTGGGAATGAATGGCGTAGTCACGCACTTCCTGAGCACGCTGGCCCAGCCGCCCGAGGAAAAAGCCTTGGCGGTTGCCGGCACGTACTTCCTGGATGGCATCGAGGGTTTCAGTCAGCGCCTGGGTAAAGCGTGAAGTACTGTCGTTTTCCAGCTTCTTGAGGTGCTTGACGCGCTTGCCCAATTGCACCGTGGCGTAGATCACCAACGGATTGAACAACAGGATCAACAACGCCAGTTGCCAATGCATCCACACCAGGATCGCCGAGGTGCCGACCAGGGTCAGCATCGCCACCAGGAAGCGACTGAGGGTTTCACCCACGAATTTGTCCAGGGTGTCCAGATCGGTCACCAGATGAGTGGTGACCGTACCGCTGCCCAGGCTTTCGTACTCACCCAGAGAGATACGCTTGAGACGCTCGATCAGCCGCACGCGGATGCGGTACACGATGTCCTTGGCCAAGCGCGCAAACAGCCGCGCCTGCACCACGTTGAACACCAGCGCGCCGCAGCGCAGGGCCAGGGTGACCAAGAGCATCAGGCCGATATAGCCAGCGGCTTTTTGCCAACCCAGGGGCAGCGCGTGGTTCATCACCTTGAGGGCGGCATCGCCATGGCCCAGCAGCACTTCGTCCACCAGCAACGGCAATAACAGCGGGATAGGCACGCTGCACAGGGTGGCGAGCACGGCGACACCGTTGGCGACCCACAGGGATTTCTTGTGGCGCAGGGCCAGGCGGCGAATTTCTGCCCAGGTCAGGCGGTCGGTGCGTGGAGGCTGTTCATACACAGGCAGCTCGCTCCAGCCATCGACCCAGTAACGGCGACAGCTCGGACAGCGGCTGGTAACCATTGGTCAGCAAGGCCAACTGGCCGTTGCGCTCGGCCAGCAGGGTCGGGAACCCGGCAATGCCCAGGTCCTGCACCCAAGTGAAATCGGCCGCCGTGGCCGCGTGCTGATCGGCACGGTCGAACTCGCCGGCAAACTCGATACGTGGAATACCGGCCTGTTCGGCCAGCTCCACCAGCACAGGGGCGAGCGTCACGTCCCGGCCTTCGACATAGAACGCACGCTGGATCAGCCCCAGCAGCTTCCAGGCGCAATCCGGCGCCAGGCTGCGTGCGGTGACGATAGCGCGGCATGCCGGCTCCGTGTCGTAGACAAACCCGTCGGGCAATGCGCCTTCTCGCTTGAACGGCTGGCCGGTGGCGTCGGTGACGGCCTGCCAGTGTTCAAGGATGTAGCGCCGGGTAGTCGGCTCCAGCGCCGCGCCGCTGCCGGTGCGCAAGCCGCCCACCACCAGGTGCACGTCCACGCCGGCCGCCTGGGCCTGCTCCACCAGCGCTTGTGCCACCGGGGCAAAGCCCCAGCACCAGGAACACATCGGGTCCATTACATAGAGCAGGCGCGCAGACATGGCTCAGGCCTCGGAAGGGGTTTGCTTGTAGTTGTAACCAATCGGGTGCGGCATGTTGCGGGCCTTGGCCAGTTCGATCTGCTTCTGGCGGTCGATCGCACTGCGACGAGTCTTCTCCGGCAGCTTATCCCAGCAATGGGGGCAACTGATGCCCGCCACGTAATGCTCGGAGGCGCGGTCTTCTACGCTCACGGGTGTGCGGCAGGCATGACATTGATCGTAGTCGCCTTCACTCAAGTCGTGGCGCACGGTCACGCGATTGTCGAACACAAAGCAGTCGCCCTGCCATTTAGTTTCTTCCTGGGGCACCTCTTCGAGGTACTTCAGGATACCGCCCTTGAGGTGGTAGACCTCATCGAAGCCTTCGCTGAGCATGTAGCTCGACGCCTTCTCACAGCGAATGCCGCCAGTGCAGAACATGGCGACCTTCTTGTGCTTGGCCGGGTCGAAGTTGGCTTTGATGTAGTCGGGAAATTCGCGAAAACTGGTGGTTTTCGGGTCGATTGCGCCTTCAAAGGTGCCGATGGACACTTCGTAGTCGTTACGGGTGTCGATCAACAATACTTCCGGGTCGCTGATCAGCGCGTTCCAATCCTGCGGGTCGACGTAGGTACCCACCTTTTTGTTCGGGTCCACGCCTTCGACACCCAGGGTCACGATCTCTTTCTTGAGTTTGACCTTGGTGCGGTAGAACGGCTGGTCGTCGCAGTAAGACTCTTTGTGGTCGATGTCGACCATGCGTGGGTCTTTCTTGAGCCAGGCCATCAGGCCATCAATACCTTCGCGGCTGCCGGAAACGGTGCCGTTGATGCCTTCTTCGGCGATCAGCAAGGTGCCTTTGATGCCGTTATCGACCATCGCCTGCAACAGGGGCTCGCGCAGGGCGACGTAATCTTCGAGGGTGACGAACTTATACAGTGCCGCCACGACAATCGGTTGAGTCATGGGTGTTCTCTCCAGGTGGCTACCCTCGTAAGGGGTGAACCGGATGCAAAAAAAACGCGCCGGCTAAGCGGCGCGTTGCGGATTCTATCAGGGTTACCCCATCAATGTCCGCCGGCGCAGGTCGGCGAGGCCGGGGCTGCGTCGATTGTCGCCCACTCGTCGGGCGTATAGGTATGCAGCGCCAGCGCATGGAACTCGCTCATCAGATCACCCAGGGTGGCATAGACCTTCTGATGGCGCTTGACGCGGTTGAGCCCCTCGAACTGCTGGCTGACCAGCACGGCCTTGAAGTGGGTCTGCAACCCACGGCTGTGCATGTGGCTTTCATCCAGCACGCTCAAGTGTTGCGGGGCCAGGGCGGCAAGGGCCGTTTCGATACGCTGTTGCATGGTCATTCCTGCTTACTTCTTCTTGGCCGGTGCGGCGGCTTTTGGCGCCAGCTCGTTGGTCATGTCTTCCAACAGCTTGTTCACCACCGGTACGGCGCTTTCCAGCTTGGCCTGGGTCATCTGGGCCGATTGCTGGGTCAGCTGGGGCATTTTTTCCAGGACTTTCTTGCCAAGTGGCGACTGGTAGAACGCTACCAGGTCCTTGAGCTCGGATTCGCTGAAGTTGGTGGTGTAGAGCTTGACCATGTCAGGCTTGAGCTTCGGCCAGCCGATGGCCTGGTCCAGAGCGGCGTTGGCCTTGGCCTGGTAGCTGTCCAGTACCGACTGCTTGGCGGCAGGCGCCTTGGTCTGTTCGAAACGCTGGGCGAACATTTGCTGCACTTGCATGTACACCGGGGTCCCCAGCTTGTCAGCATGGGCCAGGGTAAGGAAGGCTTCGGCACTGGCGTTGTGGCTGGCGGTATCGGCAAGAACCTGGCCGCTGGCGCAAACCAGAGCAACCGCGGTACAGATGGCACGAAGACGAGTCATCGAGTTTCCTTTTCTAGCAGGCGAGGTAAGACCCCAAGGGCGACCATTCTGCGCCTAAAAAACCTCGCGGCTCAACCCCACTCCTTGGCAAGCCCCGGTTTCACGGGGCGCGATGGCACAAATGCGCTTTTAGGGAACCCACGCTGGCCGCCAGGGCCTAAACTGACCAATCACGACTGCATAAGGAGGGTGACCGATGAGCCGTATCGAAACCGACAGCCTGGGGGAAGTACAGGTCCCTGATGACGCCTATTGGGGCGCGCAAACCCAACGTTCGCTGGTCAATTTCGCGATTGGCGAGCAGCGCATGCCGCTGGCGGTATTGCATGCCCTGGCCCTGATCAAGAAGGCTGCGGCGCGGGTCAACGACCGCAACGGCGACTTGCCCGCCGATATTGCCCGCCTGATCGAGCAGGCTGCCGACGAAGTCCTGGACGGCCAGCATGACGACCAGTTCCCGCTGGTGGTCTGGCAGACCGGCAGTGGCACCCAGAGCAACATGAACGCCAACGAAGTGATCGCTGGCCGCGCCAACGAACTGGCCGGCAACAACCGCGGCGGCAAGAGCCCGGTGCACCCCAACGATCACGTCAACCGTTCCCAGAGTTCCAACGACTGCTTCCCCACCGCCATGAGCATTGCTGCGGTGCAAGCGGTGAACAAGCAACTGCTGCCGGCAATCGCCACCTTGTCCGGTGGGCTGGCAGAATTGGCCGCGCGGCATATGAAGCTGGTCAAGACCGGCCGTACCCACATGATGGATGCCACACCGATCACCTTCGGCCAGGAACTTTCGGCGTTTATCGCCCAGCTCGATTACGCCGAGCGTGCGATCCGCAGCGCCCTGCCCGCGGTGTGCGAGCTGGCCCAGGGCGGCACCGCCGTCGGCACCGGCCTCAATGCCCCCCATGGCTTTGGCGAGGCGATTGCTTCCGAGCTGGCCGCGTTGTCGGGTCTACCCTTTGTGACCGCGCCGAACAAATTCGCCGCCCTCTCCGGCCATGAGCCGCTGGTGACCTTGCACGGCGCGCTGAAAACCCTGGCCGTGGCGCTGATGAAAATCGCCAACGACCTGCGCCTGCTGGGTTCCGGCCCTCGCGCCGGGCTGGCCGAAGTCAAGTTGCCGGCCAACGAACCGGGCAGTTCGATCATGCCCGGCAAGGTCAACCCCACACAATGCGAAGCGCTGTCGATGCTGGCCTGCCAGGTGCTGGGCAACGACGTGACCATCGGCATGGCCGCCAGCCAAGGGCACTTGCAGTTGAACGTGTACAAACCGGTGATCATCCACAACCTGCTGGAGTCGATCCGCCTGCTGGCCGATGGCTGCAACAACTTCCAGGAGCATTGCATTGCCGGTCTTGAACCCGACGCCGAGCAAATGGCCCAGCACCTGGAACGCGGACTGATGCTGGTCACCGCCCTCAACCCGCATATCGGCTACGACAAGTCAGCCGAAATCGCCAAGAAGGCTTACGCCGAAGGGCTGACACTGCGTGAGGCTGCACTGGAGCTGGGCTATCTCACCGATGCCGAGTTTGACCAGTGGGTGCGCCCGCAAAACATGCTCGGCGCTTAAACCGACATCCGCAGCCGCCGGGCCCTGAGCCCGGCGAGCAGCGAAGGCGCCAGCGCCACCATCGCCGAGCCAGTCACCACCACCAAAGCCCCCACATACCCCAAGGCATTGATCTCTTCGGCTTGCACATAGTCCGGCCACAGCCAGGCCGACACTGCCACCGCCACAAAGGTCACCAACGGCGTCAACGCCAGGGTCGCACTGACCCGCGAGGCTTCCCAATGCGCCAGGGCTTCGGCAAATGCGCCGTAGGCCACCAGCGTATTCATGCAGCACGCCAGCAGCAGCCAGCCTTGCAACGGGCTCAACTGCAACGCCTCCAGCGGGTGCGCCCAAGGCGTGAGCAACACCGCGCACGACAGGTAGATCACCATCATCACCTGCAATGAATTCCATACCGTCAGCAACTGCTTCTGCCCCAGTGCATAGAACACCCAGATGGTGGTGGCGAGCAGGATCGTCAGCACACCGGCGGTGTAGGTGCCCATGGACGTCAGCAACTCCACCAGGCGTTGGTTGAAAAACAAGCCAAAGCCTGCGATCAGCACCATCAGCCCCACCCCCTGCCCCAGACTGAAGCGCTCCTTGAACACAAACACACTGGCAACCATCAGAAAGATCGGGCCCATCTGCACCACCAACTGCGCCGTGCCGGGGCTAAGCATTTTCAGGCCAACCAGGTACAGCACGTAGTTGCCCACCAGGCCACACACCGCCATGCCCACCAGCCACCCACCCTTGGGGCCAAGCACTTTGCGGCTGGGCAGGCGTTTGGTGGCGGCCAGGTAAACGAACAGGCACGTGCCCGCTACCATGAGGCGAAACCAGGTCACGGTGATCGGGTCCATCACCTGCAACACTTGCTTGAGCTTGATCGGGAGAATGCCCCACAGAAACGCGGTCAGCAGGGTCAGGAAGAAACCGTAGACCCAGCGGCCGGAAGAGATGTGCATGAGTGCCCCAGATGCCAGAGGAAGTGGAGCAGGCATTCTAGGGGCAAGTCACTGAGTTCGGATACGTCACAGTTTTGAGTGTGGGAGCTTGCCTGCGATGGCCATACGCCCACGGTAACCACGATGCGAAGCGAGTCGCTCTTGATTTTGCTCTTGATCTGCTTGTGATCGTGATCTCAGGCGCCCCGTTAAACCACGCTGGCCGAACGCAGGCTTGAATTCGTGGGTAACCCGGCAGGACGCCGGGTTAGCCGCCCCGCGCCATGGATGGCGCGTGGCGGCGGCCCACGGATTCAAGCCTGCGTTCGGGCACACCGAGCCTAGGCGAGGTGCCGAGTGGTGGGGCAAGAG
This sequence comes from Pseudomonas sp. Pse35, assembly GCF_024519715.1. Lineage (NCBI taxonomy): Bacteria > Pseudomonadati > Pseudomonadota > Gammaproteobacteria > Pseudomonadales > Pseudomonadaceae > Pseudomonas > Pseudomonas sp. Pse35. The sequence continues at coordinate 15 of NZ_JALJRP010000021.1, read as the reverse complement.
CGTTTTGCTTACTTT
>NZ_JALJRP010000020.1:0-106331 GCF_024519715.1 Pseudomonas sp. Pse35 | reverse complement strand
GCGGAACCCTAAGTGGCCGTTACCGCAGGAATGGATATGTACACGGTCCAACTGTGTTGACTGTCAGGCCGTCTTCGCAGGCAAGCCAGCTCCCACCTTGGATCGCGGGGCATCAGTTATATCTGTGTCGGCTGCCAGGCCGTCACGGGAGCAAGCTCCCTCGCCACCGATTTAGCGTCGTGCCGAAGTTGTGTAGATACCTATGGCCATCGCAGGCAAACCAGCTCCCACTTTTTAGGTGTGCGTTGCGTCAGAGGCTGGTTTGCAGATTGGCGCGCAACGCGATCAGGTCTCCTTGCAGCTTGCGCAATTGCTCCAGCGCCATCCCGCTGGCGCCCAGGATGCATTGTGGAACATCCTTGGCCTTCTCCTGCAAGGCGCGCCCGGTGTCGGTCAGTTCCACGACTACCACTCGTTCATCTTCGCGGCTGCGGGTACGGCTGAGCAGGCCCTCGGCTTCCAGGCGCTTGAGCAGTGGCGTCATGGAGCCTGGGTCCGTCAGCAGGCGGCTGCTGATTTCGCTGACGGTCAATTCATCCTCTTCCCACAGCACCATCATGGCCAGGTATTGCGGGTAGGTCAGGCCGATGGCTTGGAGCAGCGGCTTGTAGACCTTGGTCATCAGCAATGAAGTAGAGTGCAGGGCGAAGCACAGCTGGTTGTCCAGCAACAGCGATTCGCAAGGATCAGGGTTTTTGCTCATGGTGGCGTCTCGAAAAAGCATGTCTGGCCTGGAATCTAGCGGGCAAATCTTTAATGCGCCAGGTAATTCTTGCCGGAGGCGTCAGACCAAGCCACTTTGCAATGCCAGATCCCAAGGCGGCACCGGGCTGAAACGGGATTTAAGATATTCAAGCAACAATCGGCTGCGCGCATTGGGCTGTTGCTCCAGGCGCAGCGCATAAATGCCGGCGGTTTCCGGGCTCGGCAAACCGTCTTCACAAAACAGCGGCAACAGCTCACCGCGTACTAGGTATTCACTGGCCAACCAGGTCGGCAGATGAGCGATGCCCAGCCCGGCCAGTGCACCCGAAAGCAGGGCTTCGGCATTGTTGGCGCTCATGCGGATGCGCCGGGGGCGATAGGTGGTGCGACGCCCGTCCAGTTCGAAGCGCCAGGCGAACATTGGCGCCAGCCCGTCCCAGTCCAGGCCCTCATGTTCGCTCAGCTCTCGAGGATGGGCCGGCGTGCCACGGCTTTTCAGGTACGCGGGGCTGGCGCAGGCGATACGCACAATGCTCGCCAACGGCGTAGCGACCAGCCGGGTATCGACAATATGCCCAGCGCGCAGAACCAGATCGACCTTGCCCAGATGCGCGCCCTGCATATCGACAAAGCTGTCGATCAAGTGCAGGTGCACGTCCAGTCCTGGGTACAGGTTTAAAAAGTCCGCAATGACCGGCGCCAGATGCCGGCGGCCGAATGCTGCGGGCGCATCGACCCGGATCAACCCCTCCGGCGCATGGCTCAGCGAGACCGCTTCAGCCCGCGCCAGCTGCAACTCGTTGACAATCCGTCGTGCCCGCTCGGCAAAGGCCAGGCCCGCCGAGGTGGGCACTACTGCATGGGTGCTGCGTTGGAACAGGCGGCTGCCCACTGAGTTCTCCAGGCTGTCGATACGCCGGGCCACGGCGGAAGGTGTCAGCGGATGGCGGCGCGCGGCGGCGGAAAAGCTGCCGGCTTCCAGCACATCCAGAAACAGGCTGAGTTGGTCGGTCAAGGTGTTGGGGTTCATGGCTCGACGCTTATGCGAGATTGGCACAGCCATTGTGCGTTGCTGTGCGTTTCCGCGCCAGAGCCGACTGCGTAGCATGCAAAGCTTGGAATTGCGGAGTAGCGAGCGGTGTGGGATCTAGTGATGTACTTGGCATTGGGTGCGGCGTTGGGCACCGTGGGTGGGCTGTTTGGCATCGGCGGCGGGCTGATTGCTATCCCGGTACTCGGCGTGTTGTTCGGGCTGGATCAGCAAATTGCCCAGGGCACCGCTTTGGTCATGGTCGTGCCGAACGTGATGCTCGCCCTGTGGCGCTATCACCAACGTAACCGCATCGAGTTGCGTCACGCCTTACCCTTGGGTGTGACCGGCTTTTGCTTTGCCTGGCTGGGATCGATCTGGGCGGTGGGGCTGGATGCGGGCGCCATGCGCATTGGTTTTATTGCGTTCTTGGTGGCGCTGTCTGCCTACAACCTGCTGCGCATGTTCACCCGCAACGCGCCGCCCACCACGCAAATGCGTTATTCCTGGCCCTGGCTTGGCGTCTTGGGCGCGGCATCCGGCTCCATGGGCGGGCTGTTCGGGGTCGGCGGCGCGGTGGTGGCCACACCGGTACTCACCAGTGTGTTCGGCACTACTCAAGTGGTTGCCCAAGGGTTGTCGTTGGCCTTGGCGTTGCCCAGTACCGGTGTGACCCTGGTCACCTATGCCTGGCACCACGAGGTGGACTGGATGATCGGCCTACCGCTGGCGGTGGGTGGCCTGCTGAGTATCAGTTGGGGCGTGAAAGTGGCTCATGCCTTGCCGGAGCGCCTGTTGCGCGGCCTGTTCTGTGGCTTTTTGGTGGTGTGCGCGGTGATGCTTACCTTTAAAGTTTGAAGCCTTCGACGATGTAGTCCGCCAGGCACTCGGTGATCGGCGAGGTCATCTGCGGGTTACGCAGCAAGCGCAGGTTCATCGACGGCAAAGGCGGGAAGCCTTCGTCGCTGCCGAGCACTCGCAGGTCGTCGGTGACCAGGCTTTCCATGCTGACCATCGCCGCCAGGCCCGCACTCACCACCGCCAGGATCGCTGCTCCGTTAGAGCTGTGATAGGCCAGGCGATAATCTCGCCCGGCCGCGTCCAATGCCGCACGTGCCCAATGGGTGTACAGGCACTCGTCGCCGGACACCGCCAGAGGCAGGGCATCGTGCTCCTCCACACAAAAGCACGGTGATGCTGCCCATACCATGCGTTCGGTACGCAACAACTCACCCAGATCATTGCCGGGCTCGCGGCTGATCACGGTCAGCGCCAAGTCCCGCCGTTGCATCAATACGGTCGATGCTTCGCAGTGCATTTCGATTTGAATCAGTGGGTAGGCTTTGGAGAACTGTTTCAGGATCCCTGGCAGAAAGCGCATCAGATAGTCATCCGGCGTGCCGATGCGCACCAATCCCACCATATGCGGCTCGCGCAGGGTATTGAACACTTCACTGTGCAATTTCAGGATGCGCCGCGCATAACCCAGCAGCACCTGGCCTTCGGGCGTGAGCCGTACCTGCCGGCCATCGCGCTCGAACAGTTTGCGCTGCAACACGTCTTCTTCCAGACGCTTCATCTGCATGCTGACCGCCGATTGAGTGCGATTGACGGTCTCGCCGGCACGGGTGAAACCGCCCTGGTCGGCAATGGCGACGAAGGTGCGCAGCACGTCTGTGTCGATGCTGGGATAGGCGGACAATTGATCAATCTCCGAGATGTAATGCATAAGAAACATTCGTTGGATTGATCATAATGCCAGGCACACACTGTCGTCATCCCCACTGGAGGGCGAGAAGATGAAAGGTCAAAAAGGTTTCATATCGACGGATAACTGGCCGTTTTCCGGGCTGTTTCACACATTCGCGCGTTGGCAACTGTTGCATCAGGAGCGGCAGATGCTGGCGACCTTGAGCGATGACGCACTCAAGGACATCGGGCTCAATCGCGCCGACGTCGCGCAGGAAAGCCATCGGCATTTCTGGGAAGACCCGCTGCGAAAATAAGCCCGGATGCAGTAGGGTAGGGCGCGAGCCTCAATGGAGATCGCCATGCCCGCCGACCTGTGTATTTCACTCAAGCAAGCTCGACGCATGGCGCTGGCTGCCCAGGGGTTTTCCGGGCGCCAGGCGCCTGCACAGGTAAAGGCCACGCACCTCAACCGCTTGATCGAGCGCCTGGGCGTTTTACAGATCGACTCGGTCAATGCGCTGGTGCGTTCCCACTACCTGCCCGTGTTTTCTCGCCTTGGTTCTTATTCCCCATCGATTCTTGAGCAGGCGGCCTGGAGCCTGGGGCGGCGGCGTTCTCTGTTTGAATACTGGGGGCATGAGGCGTCGCTGCTGCCCTTGGCGCTGTACCCGTTGATGGGTTGGCGTATGGAGCGCGCCCGGCAAGGGCAGGGGATCTATTCGCAGATGGCACGTTTTGGCCGTGAGCAGCAGGCGACGATTCAGCGCGTGTTGCGCACCGTCGAACAGCAGGGCGCCGTGGGGGCGGGTAGCTTGTCGACCCGCGAGGAGCGTGCCGGTCCCTGGTGGGATTGGAGTGATGAAAAGCACGCGCTGGAATGGCTGTTCGCCGCTGGCCTGGTCACGGTTGCCGGTCGTCGAGGGTTTGAGCGGCTTTATGATCTGCCCGAGCGTGTTATTCCCGCAGAGGTGCTCAGGGTCTCCATGAGTGAAGGTGAAGCGCAGCGTGGCTTGCTGTTGCACAGTGCGACTGCATTGGGTGTCGCCACCGAAAAAGACCTGCGCGATTATTTCCGCCTCGACCCCGCCGACAGCCGCAACCGCTTGGCCGAGCTGGTTGAGGATGGGCAACTGCTGGCGTGCCAGGTGCGGGGCTGGAAACAACCAGCGTATTGCCTGGCGGTGCCCAAACTGCCGCGCAACGTGCCGGCCAGTGCATTGTTGTCGCCGTTCGATTCGCTGATATGGGAGCGCAGCCGCACCGAGCGCTTGTTCGACTTTCGCTATCGCCTGGAGATCTACACGCCGCAAGAAAGACGCGTGTACGGCTATTACGTCCTACCGTTTCTCCACAACGAACGCATTGCCGCACGCGTCGACCTGCGGGCCGAGCGTGCCCATGGGCGCCTGGCCGTGCATGCCGTGCACGAGGAAGAACCTGGGCTGGATGAGGAAGGTATGTTGGCGCTGGCCTTGAACCTGCGAAAGATGGCCGACTGGCTAGGGCTGGAACAGATCCAGCTCAATTGCCAGCGGCCCAGTACTGCCCGGTTGAGGGCTGCGATGCTGAACCGGGATGTCAGCTTTTAAGGTCCTATCGCGGGCAAGCCCGGCTCCCACAGAGAAACGCGTTCAAATGTGGGAGCCGGGCTTGCCCGCGATGGCGTCATCCCCGTCGATAAAACGTCAGCGCTTTACCTGTTTCAAGGTCTCGGCAATCAGGAACGCCAACTCCAGCGACTGATCGGCATTCATCCGTGGGTCACAATGGGTGTGGTAGCGGTCTGACAGGCCATCTTCGGTGATCGGTCGTGCGCCGCCGATGCATTCGGTGACGTTCTGCCCGGTCATCTCGATATGGATCCCGCCGGCATAGCTGCCTTCTGCCTGGTGCACCTGGAAGAAATCCTTCACTTCGCCAAGGATCTGCGCAAAGTCGCGGGTCTTGTAGCCACTGCTGGCCTTGATGGTATTGCCGTGCATTGGGTCGCAACTCCACAGCACCTGCTTGCCCTCGCGCTGCACGGCACGGATCAGGTTGGGCAAATGGTCGCCGACCTTGCCTGCACCCATACGGGCAATGAGGTTGAGGCGGCCGGGGTCGTTATCCGGGTTGAGGATGTCGATCAGGCGGATCAGGTCGTCCGGGTTCATGCTCGGTCCGACTTTCACGCCGATCGGGTTGTTCACCCCGCGCAGGAACTCGACATGGGCGCCGTCCAACTGACGGGTACGGTCGCCGATCCACAGCATATGCGCCGAGCAGTCGTAGTAATCGTTGGTCAGGCTGTCGCGGCGCACGAAGGCTTGTTCATAGTTGAGCAGCAACGCTTCGTGGGCGGTGAAGAAGCTGGTTTCGCGCAATTGCGGCGAGCTGTCCATGCCACAGGCGCGCATGAAGGCCAGGGTTTCGTCGATGCGGTCGGCCAGTTGGCTGTACTTTTCGGCGAGGGCGGAGTTGGCGATGAAATCCAGGTTCCATTTGTGCACTTGGTGCAGGTCGGCAAAACCGCCCTGGGCAAAGGCGCGCAGCAGGTTGAGGGTGGCGGTGGACTGGTGGTAGGACTGCAACAGGCGGTCCGGGTCTGGCACGCGGCTTTTTTCGTCGAAGCCGATGCCGTTGACGATATCGCCACGGTAGGCGGGCAGGGTGATGCCGTCGATGGTTTCATCGTTGGCCGAACGTGGCTTGGCAAACTGGCCGGCCATGCGCCCGACTTTCACCACCGGGCAACCGGCGGCGAAGGTCATGACAATGGCCATCTGCAGCAGCACCTTGAAGGTGTCGCGGATCTTCGCGGCGGAAAACTCGGCGAAGCTCTCGGCGCAATCGCCACCTTGCAGCAGGAAGGCACGACCCTGGGTCACTTCGGCAAACTGACGGCGCAATTCGCGGGCTTCGCCGGCAAACACCAGGGGCGGGTAGCTCGCCAGGCTCTGCTCCACTTGCTCCAAGTGCGCGGCGTCCGGGTATCGGGGTTGCTGCTGGATCGGCAGGGCTCGCCAGCTATCGGGACTCCAGGGGTGGCTCATCATGAACTCGTTTGCAGGTGGATGTTAGGGCGTCAATGTTAGCAGCAATTAGTGCGTGACCTGTGGTTGCCGCTTGGCCGACAATCGCGCCTTTGTCGTGCGGTAAACCCTTTAGGAGTAGTGATGAGCGAGGAGCGTGTCGAGCGCCTGCTGGCCGAAGTCCATGATGAATTCGGCATGATCCGTGTGCTTGAAGTGGCTGATTACCGCTTTCTCGAATTTGGCGACGCCATCGAGCAAAGCTGTGTGTTCACTGCTGACCCGAGCTGGCTGGAGTACGACTACACCCGCGCGATGCTGATCGGCGCGTTGTGCCATGAACAGCCGGAAAGTGCGTTGTTCCTCGGCCTGGGCGCGGGCACGTTGACCCAGGCATGCCTCAAGTTCCTGGCGCTGGAGGATGTCGAAGCCATTGAGCTGCGCCCCGATGTGCCGCGCCTGGCGATTGAATATCTGGGGCTGGATGACGATCCGCGCTTGTACATCCGCATTGGTGACGCGCTGCAATTGCTCGACAGTGCTGAATCGGCCGATTTGATTTTCGTCGACCTCTACACCGATGTCGGCCCGGGCGTGGGGCATCTGGCCTGGACCTTCCTGGAAAACTGTCAGAAGAAACTCAACCCCGGCGGCTGGCTGGTGATCAACCAGTGGGCCACCGATGACGGCAAGCCGCTGGGGGCGGCGTTGCTGCGTGGGTTGTACCACCGGCATTACTGGGAGCTGCCGGTGAAGGAGGGCAATGTGATTCTATTGGTGCCTTCGGAGCTGGATCAGGTGCTGGACCTGGATGCGCTATCAGCCCGCGCCGAAGCCTTGGCGCCGCGATTGGGGTATTCGTTGCAGCCGTTGATCAAGGCGATTCGGCCAGCAACTTAGTTGTCAGTTCGGACGCTTTCGCGGGCAAGCCCACAGTCGAGTTGCACTCTGTGTTGAAATGCAATCCCCTGTGGGAGCGGGCTTACCCGCGAAGAGGCTCTCACTGGCGACGGCTAATTCAGTTTGTTCAAATCCCCTTGAACACCCCGGGCCGCTTCTCGACCATCGCCCGAACACCCTCCTTGGCGTCCTCACTGTTGAGCAGTTTATCCACCATGGGCGGCAGCGCGGCGGCTGCGACGGCCTCACCCTCCATGCGCGCCAGGCGTGCCGACATCAACGTTGCCTGCACACCCAGCGGCGCCTGGCGGGCAATGCGGTTGGCCAATTCAATGGCACGGGGCAACAGGTCTTCACTGGCTATCACTTCCTGCACCAACCCCAGGCGCAGGGCCTCATGGGCGTCGAATTCGTCGCCGGTGAGCAGCCAACGCATCGCATTGCCCCAGCCGGCAATCTGATGAAAGCGCAATGTCGCGCCGCCAAACGGAAAGATGCCGCGTTGCACCTCCATCTGGGCGAAGCGGGTATTGCTGGCGCAGAGGTTGATATCCGCCGCCAGCATCAACTCGATACCAATGGTCAGGCAGTAACCTTGGGCGGCGACGATCACCGGCTTGCTCACGCGCGGGCCGGCAAACACCCCCCACGGGTCGCACCCTCCCAGCGGCGGTTGCCAGCCGCCGGCCATTACGCCGCTGACATTGGCCAGGTCCAGTCCTGCGGTGAAGTGATCGCCATGGGCAAACACCACGGCCACCCGTGCGTCATCGTTTCGATCAAATTCGCCATAGGCCAGGCTCAGTTCATTGAGCAAATCCAGGTCAAAGGCGTTGCGCTTGGCCACGCGGTCCAGGCCTAGCAATAGAACATGGCCCTCAAGTGCGCGGCTGACACGGCTACTGCTGGCTTGATTCATCGGGTGTGCCCTCGGGGCGCAGGTGAGGTTTCAGACCAAAGGGTCTCAATGGGTGGGTGAACCGTTTAAGCTCGATAACCAACAGGGCCGGGCCTTTGAAAAATAGACCCTGGCGCATGGATCTGCAAAGCGCGTGACCCAGTGCGGTTTATCGGCGCCTGGCGATAAAAAAAGCTCCCTTTTTCAGCTATTTCCGGTATAGTGCGCGCCGGCCTTTAACCGGGCCGCGTTTAGGTAGCGCAATTCCCCGAAGTCAGCTTCGGCTGCACGTCCGCACAGCGGACTCTTCCTTGACGAATCTTTTTCATTCATTCGTTTTCGCAAATCCCCGCCGACAAAGCAGCCAGGGCGACTCTTGAGTCTCAACACGGCATGCGCAGCTTTGGAGCATGGGTCTTTGCGGATGCACTTAGAGGCAGACCCATGACCCAGGAAACCGGCGGCTTCGCCGCTTTTAATCTTAACCCGAATATTCTTGCAGCCGTCGCAGCGACCGGCTACGAAGAACCTTCGGCGATTCAGCAGCAATCGATCCCGATCATCATGGCCGGTAAGGACATGATTGGCCAGGCGCAAACCGGTACCGGTAAAACCGCCGCGTTCGCCCTGCCTATTCTGCATTGCATCGATCCTGCCAAGCGCGAGCCGCAAGCCCTGATCCTGGCGCCAACCCGTGAGTTGGCGCTGCAAGTAGCAACCGCCTTTGAAACCTACGCCAAGCAAATGCCGGGTGTAACTGTTGTGGCCGTTTACGGCGGCGCGCCTATGGGCCCACAACTCAAGGCAATCCGCAATGGCGCACAGATCGTTGTCGCCACTCCGGGCCGTCTGTGCGACCACCTGCGTCGTGACGAAAAAGTCCTGTCGACCGTGAACCACCTGGTTCTGGACGAAGCTGACGAAATGTTGAAGCTGGGCTTCATGGATGACCTGGAAGTCATCTTCAAGGCGCTGCCAGCGACCCGTCAGACCGTACTGTTCTCGGCTACCCTGCCGCAGTCCATCCGTGCCATTGCCGAACGCCACCTGCGCGATCCGGAGCACGTGAAGATCCAGACCAAGACCCAGACCGTTACCGCGATCGAACAGGCTCACCTGTTGGTTCACGCTGACCAGAAGACCTCGGCTGTATTGAGCCTGCTGGAAGTCGAAGACTTCGACGCCCTGATCATGTTCGTGCGCACCAAGCAAGCGACCCTGGACCTGGCCAGCGCCCTGGAAGCCAAAGGCTACAAAGCCGCTGCGCTGAACGGTGACATTGCCCAGAACCAGCGTGAGCGTGTGATCGACTCCCTCAAGGATGGCCGTCTGGACATCGTTGTGGCGACCGACGTTGCTGCCCGTGGCCTCGACGTTCCACGTATCACCCACGTGTTCAACGTTGACATGCCTTACGATCCAGAGTCCTACGTTCACCGTATCGGCCGTACTGGCCGTGCCGGCCGCGAAGGTCGTGCGTTGCTGCTGGTGACTCCACGTGAGCGCCGCATGCTGCAAGTGATCGAGCGTGTTACCGGCCAGAAAGTTGCCGAAGTCCGCCTGCCGGATGCCCAGGCCGTTCTCGATGCGCGCATCAAGAAACTGACCAACAGCCTGGCGCCACTGGTGGCTGACGCTGAATCGACCCACGGCGACCTGCTGGACCGCCTGACCGCCGATATCGGTTGCACCCCGCGTGCCCTGGCTGCAGCCCTGCTGCGCAAAGCTACCAATGGTCAGGCCCTGACCCTGGCAGCCATCGAAAAAGAACGTCCACTGGTTCCGAACAGCGCGCCACGCGGTGATCGTCCAGAGCGTTCCGGTGACCGTCCAGACCGTGGTGACCGTGAGCGTCGTGCTCCAGTGCCATTGGCTGAAGGCCGTGCTCGTTGCCGTACCGCGCTGGGTGCGCGTGATGGTATCGCTGCCAAGAACCTGCTGGGCGCTATCCTCAACGAGGGTGGCCTGGCACGTGAAGCCATCGGTCGCATCCAGGTGCGTGACAGCTTCTCCCTGGTGGAGTTGCCGGAAGACGGCCTGGAAAAACTGCTGGCCAAGCTGAAAGACACTCGCGTTGCCGGTAAGCAGCTCAAGCTGCGTCGCTACCGCGAAGATTGATCCGCCCTTGGGCTGATTGATCGCACATAAAAAATCCCCGACTGGTTCGGGGATTTTTTTTCGCCTCATGTTTTAGGCTCCGACGCGATCAACTGTGAGAGCAGGCAAGCCAGCTCCCACAGGTATAACGGTTTCAGCCAAAGCGATAGATATCCATGCCCAAGGCACCCAGTGTGAAGCCTTGGTGCGCCACGCTGAAATCTGCGCCCGCACCCCGCGCAAAGTACAGCGGCAGCAAATGTTCATCGCTGGGATGGCTGCGCACGGCATGTGGCGCCTGGCGGCGATAGTCATGCAAGGCGGCGTCATCATTGGCCGCGAGTCTGTCGACCACCCAGTCACGAAATTCCCGGGCCCACGATGTAATCGTCTCCGGCCCGGCGCGCCAATCCAGTTCGCCCAGGTTGTGGGTGATGCTGCCGGAGCCGATCAGCAGCACACCCTGTTCGCGCAGGCTCGCGAGTGCATGCCCGACTCGAGTCTGCAAAGCCGGGCCCAGGCGGCTGGGCAAGGACACTTGTACCACCGGGATGTCCGCTGCCGGGTACATCAGCGACAGCGGGACCCAGGTGCCGTGGTCGAAGGGGCGTTGCTCGTCAATACGTGCAGCCAGGCCGTCGGCGTGCAGCAGTTCGACGATCTCACTGGCCAACTGCGGGTCACCCGGCGCGGGGTATTGCACCGCAAACAGCTCGCGCGGAAAGCCACCGAAGTCGTGCCAGGTTTCGGGGGCAGCACTGCCGCTGACCAGCAGGTCCGGGCTTTCCCAATGCGCCGACACCACCACAATGGCTTTGGGCCGTGGCAGTTCGGCAGCCAGGCGCTGCAGCGCAGGACCGCTGGCACCGGGTTGCAAGGCCAGCATGGGCGAGCCGTGGGAGATAAACAGGCTGGGGAGCATGAGCAGGGTCCTGAGGGTTAAGATGGAGTCATCTTCAATCAGATCATCGATCTAAATCTAATATAAGTTTTAGCGCCTTTTGATCGAATTTTCGGAGTGATTCATGCAGCCTGAATTTTGGCAGGACCGCTGGGCGAGCAATCAGATCGGCTTCCATCAGCGCGAGGTCAATCCCTATTTGCAACGGCACTGGCCCGTGCTGGGGTTGCCCGAGGGGGCAAAGGTGCTGGTACCGTTGTGTGGCAAAAGCCTGGACTTGGTATGGCTCAAGAGCCAGGGGTACCCGGTAATGGGCGTGGAGCTGTCGGAGCAGGCGGTTGAGGCGTTCTTCAGCGAGCAGGAGCTTGTGCCGCACATCAGTCAGCAGGGCGCCTTCAAGGTCTACCAGGCCAGCATGATCGAGCTGTGGTGTGGCGATTTCTTTAGCCTCGATGCCGGGGCGCTGGCCGGTTGCAGCGCCGTTTATGACCGCGCAGCGTTGATAGCATTGCCGCCACTGATGCGCGCGCGATACGCAGAGCATCTGAATGCCTTGCTGCCCTCAGGCTGCCAGGGTTTGCTGATTACCCTCGATTACTACCAAGGGCAGAAGGCCGGCCCACCCTTTGCTGTCACGGACGAGGAAGTGCAGGTGCTATTTGCACTGCATTGGGCGTTGGAGCGGCTGGAGGAGCGGGACATCCTGAGGGAGAGCGGAAAGTTCCTGCAGGACGGTGTTACTCGCCTTGAAGAGCGTACTTATCGGCTGACCAGGCGCTAAAAGGGTTTTTCCTTTTGTAGGAGCGAGGGACGCCTAGTTCTTGCTCGCGAAAGACGTCAACGATAACGCGTGCTTGCTAAATGAACGCGGCGCCTGCGAGTTTTTCGCGAGCAAGCTCGCTCCTACAGAGAGCGGTGAAATCAGCAGGCACAAAAAGGGGCGATCAGATCGCCCCCTTGTTGAGTCATCCGGCTATCAGCCCCGGCGACGCAGTGCGTCAATCCGCTCTTCCAGCGGCGGGTGGCTCATGAACAGGCGAGCCAGGCCCTGCTTGATGCCGCCGTTGATGCCGAAGGCGGTCAGGCTGTCGGGCATATGCACCGGCAGGCCCTGTTCGGAGCGCAAGCGTTGCAGCGCGCCGATCATTGCGCTGGTGCCCGCCAGGCGTGCGCCGGCTTCATCTGCGCGGAACTCGCGTTTGCGAGAGAACCACATCACGATGGCGCTGGCCAGGAAACCCAGGACCAGCTCGGCGAAAATGGTCGCCACGAAGTAGGCAATACCACGGCCTTCTTCGTTCTTGAAGATGACCTTGTCGACGAAGTTGCCGATGATCCGCGCAAAGAACATCACGAAGGTGTTCACCACGCCCTGTACCAGCGCCAGGGTGACCATGTCACCGTTGGCCACGTGCCCGATCTCGTGGGCCAGCACCGCCTTGACTTCGTCGGGCGAAAACCGCTCCAGCAGGCCCTGGCTCACGGCCACCAGCGCGTCGTTCTTGTTCCAGCCGGTCGCAAAGGCGTTGGCCTCATAAGCCGGGAAAATCCCGACTTCGGGCATTTTGATGCCTGCTTCTTGAGACAACTGCTCCACGGTTTGCATCAGCCATTGTTCATGGCGAGTGCGTGGTTGCGTGATGATCTGGGTGCTGGTGCTCATCTTTGCCATCCACTTGGAGATGAACAGCGAGAACAGCGAACCGGCAAAACCAAAGACTGCACAGAAAATCAGCAGCTGATTGAGGTTCAGATCAACCCCATTGGCCGCCATGAACCCGTTGAAGCCAAAAAGGCTCAGGGTGACGCTGGCAATCAGTACGACTGCCAGGTTAGTGGCCAAGAACAGCAGGATGCGCATCATGGTTGTAGAATTCTCCTCATGCTTAATATGTCGCTCACTGCGGGGTATATAAGGTGCGGCATGGGGTGATTCAACCGGGGGACTATTTCAAACTGTGTCCTACACCGTTGGCGTAGGGCCTTGAAGGGATTTTCCGACCTGTATTGTCAGCCTTGCTCGACCCGATGCTACCCTGTCGCCCCGTGATTATAGGGGGCACGTCATAGGCAGGGGCCAAATGAAGTACAACCGCAAGTAAGTGACACAGAAGTGTTGCCAGATAATCGCTGTACGACCCTTTGAGAGTCGTACAGCGTCAATTGCCTTACTGGCGATAGGACTTCAGGAAGTTACCGATGCGACCAATCGCCATCTCCAGGTCATCCACACGTGGCAATGTCACCACGCGGAAGTGATCCGGCCATGGCCAGTTGAAGGCGGTACCTTGCACGACCAGCAGTTTTTCTGACAGCAGCAGGTCGAGCACGAACTTCTCGTCGTTGAGGATCGGGCAGACTTTCGGGTCGATCCGCGGGAACGCGTAAAGCGCGCCCATGGGCTTCACGCAGCTCACGCCGGGGATAGCGTTGAGCAGCTCCCAAGTGCGGTTACGTTGCTCCAGCAGGCGACCTTGGGGCAGGATCAGGTCGTTGATGCTCTGGTAGCCGCCGAGGGCGGTCTGGATCGCATGCTGGCTCGGTACGTTGGCGCACAGGCGCATGTTGGCCAGCATGTCGATGCCTTCGATGTAGCTTTGCGCATTGTGCTTGGGGCCGGAGATGGCGATCCAGCCGGAGCGGAAACCCGCCACGCGGTAGGACTTGGACAGGCCATTGAAGGTCAGGCACAGCAGGTCCGGGGCCAGGGAGGCGGTGCAGATATGCACGGCGTCATCGTAGAGGATCTTGTCGTAGATCTCGTCGGAGAACACCACCAGGTTGTGCTGACGCGCCAGTTCCAGCATGCCCAGCAATACTTCCCTGGAGTACACGGCGCCAGTGGGGTTGTTCGGGTTGATGATCACCAGGGCCTTGGTGTTGGGCGTGATCTTGGCTTTGATGTCGGCCAGGTCCGGGAACCAGTCGGCGCCCTCATCACACAGGTAATGCACCGGGTGGCCGCCCGCCAAGGTCACGGCGGCGGTCCACAGCGGGTAATCCGGGGCTGGCACCAGGACTTCATCGCCATTGTTGAGCAACGCCTGCATGGACATCACGATCAGCTCGGACACGCCGTTGCCCAGGTAGATGTCCTCGATGCCGACGCCTTCGACCTGCTTCTGCTGGTAGTACTGCATCACCGCCTTGCGCGCGCTGAACAGGCCCTTGGAGTCGCTGTAACCCTGGGCGGTCGGCAGGTTGCGGATCACATCCTGAAGGATTTCGTCCGGCGCTTCGAAACCAAACGGCGCCGGGTTGCCAATGTTCAGCTTGAGGATGCGATGGCCTTCCTCTTCCAGGCGTTTGGCGTGCTTGAGCACCGGGCCGCGAATGTCATAGCAGACGTTGGCGAGCTTGTTCGATTTGCTGACCTGCATGGCGATGTGATCCTGAAAATGAACGATCCCGACGGCGTAGGCACTACCGTAGGGTGAAGCCTGCACGGCCCGCACCCATAAATACGTTTGAATGCCGATGGCGCGGGTGCCAGACTGGCGTTTTGAAGAGGCGCAATCATACGTGCCGCCTGATCCATGGAAAAGACACAGATCAGGGTTTTTCAGTTGCCGAGGTGTACCGATGGATAAGTTGCAGAAAACTGTAGATGAATGGAAGGCGATGCTCGATCCGGAGCAGTACAACGTGTGCCGTCTCAAGGGTACCGAGCGACCGTTCAGCGGCAAGTACAACGCCACCAAGACCGACGGCGTCTACCACTGCATCTGCTGCAACGAGCCGCTGTTCGATTCCAAGGCGAAGTTTGATTCCGGCTGTGGCTGGCCCAGTTTCTATGAGCCGATCGCCGACAGCGCGATGGTCGAGATCCGCGATGTCAGCCACGGCATGATTCGCACCGAAGTCACCTGCGCCAAGTGTGATGCACACTTGGGGCATGTGTTCCCGGACGGCCCACCGCCGACGGGCCTGCGCTACTGCATCAATTCGGTATGCCTGGAGCTGGTGCCGCGCTAGGCTTGCATGGTCCCTGTAGGAGCGAGCTTGCTCGCGAAAAACGTCAACGATACGGCGGGTTTCCTGAATGAACGCGGCGTCTGATAGTTTTTCGCGAGCAAGCTCGCTCCTACAAATAAGGCTCTTCTTTCCCTGACTTGAGGCATTGCCATGAGCGACTCCCTGCTGAGCATCCCTTGCACAACTATCAAGGGTGAGCAAAAGACCTTGGCCGACTTTGCCGGCAAGGCCATTCTGGTGGTCAACACCGCGAGCAAATGCGGCTTCACACCGCAGTACAAGGGCCTCGAGCAACTTTGGCAGCAATACAAGGACCAGGGCCTGGTGGTGCTCGGCTTTCCCTGCAACCAGTTCGGCAAGCAGGAACCCGGCAATGAAGGCGCGATATCCGAGTTCTGCGAGCTGAACTTCGGCGTCAGTTTTCCGCTGTTCAAGAAAATCGACGTCAATGGCAGCGATGCCCACCCGTTGTTTGTGCAGTTGAAAAAACAGGCCCCGGGGCTGCTGGGTTCCAAGAACATCAAGTGGAACTTCACCAAGTTTCTCATTGGCCGTGATGGCAAGCAGGTCAAGCGTTTTGCGCCAACCACCAAGCCCCAGGACTTGACCCAGGAGATCGAAGCCCTGCTCAAATGACCGCAATATTGCGGGTACCCATCAGAGGCTGGTTGTCTTCGGTACCCACAGTTCCAGTAAGGCGTTGAGTTCTTCACGGCGAAACGGCTTGGCCAGGTAATCGTTCATTCCAGCGGCCCGGCAACGCTCGCGTTCTTCGGCCATCGCGTTGGCGGTCAAGGCAACAATGGGCAAGTCCGGCCAACGCCCGCTCCGGCGAATTTGTCGGCTGGCCTCATAGCCATCCATCACCGGCATGTTGCAGTCCATCAGCACCAAATCGAAGCGCTGGTCCTCCAGAAGCTTGAGGGCTTCGCCACCATGGGCCGCTACGATCACCTCACACCCGAGCTTGCTGAGCATGCCCTTGGCCACCAGTTGATTGACCGCGTTGTCCTCCACCAGCAGGATGCGCCCGCGGTGCGCAAGCGGAGCGGTTTCTATCTGGACCGGGTCGAGCACCAGTTGCGCGCCGCTGCGCAGGTTGCGTTGCAGGATCTGGTACAGCGCGTTGCGGCTCAATGGGCGCGCTTGTTGCTGCAGCGGCGCCAGGGCCGTGACTTCTTCGCTGGGCAAAAAGTTACCATAGGCGGTAACCAGCAGAATCGGCGCGCTGATGCCCGGGCGCAAGCGGAACAAGCATTCAGGGCAGTCGGTGATCAACAGGTCGGGCGCCAGCCCGCTCAAATCATCGTCCTGGGAATAGCAGCGCGGTGTCAGCCCCCAAGAGGGCAATAGCGTGGTGAGCAGCTCCGTCAGCCCGCCGCCGGCGTTGGTGATGGCGATCACCTCGCCCGTGAGCGGTGCATAGCGCATGGCAGGCAAATGCGCGGGCAGTGGGAGGTCGGCGCAGAACTGGCTGCCAAAGCCCACCTCCGAGCTGATACTCAAGCGGCCTTGCATGGCTTCGCACAGGTTATGAGTCAACGCCAGGCCCAATCCCGTCCCGCCAAACTGGCGGGTAATGCCAGCGCCGGCCTGGGTGAACGGCTGGAAGATTTTCACCTGGGCTTCCTGGGCGATGCCAATGCCGGTATCGCACACTTCAATGCTGACCCGACCTTCCAAGGCGCGCAGGCGCACATCGACGCGACCAAAGCGGGTGAACTTCAAGGCGTTGGAGAGCAAGTTGCTGACGATCTGCCGCACACGGGTAGGGTCGCCGACCACCTGGGCGGGAAATTGCGGGTCGATCAGGCAGGTCAGCTCCACGCTCGGAGCGGCATTTTGCGAGAGCAGGTTGGCGGTATCTTCCACCAATGAGCCCAGGTCGAACGGGATATGCTCCAGTTCCAGCTGGCCGGCGTCGAACTTGGACAGGTCAAGAATATCGTTGAGCAACTCCACCAGCACTTTGCCTGAGTCATGGGCAATGGACAGTTGCTGGCGCTGTTCGGCGGTCAGCGGGCTATCCAGTGAGAGGGCAATCATGCCCAGCAACCCATTGAGCGGCGTACGAATTTCATGGCTCATATTGGCCAGGAATGCTGCCCGTGCCTGAGCCATGCCCAGCGCAGTCATTTTCGCCGCCTCCAGCTCATCGTTGGACTGGCTCAAGCGTTGGTTGCTGGCCTTGAGTTCGAGGGTGCGCGCAGAAACGATATTTTCCAGTTGCCCCAAATACTCCGTGAGGCGATCTTCGGCATGGCGCCGTTGCTGGATCTCGGTTTCCATGTTTTCGAATTGTTGGTTGGCGACGCTGACCAGCACGCCGATTTCATCGTATTCATGGCCCGGTGGGCAATCCAGGCGCGCCTGTTTGCGTGTGCTCAGCTCGCGGATAATGCGCACCAGCGGTTGGGTGAGCATTACGTAGAACAGGCCGAGCAAAATCCCGGTGAGCAGCAGGCTGCGGGCGAAGCCGTTGAGCAGAGTGATCTCGGCGCGATGCAGGAAACGGCTGCCAAAGGCATAAGTATCGACGTCCAGGCGTAGCACACCAAGGGAGTCGTTGGGCATATGGCTGAGAAACAGTCGGTCTTCGAATTGGCGATTGGCACCAAACAGAAAATCGCTGACCGGCCGATAGTTGCTTTCCTTGCGCGGACGGTTGACGTCGGCCAGCACCACGCCATTGTTGTCGATCAACTGCGCGCGGATGATGGCGGGGGAGTGCAGCAGGCCCAAGGTCAGTTCCTGGGCGAGTTCGGCATCGATGTTGTAGGCGATTCTTGACGCCGGGTTATGGCTGATTTCAATCAGTGAGCGTATTTCACGGTTGATGGATGCGTCTTCACTGGCATAATCAATGCCGATTTGGATCAGACTGAGCAGGGTTCCCAAGACGAAACCGACCAGCACAGTCAATCTGGCTTGTTTATAAGACAAGCGGTGGGCGAACTTGATATCCATCGAGTGTTGAACCACTTAGCGTTTCCCTTCGCCCGGCAAGCATAGCTGAACATCCACAAGCTTTGGCTCGCCCGGCATGAATCGTTTGTTTGATGCAGCCCTACAGTTTGCCGCAGGGTTGCCAATACGCCATCTTTTGCAAGAAGTTGCCAGAGGAATAGCTGTGGATTCTCGATTGAATGCCTTTCTTGAGCGCGCCGATGCGGTGCTGGCTCGCCTGGAACCGTTGTTACCCGCCCCACGCCAGGCGATCGACTGGCACCAATGCCTGGCCGCCCGCTGGCAGCGCGAAGGTCGCAATGGCTTCCTGTTAGCGTTGGAAGTGAGCCTGGACATGCGCCTGTCGGACCTGATTGGTGTCGACAAACAACGTGAACAACTGGCGCGCAACACCCAACAGTTCCTTGATGGGTTACCCGCCAACCACGCCCTGTTATGGGGTTCGCGTGGCACCGGCAAGTCTTCCATGGTCCGGGCCTTGCTCGCCCAGCACGCCAACGCCGGCCTGCGTCTTATCGAGATCGAGCGTGACCACCTGGCTGACCTGCCGCGGGTGGTCGAGCAACTGGTCAAGCTACCACAACGCTTCATTTTGTTTTGCGATGACCTATCGTTCGAGGCCGGCGAAGGTGACTATCGCGTGCTCAAGAGCGTGCTGGATGGTTCCCTGGAACAGGCGCCGGAAAACGTGCTGCTGTACGCCACGTCCAACCGTCGCCACCTTGTGCCGGAAAACCAGAGCGACAATGACAACTGGAAACGCGTGGACGGCGAATTGCACCCGAGCGAGGCGGTTGAAGACAAGATTGCCTTGTCGGATCGTTTTGGCTTGTGGTTGTCGTTCTACCCCTTTACCCAGGAGCATTTTCTGGATGTGGTGGAACACTGGATCGGTGAGTTGGCCAGCAAGGCCGGCTTGCAGTGGCAACGCGATGAGCAGCTTGACGTTCTCGCGGTGCGTTGGGCCACTGGGCGCGGCAACCGCAATGGCCGGTGCGCCTATCAATTCGCCCGTTACTGGGTGGGTCTTAAATTGCTGGAACGTCAACCATGATCGATTTACAACAGGCCGGCAGCGGCCTTGATGGCTATGCCATGCTCTGCGCGCAACTGGAGTCATTGCTGGCTGATGAGCGCGATTTTATTGCCAACAGTGCGCAGTTTTCCGCGTTCCTGTTCAACCAGTTGGATGACTTGAACTGGGCTGGCTTTTATCTCAATCGTAACGAAGAGCTGGTGCTTGGGCCCTTTCAGGGGCAGATCGCCTGTGTGCGCATTCCGTTTGGTCGCGGAGTGTGTGGTGCGGCTGCGGCCTCACGGAAAACCCAGCGCGTGGAGGACGTGCACGCGTTCCCAGGCCATATCGCCTGCGACAGCGCTTCGAACAGTGAATTGGTGGTGCCATTGGTCAAGGACGGCCAACTGATTGGTGTCCTTGACCTCGACAGCCCATTGCTGGGCCGCTTTACCCCTCAGGACCAGGAGGGGATTGAGCGGCTGGCGGAGATTTTCCTGCAGTTGACCGACTGCTGAAGCGGTGGGTACTTATGCTGGTCGCGGTAGGAGCGCATTTGCTCGCTCCCGCCACGACGGGCCCTGGTGCTATGGGGCTTGCAGTTCATCGAGTTGAACCCGCAGCATCTTCTCCAATTCCAGCATGAGCTGTTCCAGGGCCCTGATGCCGCTTTCGATCACGGCCCACTCCTCATTGCGAGAACAGGTTTGCTCCAAGGCTTCGCATTGCCCCGCCAACGAATGGGCTTGAACGATGCGGGCGGCACCCTTGATCTTGTGGGCTTGCTCAATGATGTCCGAGGGGGGCGCGTGTCGATCCCGCAGTTCGATAAGGACCTTGCGGTCGTGAAGGCTGCTGCTCAGCAGCTCCTCCAGCAAGCGTCGACTCAACTGTGGATCACCGCCGGTCAGCGCTTCCAGGCATTCGAGGTCCAGCCGTTGGGGCACGGTTTCAGGGGCGATATGTGCCAGTTGGCGCTCTAATACGGTAAGGCTGATGGGTTTGAACAGGCAGTCATCCATGCCGGCTTGCACGCATCGTTGCCTTTCCTCCGGCTGGGCGTTGGCGGTAAAACCCAGTACCACGCAGGGCACCAATTGTTCGCGTTGCTCATATTCACGGATTGAACGACTCAGTTCGTAGCCATTCATGATGGGCATGTTGCAGTCGGCAATTACCAGGTCGAAATGCTCTTTACGCCAGGCCTGGAACCCTGCGGCTCCGTGCTCGGCAGCGATGAATTTATGCCCCAGGTAGCCCAATTGCTGGCACATCAGCAGGCGATTCGCCGGATGGTCGTCTACCACCAGTACGTTAAGCACCCGTGCGGTGGCCGGCGTTGGCGGCGTGTGTTCACCCACCGCCTGGATCGCTTGCAGGCGAGGCATGCTCAGGTTGACGTGCACCTGGGTGCCGACCATGGGCACGCTGCTCAGGCTCAATTGGCCGCCCATCATCGCGCACAGGCTGCGGCAGATCACCAGACCCAGGCCCGCGCCACTGCGCGCCAGTTGCCCTGAGTTGTCCGCCTGGGCAAAGGGTTCGAACAGGCGTTGTTGGTCATCCCGGCTGATGCCGATGCCGGTGTCTTCCACCACCAGTTTCAGCTCGATCTGCTCCGGGGCCTGGGTAGGCTGCAGCTCGACCTTGATCTTGACCTGCCCTTGTTCGGTGAACTTGATCGCGTTGCTCACAAGGTTCGATAGCACCTGCTTGAAGCGCAGCGGGTCTATCAGCACCTCGATATCGTTCAGGTCGGGTTTGAACTCCAGCAGCAGGCTGAGGGTTTTCTGCCGTGCGAGACCGTCGAAGACGCGCACCACTGATTCAATTACCTCCCGCAGGTTGACGCGCTCCGGCGCCAGGCTGAGGCGGCCGGACTCGATACGCGCGATGTCGAGAATGTCACCGATCAGCTCCAGCAGGTCTCTGGCCGAGTTGTACGCCACCTCGATCGCCGGACGGTCAAGGTGTCCTTGGTCGGCGCGCTTGAGCGTCAGTTCGAGCATGCCGATCACAGCGTTCATCGGGGTACGAATCTCGTGGCTCATGGTAGCCAGGAACGTGCTCTTGGCGCGGTTGGCTTCGTCGGCGCGCTCCTTGGCAGCGCGTAGTTCATCGAATAGCTGGCGTCGGTCACTGATATCGATCCAGCCACCGATGATGCCCTGGACTTCACCCGTAGAGTCGCGGTAGGGAAGGATCCAGTGATAGATGGTCAGTTTCTTGTCGTGGATATGCAGGCTGCGATCGAGGATCAGCGGATTACCCTCGGCCACCACACGCAGATAGTCAGCATGATACTGGGCTGCCTCCGACGCCAGCGCCATGGTCATCTGGGTCACGCTTTTGCCGATCACCTCTTCGCGCTTGACGTCGAACACCTGCAGGTAGCTGTCGTTACAGGTCTGCAACAACCCATTGCGGTCGCGCACGTAGATCGGATGGGGCGTCTCATTGACCAGTGCACGCATGAACTCGAACTGATCGTTGAGGGCACGTTCGGCCATTTTTCGATGCTTGATCTGGCGACGCATGTAGGCGTTCCAGGCTAGGGATATCAACAGCAACAGCCCGGTGCCGATGATGATTCGCGCGATCAGTTGATGGTAATTACGCCAGTAGCTGTCCGATGCGGCGGTGTAGCCACGCCAGCGACTGTTGATTACGCCCATTTCATCCGGGGCAATGCTGAGCAGCGCCTTGTCGAGTATCGAGCTCAACTCCGTGGCTTGGCGCGAGGTAGCAAGAGAGAAGGTCGCTGGGGTCGTGCCGATGCTGGCGCTTATTTGCAATTTATCCTGGAAGACCTGGGATGACAGGAAATAGTTGGCGATCACCAAGGTATTCACTGCCCCATCCACTTGTCCCTGTGCTAGCAGCTCCGATGCTCTGAACGTATCACTGGTTTCGACCAGTTGAACCTGCGGGAAGTCTTTGCTCAAGGTCGCGGCCAGTGGGTTGCCTCGGGTGATTGCCAGACGCTTTCCTGCCATCTGCTCCATGTTCGAGGGGGCACCTTGCTCTCTGCGTGTCAACAATACATAGGAGTTTTCCAGGTAGGGGCGGCTGAAATTAAGCTGCGAATCTCGTTCGTTGCTGGGCACGATGGCACCGATCATATCGACTTTCTGGGTCGCGACCTGGTCGATCATCGCGCTGACATCGCGCCCGCGCTGCACCGAAAAACGCAGGCCGGTGCGCAAGCGAATCAACTCCAGCAAGTCGGCGGTGATGCCGCGAAAGTTGCCGTCTGCATCGAAGAACGTCAGGGGCGCGAAAGTTTCGTTGACGACCACGGTGACCACCGGATGCTCTTTGAGCCAGCGCTCTTCGCGCTGGGTCAGTTGCAGCTTCTTGTCGGTCAGCAGGATGTCGCTGCCGGCGCTCCAGCGCTTGGCAATACTGTCCCTTTCGTTGATGGGCACTGAGGCCAGGGCTGAATCGACAATGCTGAGGAGCATCCGGTTGTCCTGGCGCGTGGCAAAACTGAAACCATAAGCTTCATGTTTGCCGAAGTTGGCCATGCGAATGTTCTTGAGATAGCCCTTGTTGATCATGTAATGGGTGGAAATGGTGTCACCGAGAAACACATCCGCCTGGTCGAAGGCCACTGCATTCAAGGCATTCTGATAGGACGGGTAGGCGCGGATGCTCGCCTTGGGGTACAGCTTCTCCACCTCATTGAGCGGCAGGTAGTGATAGACAAGGCTCAGGCGCAGCCCATCGAGGCCTTCGCTGAGGCTGCGGGTTTCTCCCTCGCGCGTGACCAGCACCGGCTGGTCCACGGCATAAGGTTCGGAGAGGATAAGATTTGGCGTCGCAGCTTCAAACCCGTTTGAGGAGCCCAGCAGGTCAATTTCCCCGTCTTCCAGGGCGCGAATGGCCGCCGCTCGGGAGGGGTAGCGCATCACATTGATTGGCAGGGAGAGTGCCTTGGCCAGTAATCCTGCGTAGTCGGCGGTAAGGCCTTCGTAGTCATGGCCGCTGGAAGTGAGGTCGAAGGGCGGGTAATCAGGTGTGGATGTCCCCAGCGTGAGTTCACGTTTGTTCTGCAGCCACTGGCGCTGGGCCTTGTCAAAATGAGTGTCCAGTTGAACAGCTCCCGCACGACTCAAGAGGGTGAAACGTTCCGGGCTGGTTTGGTGCTCCGCCAGCACGGTAGTGCTGAAGTACAAACCGGCACTTAATATAATCAGATAGTCCTTTATACGCCTGGGCATCCGCTTTCTCACACTAGCGCGTTTCGTTTTGCCATCTCGATGAGTTCTACCAAGGATTTGGCTTTGAGTTTCTGCATGAGTCTCTTTTTATAAGTACTGACCGTCTTGTTGCTTAAAAACATACCTTTGGCAATTTCCTTGTTAGTGCGACCTTGCGCAAAAAGTTGCAGGACCATCAACTCTCGGTCATTAACTGACTTGAACAGTTCCAGCTCCTGGACATCCATGCCTTCGGCTCCGGGGCCACTCAATGCCTGGCTGGGGAAGTAGTTGTAGCCGGACAGGACAGCGCGAATGGCGCTCAGCAATTCGCTCAGGTCACCCTCCTTGCACACGTAGCCTTCGGCGCCCGAGCGCATGCACCGCGTAGCAAATAGCGTCGGGCACTGGGCCGTGAGCACCAGGGTCTTCATTGAGGTGTTCATGGCATTGAATCGGCAGAGCACCTCGAGACCGTCGAGTTTCGGGATGCTGATATCCAGAATCACCAAGTCTGGAAGGCACTCACGGACCATTTGTATGGCATCGCACCCGTTGTCTGTTTCGCCGACGACCTTGTAACCTTCGTGCTCCAGCAACATTCGAATAGCAAGCCGGATAACGGGGTGGTCATCGATAATAAAAACTGAGTTCATAATCACATTCCATGCAGGTGCAAATAAAGCGGGCACATTAGCTCAGAAGATAAGGGCACGGCATGAAGCGCACGAGCAGTAGATGCAAAACAGGAAAGTTCCTACAATTAAAAAGGTATGCGCCTACAAGTTGATGGGTAGTCGTGACAGAGCATGTGAGCGTTTCGAACGCAATCGTGGCATGGTGATAGGCTTGAATTTTTACGGCGGGCTTCGTAGCGTATTTCGTCGAAGAAGATGTTTAAAGTCCTACGTAGGGGGGGTAAAAGTTAAGCCGATTAACTTTTCAAGTTCGTCCTTGTTCAACGGTTTTGATAAATAGCCAAGAAGCGGAAGACTTCGTTGCGAGGCTTGTTTTGTCAGGCTCATCAGTTCTGGCGTGGGTAGCCCGCTTAACAGAATAGCGCTGGTAATGAAGCGCCGACGGCTGGCGATTTCCACTAGTTCAAGTCCGGGCAGGTCGGGCAGGCATTGGTCGCACAACATCAGGTCAAAGGGATGTTCGGACTGGCTCATTGTGCGTATGGCCTGCTCTGCGTTTTCCACCGCAGTCAGTTGATCGAAGCCGAAGCTGTTGAGCAGGCATTGGGTGGCCAGAAGTTGAAACGGGTGATCCTCCACCAAAAGAATACGAAGAGAGTATCTGGGCATAGAAAGCACACAGTGAGGCAAGCGTCGATGGGGGCAGTAGAATTGCTCGGTCGGTTGGGAACGCGTGATTATTCTTCGGATGCTTGTACGAATTCGATCAGTCCGCTCTGTTCCCATCGTAGGGCAATTCGTTTCAGGGAACAGGCGGTCGGATGCAAGCGTTACTGAGGGCTGGAACGCCCAGTCATTTCCCGTGCCATTTCGGTGGCGTAGCTGTCGGTCATACCGGCAATGAAGTCGATCATTCGCAGGAACGAGGCGTGCAGTGGCCAGGCGGGGTCCGGCGCGCTGTTGCCCAGCAAATCGAGAATGCGCCGATTCTTGAACGACGGTGTTCGCCCGCCATGTTGTTCAAGGGCCGCGCC
Source organism: Pseudomonas sp. Pse35 (assembly GCF_024519715.1). Taxonomy (NCBI): domain Bacteria; kingdom Pseudomonadati; phylum Pseudomonadota; class Gammaproteobacteria; order Pseudomonadales; family Pseudomonadaceae; genus Pseudomonas; species Pseudomonas sp. Pse35. Next base: position 81,266 of record NZ_JALJRP010000020.1, on the reverse strand, counting down.
GCAGAACGCGTTCAGCAGGATTTCCAAGGTGGTGTAAGCGCCGATTTCATGCAATGTCTTGCGCTTGTCCTGGAAAATTTTCTTGCGCGCCATGTCTTTGGCATCCAGCACGCAGCGCTTTGCCGGGCCGTGCATATGCTCCACCAGGTCTCCCTGCAGCGTGCCGGCCAGCAGGGCGTCCTGCTGTTCGACAAACGCCTGCGCAGCCGCATTGGTCAGGTGCTCGATGGCTTTGCCACGCAGGATCGCCAGCTTGCGTCGGCGAGAGTCCAATGGGCCCAGCTGGCGATAGGTTTGTGGCAGGTCATCACCGACCAGGTCGAGCAACAACGACTCCACTTCGCTGTACTGCAGAAGCTCCATTTCCAGGCCATCTTCCAGGTCGATCAACGCGTAGCAGATGTCGTCGGCTGCCTCCATCAGGTAGACGAGCGGGTGACGCGCCCACCGTTGTTCCTCTAACTGGGGCAAGCCAAGCTTGTGGGCGATCTGCTCAAGAATTGGCAACTCGCTCTGGTAACAGCCGAACTTGTGTTTCTTGTAGCCCAGCGAGTCGGCGTGACGGGCAGTCCAGGGGTATTTGAGGTACGTGCCCAAGGTGGCGTAGGTCAGCCGCGTGCCGCCGTCGAACTGGTGGTATTCAAGTTGGGTGAGTACCCGAAAGCCCTGGGCATTGCCTTCGAAGTTAAGGAAGTCATTGCGTTCGGCGCTGCTCATGCCATCCAGCCAACCTCGCCCGGCGGCCTGTTGGAACCAGTGGCGAATGGCGTCTTCGCCGGAATGCCCGAATGGCGGGTTGCCGATGTCATGGGCCAGGCAGGCCGATTGCACCACCATGCCCAGGTCGCTGGGGTCGCACCAGTCGGGCAGGGCGCTGCGCAGGGTTTCGCCCACGCGCATGCCGAGTGAGCGCCCCACGCAGCTGACTTCCAGGGAGTGGGTCAAGCGTGTGTGGATATGGTCGTTGCTCGAAACCGGATGCACTTGGGTCTTGCGTCCCAGGCGCCGGAACGCGCCGGAGAAAATAATGCGGTCGTGATCTTTGTGGAAGGGGCTGCGGCCCAGTTCTTCAGGGCTGTGCAGGGGTTTTCCAAGACGTTCGCGGGTTAGCAGGGTGGGCCAATCCAAGGCGCAGGCTCTCCGTAGTGTGAATGACAGTTCCAGCTTCCCGGTTCGGCCTTCAAGGGCAGGCGAATCCAGCGGTCGGCCGCGTCGGTATCAATTAACAGGCAGCGCAAAAAACCGCAATGACCAGCAGGTGTCTGGTCATTGCGGTCATCGGCTCACGAGGGTCAGCTTTTGCGCGAAGAGCCTTGCATGGCCAACTTGATCAGGGGGATCAAGCCGGCACCCAGCCGCACCAGGCGCGTGATGCTGCTGATACTGCCGCCCTTGGCGCCCTTGCCGGTAAAGAAGCCCATCAGCGTAACCGCCGCCACGCCCCACAACGGCGCGTGCTTGATGCCCAGGCTGTCCTGCCAGTTGTGGCGCATGTTGCGCATTTTGTGCAGGGGCGCCATGAGTTGTTGGGACTCATGACGGATTTCCTGGCGGTGCATTTCCATGCGCAGGCGAATCAAGGCTTTGCGCATTTCCCGGCGAGAAGTATTTTGCGGGATCTCAGTCATGCTCATGGCAGCAGGCGCTCCCGGTCATTGGCCAGTTCTTCAAGCGTGGCGTGGAAGGGCGTTGACTCATCGAATACCGCCGCCTTCAAGCGCACACCGCAGAACGCAGCGGCCAGGCTGTAGAACACGCAGAGGCAGATGATGCCGGTCAGGCGATAGCCCGTGTCCCACACCAGGATCATCACCAGCGTCGACAACCCCACCAGCAACAGCAGGGCAAACACCAATGCCAGGCCGGCAAACAGCAACAGGCTGACGGTACGGGCCTTTTGCTCTTGTAATTCAATGCCGAACAACTCGACATGACTGTGCAGCAAGCCCAGCACAGCTGCGCCCAGGCGTCGGGAAGTTGAACCGCTTGCTGAGGAATGTGCGCTCGTGGATGAGCTGGATTCGCCGATAGACATGGTTAGCGCCTTGTAGCCAATAGACCGATCAAAAAGCCTACGCCGGCAGCAATGCCGACTGACTGCCATGGGTTGGCTTGCACGTAGTCTTCGGTGGCGGTGATTGCCGCCTGGCCGCGCTCGCGCAATGAGTCTTCGGTCAGTTGCAGGGTCTCGCGGGCCTTGAGCAGGCTCTCGTGGATCTTGGTGCGCAACTCGTCAGCCTGGTCACCGGCCAGCACGGCAGTGTCGTCCAGCAGCTTTTCGGTATCGCTGACCAGGGTTTGAAAATCCTCCATCAGTATCTCTTGAGCAGTCTTTGCTGTTTTACCGGCCATGGTTATCTCCGTGGGTAGCTGATCTGTACGTGTGGTTTCGAGTCGCGGCGTTCGCTGAAGGTTCATTGCAATTGTGTGGTACAGCTTTTGCTTTGCCTTGGTGCGCAGGCCTTGGAGCCTGCGCTGAATCCGGGCGGTCGAGGTGAAAACCTTGGAAAACCTTACCCTAAATCACTTAATTTCGCGGAAAAACCCTTTCGGCAACGGCCTGTTGTGTTGATCGCTGCGCTAAAGCGGTTCACGCCCTCTGAAGAAAGGCGGAGCCGGCGGTGCCAATTTAGTGCGCTAAACCCTGGCTTGAACCGCTTTGGTGCTTTTTGCCTTGATGCAGGCCTGCCAACCTCCATGGAAAACTTGCAAAGCGCGGTGGACACCCTCGTCCACAGCTCCAATACCTTGTTCATTCTGATTGGCGCGGTCATGGTGCTGGCCATGCACGCCGGCTTTGCCTTCCTTGAAGTTGGCACGGTACGGCAGAAGAACCAAGTCAACGCCTTGTCGAAAATCCTCAGTGATTTCGCGATTTCAACGCTGGCCTATTTCTTTATAGGCTATTGGATCTCCTACGGTGTGAGCTTCCTGCAACCGGCCGCGGTGATCAGCGCCGATCATGGCTACGGCCTGGTGAAGTTTTTCTTCCTGCTGACGTTTGCCGCGGCGATTCCGGCAATTATTTCCGGCGGGATTGCCGAGCGTGCGAAGTTTGCCCCGCAGCTGTGTGCCACCGCGCTGATCGTGGCGTTTATCTACCCGTTCTTCGAAGGCCTGGTATGGAACGGCAACCTTGGCCTGCAAGCATGGCTGCTCGCAACCTTTGGCGCCAGCTTCCACGACTTTGCCGGTTCCGTGGTGGTTCACGCCATGGGCGGCTGGCTGGCGCTGGCGGCGGTGTTGCTGCTGGGCCCGCGCAATGGGCGTTATCGTGAAGGGCGCCTGGTAGCGTTTGCGCCGTCGAGCATTCCTTTCCTGGCGCTGGGCTCGTGGATTCTGATCGTGGGCTGGTTCGGCTTTAACGTGATGAGCGCGCAAACCCTCAATGGCGTCAGTGGTCTGGTGGCCGTCAATTCGCTGATGGCCATGGTCGGCGGCACCGTGGCAGCCCTGGTAATTGGCCGTAATGATCCCGGTTTTCTGCACAACGGTCCTTTGGCCGGGTTGGTGGCAATCTGCGCCGGTTCCGACCTGATGCATCCGGTGGGCGCGCTGGTCACGGGCGTGGTCGCTGGCGGCTTGTTCGTGTGGTGCTTTATCGCTGCCCAGGTGCGCTGGAAGATCGACGACGTGCTGGGCGTGTGGCCGTTGCATGGCTTGTGTGGCGTGTGGGGCGGCATTGCCTGCGGCATCTTCGGGCAGGCTGCCCTGGGTGGACTGGGCGGCGTGAGCCTGATCAGCCAGTTGATCGGCACCGGGCTGGGCGTGGCGGTAGCATTTGGCGGCGGCTTGCTGGTGTACGGCGTGATCAAGCGCGTGCAAGGGCTGCGCTTGAGCCAGGAACAGGAGTATTACGGTGCGGACCTGTCGATCCACAAGATCGGCGCGGTCAGTCAGGACTGATCGGCGCGTCTTCGTCAGTGTGTGGCGGTGGGTAGAAACCGTGCAGCAGGCGATAGTGGTTGCGCCGTACTTCATTCACTCGCGCCTGCACCTGTTGGTCCGGCAGGCCCAGCAGGATCAGGGCGTGGGAGGCGAGCATCAGGCTCGACTCCAGCAACTCGGGCACCACCTCGCTGGCGCCCGCGGCCTTGAGTTCAGCCAACTGGCTGTCATCGCGTGTGCGCACCAGGATCGGCACGTCTGGGTTGATCTGCCGCGCCTCCTTGAGCACCACCAGGGCGACATCGCTGTTGTCCACCGCGATCACCGCCAACCGCGCCCGTTCCAGGCCGACGGCGCTGAGCAATGCACCACGGCGGCAGTCGCCGTAATGCACACTGCTGTCCTCGGTGGCGGCTTCCTGCACCCGTTCGGGGTCATCATCCAGGGCGATAAACGCCTGTTGTTCGCGGCGCATAAAGCGCCCGATGGACTGGCCTACCCGGCCATACCCGCAAATCACCACGTGTCCGTGCAATTGAGCGTTGAGCGCGGTGATGTGTTCCAGTTGCACTTGCTGGTTGGGCTTGCGATGCAGGCGCAGCGCGATGGCCGGTGCCGCACGTAACAGCAGCGGTGTCAGCAGCATCGAGCAGAAGGTGGCAGCCAGTAGCAGGCCGTTGAACTCATCGGGAATCAACCGGCTCTGCTGCATCTGCGCCATCAGCGCAAAACAGAACTCGCCGCCCTGGGCCAGCGCCAGACCGCTGCGCCAGGCTGTTTCGGTGTCACTGTTACGCCACTTGACCAGCGCCGCGACGACGCTGCCTTTGACCAGCATCAGCGTGAGCGTCAGGCCGAGGATCAACAGGCTGTGGCTGACGAACAACTGCAGATCGATGAGCATGCCGATGCTGACAAAAAACAGCCCCAGCAGGATGTCGCGAAACGGGCGGATATCGGCTTCGATCTGGTGTCGGTAATGACTTTCCCCCAGCAGCATGCCGGCCAGGAATGCACCGAGGGCAGGGGACAGGCCCAGCAGGTGGGTGAGCCAGGCGGTGAGCAAGACAATCACCAGCGCCAGCAGCACAAACAGTTCCGCCGAATGAGACGCGGCGACTTCACGGAACAGGCGCGGCAGCAACCAGCGGCTGGCGAACAACAGGCCCACGAACAGCACCACGGTCTTGCCCAAGGTCAGCGGCAGCGCCCAGTACCAGGCTTGGTCGCTGCTGCCGGCAAATACCGGTACCAATGTCAGCAGCAACACCGCTACGACATCCTGGAACAGCAACACGCCGATCGCATTCTGCCCATGACTGCTGAAGACTTCACCCAGGCTGGTCAACTCCTTGCTGACAATGGCGGTGGACGATAACGCCAGCCCTGCGCCCAGTAACAACGCGACGCCAGGTGCGAGGCCAAAGCTCATCAATAACGCGCCCAGCAATGCCCCGCACCCCAGCACTTGCAGGCTGCCCAGGCCAAATACCACGCTGCGCAGCGCCAACATTCTCGACAGGGAAAACTCAAGCCCCAGGGAAAACAGCAGGAACACCACACCCATCTCGGCCAGGTCCGGCAGGTCTTCGTTGTCATTGACCCAGTCCAGCGCGGTGGGGCCCACTGCCAGGCCTACGCACAGGTAGCCCAGCACGGGCGGCAGCTGCAGCCGGCGAAACAGTGCAATCACCACCAGGGATGAGGCCAGAATAATCAGCAGGTTGGCGAACACAGGCATCTCCGTTGCAGGGCGAGCGGCAAAAAGCCGCAAGAATCGCTGAATCAGTTATAGGCCATGGTGATCTGGATCAGGCTTTTTGCACCGTAGGAGCGAGCTTGCTCGCGAAAAACGTCAACGATAACGCGGGGTTCCTGAGTGAACACGGCGCGCGGGAGTTTTTCGCGAGCAAGCTCGCTCCTACAGGGGCTTGTTGGGATTAGAATGGATGTTCGTTTCTTGTTCGAGTCCTTTCATCATGCTTCCTGAATGCCAGCTGTTCGGCACCCTGGGTTGCCATCTGTGTGAGATTGCCGAAGCCGAAGTCATGCCGCTCGTCGAGCACGGGTTGTTGGTGGAGTTGGTGGATATCGCCGATCCGGAGGACCTGACAGACGTCTACGGCCTGCGGATTCCGGTGCTTCGCCGCACGGACACCGGGGCGGAACTGGACTGGCCGTTCGACACCGCGCAGGTGGTTACCTTCCTGCGTTGAGATTTATGCGATGGCGGCTTTCCAAATATTAAGTTACTGTATATTCGTACAGCGATTGAATAGAGGGAACGCCCGTGGTGAATGTTGAACAACTTAAAAGCAGCGTCAATCGCATGTCCGCCGATGTGGTGCGTGACGCGGTGAACGAACTGCGCCTCGATGGCCTGGTCACGGAAGGCAAGACGCCGTTTAACAAAGTGCATTTCAACACCTGCTTCGCGGAAATCGAGGCGCTGTTCCAGCGCGCCGGTTATCACAAGCAGCTGGATGTGGTGGGTTATCAGGGCTTGCTCTACGCGTTGTATGACCCGGGTCGTTGGGAAGCGGTGGACGTGCTGCGCTGGCTCAAGGAATTCACCGAGGCGGCAAGCGCCTCGCCGGTGCTGCGAGCTCAACTGGCCAAGGCCTGAGATAGGCCCTAGGCAATCGCGCGCCATGGGCGATAATGCCCGCCTGTTTTCCAGGCTTTGAGCGTCGGCATGTCCACTTCCATTTTTTCCCCCTCCCAGCACCAAGCCAGCACCCTGTACTTGCCGCCGGGCTCCTGGGTGACGGTGCTCGATTGCCTGTGCGCACACTTTCCGGCCATCGGCCGCGAACAATGGTTGGACCGCATTGCCCGCGGCCGGGTGCTGGATGTCAATGGCAGCCCGATCAGCCTGGGCCTGGGCTACAAGGAAGGCTTGTGCATCTATTACTTTCGCGAAGTGCCCAACGAGAAAGTGATTCCGGTGCTGGAAAACATCCTGTACGCGGATGAGCACCTGGTGGTGGCGGACAAACCGCATTTCCTGCCAGTGACACCCGCTGGCGAGTACGTCGAGCACACCTTGTTGCGACGCTTGATCCGGCGCCTGGACAATCCCGCCCTGGTGCCCCTGCATCGCATCGACCGACATACGGCGGGGTTGGTGCTGTTCTCCGCCAACCCGCACAGCCGTTCGGCCTATCAGCAATTGTTTCCCACGCGACGTATCGACAAATTCTATGAAGCCATCGCTCCGGCCTTGCCGCACCTCAGCTTCCCGTTGGTGCACAAAAGCCGTTTGGTGGATGGCGAACCTTTCTTTCGCATGCAGGAAGGGCCGGGTGCCAGCAACACCGAGACGGCGGTAGAGGTGCGCGAGAAAAACGCTGATCTATGGCGCTACGGCCTGTTCCCGGTGACCGGCAAGAAGCACCAGCTGCGCGTGCATATGACGGCGCTCGGGGCGAGCATCTGTAATGACCCGTTCTACCCCGAAGTGATCAAGGATGCCGAGGACGATTACGCCAAGCCACTCAAGCTACTGGCCCAGGGCGTGCGCTTTATCGACCCGGTAAGCGGTGAACAACGCAGCTTTCGCAGCCAGATCACCCTGGACTGGTAAACCCCAGGAACAACAAGGCCCGCGCTAGGCGGGCCTTGTGTGCAAGCGCTGAGGCTTACAGGTCTTTAACGGTGCGAACCTGATCTTTATTGATACGGGTGTGCTTGCCGTCCAGTTGTTCGAATTCGTAGAAGCCCGAATCTTCATCGTACTTCGGGGTGTCGACGGCCTGGATTTCGCGACCGTCATTCAGGGTGATCACTGTTGGCGAAGCGCAACCGGCGAGGGTGGCGAGGCCCAGTGCAAGCATGAGAGCGGCGATGGTCCGTTGAGTCATGAGTTTGTCTCCGAGAGAATACTTTTAAATTGCTGACCTTGTGACGTACGGGACGCCGGCAAAGTTCCTTGTGCAGGGTTCATTCTGACATGCCAGCCCCGGGGTGCAACAGCTCGGGCGTATTAAGATTGGCCAGGCGCGGGTCATCGGCCGGACATTCCAGCGCCACGGCACCCAGTTGCAGCCACAGCTTGCGCGGGCTGCGCTCCCCCGCTTGCCACGCCTGTTCCACCTGGTTTTTCAGGCGAGTGGGGATGACGCACAGCAAGGGTTCCCAGAAGTCACCCTGGCGCACCATCACCGGTAGCTGCCGATTGCGTCGTGCGGTCGCACGCAGGTCGGCGAGCAGTCGCGCATCAATCTGCGGCACATCGCAAGGCAATATCAGCAGATGCTCATGGCGTGCGGCGAAGAGTCCTGCACGGATACCTGCCAGCGGGCCGGGGAAGTCCGGGTTGTCATCGCTCACCTGTTGGTCGGCATAGAGCGCGTAGCGTTCATGGTTGCGGTTGCACGAGATGATCAGGTCATCGGTGAGCGGCCGGGCCAACTGGTGCAGGTGGGCGATCAAGGGCTGACCTTGCCATTCCAGCAGCCCTTTGTCCTGCCCGCCCACGCGTTGGCCGCGACCACCGGCCAGCAACAGGATCGAACACGGCAGGGAAGAAAATTCAAACGTCATGGTGGTTGCGCTGCGGCAGGGAAACAGGGGCCTGTGATATAACATCGGGCTGTTCCTTCGACAACCGGACCGTGCCATGAAAGCCAAGGCCGATGCGCCCTTTGTACCCCTGAATATTGCTGTATTGACGGTCAGCGACACCCGCACCCTGGAGACCGACACCTCCGGCCAGGTCTTCGTCGATCGTCTTGCCGCCGCCGGCCACCGCCTGGCCGAGCGCGTGCTGCTCAAGGACGACCTTTACAAGATTCGCGCCCAGGTGGCCCACTGGATCGCCGAAGACGTGGTGCAGGTGGTGCTGATTACCGGCGGCACCGGCTTCACCGGTCGCGACAGTACCCCTGAAGCAGTGAGCTGCCTGCTCGACAAGCAGGTCGATGGTTTTGGCGAGCTGTTCCGCCAGATCTCCGTGGCCGATATCGGCACCTCCACCGTGCAATCGCGCGCCTTGGCGGGGTTGGCCAATGGCACTCTTGTGTGCTGCCTGCCAGGGTCCACCAATGCCGTGCGCACCGGTTGGGACGGCATCCTCGCCGAGCAGTTGGATAACCGTCACCGCCCATGCAACTTCGTTCCGCATCTGAAGCTGGCCGAACCTTGTGAATCCCGTGGATAAGCCCGGTAAGACCGGCGCCCTGATGCCGGTGGAAGCAGCCCTGCAGCGTTTGCTCGACATGGCCGCCGCCGCGCCGATCCGCGAGCAGGAAGTACTGCCTCTGGCTGAGTGTGATGGCCGGGTATTGGCCCTGGATCTGATCTCCACACTCGACCTGCCACCGTGGCCCAACAGTGCCATGGACGGCTACGCCGTGCGCCTGGCGGATTGGACCGGCGAGCCCTTGGTGGTGAGCCAGCGGATTTTCGCCGGCACTGCACCTGAACCCTTGGCGGCCGGCACCTGTGCACGCATCTTTACCGGCGCGCCGGTGCCCCAAGGCGCTGACTGCGTGCAGATGCAGGAAAACGCCGTGGTGCATACCGACCAGCGCGTGAGTTTCACCGAGCCATTGCAGATGGGCGACAACATCCGGCCTCAGGGCCAAGAGACCACGGTCGGTGAGACCGTACTCAGTGCCGGCACCCGCCTGGGCCCTATCGAACTCGGTTTGGCCGCGTCTCTTGGACGTGATCGACTCGAGGTGGTGCGGCGCGTACGCGTGGCCGTGTTGTCGACCGGCGACGAACTGATCGAGCCAGGGTTGCCGCTCGGCCCTGGGCAGATCTACAACAGCAACCGTCGCGTGCTGTGCAGCTGGCTGGTGCGCATGGGCTGCGAAGTGATCGATGCCGGGATTCTACCGGATGATCTGGAACAGACCCGCGCGCGCCTGGCGGGGCTGGGCAGCGTTGACCTGATCCTCTCGACCGGCGGTGTGTCGGTGGGCGAAGCGGACTTCCTCGGCATTGCCTTACGGGAAGAGGGTGAGCTGGCGCTGTGGAAGCTGGCGATCAAACCGGGCAAGCCGCTGACCTTCGGGCATTTTCGTGGCGTGCCGGTGATCGGCCTGCCGGGAAACCCGGCCTCGACCCTGGTGACTTTTGCGCTGCTGGCGCGCCCGTATCTGCTGCGCCGTCAAGGGGTGCAGGAGGTGCAGCCGCTGCGCTTCGAAGTGCCGGCAGGGTTCGTCTGGCCCAAGCCCGGCAACCGCCGCGAGTACCTGCGCGGGCGGATCGAACAGGGCAAGGCGATCATCTACCGCAACCAAAGCTCCGGGGTGCTGCGCAGTGCGGCGTGGGCTGAAGGCTTTGTGGAGGTGCTGGAAGGGACCACGCTGGCCATCGGCGACCGGGTCAACTTCATTCCTTTGAGCGAAGTCCTTAACTGACCGCGCGCTAAAAATGTGGGAGCTGGTTGGCCTGCGATAGCCATAGGTATTTACACAACCTCTGAACGACGCAAAACCTGTGGCGAGGGAGCTCGCTCCCGTGACGACCGACCAGCCGACGCTTATTTACCTGCCGCCCCGCGCTCCCACATTTGGATCGTGGTGCGTCAGGGAGATTTGCGTCGGTTGGTAGGCCGTCACGGGAGCAAGCTCCCTCGCCACAGATCCAGCGTCGCGCCGAAGTTGTGTAGGTACCGATGGCTATCGCAGCCAAGCCGGCTCCCACATTTGGATGTGTATGTGCCCTATGAGCAATCAGTAATCGTCACCCTGCTCAGTGACATCCCGCTCCACCGGCCCCGCCTCCGGGTCGTAGCCGGCCGGGAACTTGCCCTTCAACGTCCAGGCAAACGCAATGATCTCGGCAATCGTGCGGTACAACTCTTCCGGAATGCTGTCCCCCAGTTCCATGCGCGCCAGCAGCTTCACCAACTCGGCGTTTTCATAGATCGGTACTTCATTCTCCCGTGCCAGCTTGAGGATGGCTTCGGCCAGGGCATCATCGCCTTTGGCTGTCAGAGTAGGGGCCTGTTGGCCGTCGTACTTGAGGGCGATGGCCTGGCGGGGCGGGTCGGCGTTTCTCATGCGGTTTCATCCACCCAGCGTTGCTCCAGTCCGGTTTTTGGCCCGCGTGGCGGGGTGCCCAGGTGGCAATCCAGGTCGCCGACGTTGAGCCCGGATGAAACCAGGCGCTCACGCAGGCTGCCCAAGTGGCTTTCGATCAGGCTGGCCGTGAAAGGGCGGCTGGCCCATAGCTGGCTGGACAGTTTGCCTTGGGACAGCTGCGCCTGAACTTGCAACGGCCCCAGCGGCTCCATGTCAAAGGCCAGTTCGACGCGCCAAAGCATTTGTTTCGGGTCTTTTTTATCCTTGCGCTCGGGCTGGTCCTTGTCTGGCGCGGGCTCCTCGCGTTGGAACTTGACCTGCAACGGCACGATGTCTTGCAGGGTGCGCATGGGAATCTCCAACTGCCAGGTCGTTTGCAGGCGTCCGTCGGCGGTGGTGCCGGTCTGTTCCAGGCTCGACAGTTGATGGCTCTGCAAGCGCGAGATCGCCCCGGCGGCCAGGCGTAGCAGGTTTTCCAGGTCGCCTTCACCTTCCAGTTTTGCCATGAGCCGCTCGGGCAGCGGGAAGCCGGCGGGTATCTGCCGGGCGCCGACCTGGCCGAGGGTGCTCAGCGGGCTGCGCACAAAGTGCGGCAACACCTGGGCCAGGGTATTGGCGGCGAGGATCGCATTCAGGTTGGTGCTGGCGGGCAGGGCGGGCAGCAGGTCTGCGACCAGGCGTAACAGCGCGCCTTTCATGTCCAACGGTGGGATTTGCGGGTTCTGGCCGGCGAGCAGTTTGGCTTCCAGAAAGGCGCCGCTGTTCTGCACCACCTGGGCCAGCACCTTGGGATTGCTGACCTGTGCCAGATCGGGCAAGGCCGCCAACAATCGCTCGGCGGCGGCCCGCAGCTCGGCCGATGTGCTGTCGCCACGGGGCAGGTTTTGCAAGGCGGTGAACACCGCATCCAGCGAGCCTTGGCGACTTTGCTGAATGGCAAGTTGCTGCGTCACGGCCAGTTGGTCCTTCAGGCCGCTTAGCGGTACGAAGTTCAGGGTCTGCGCGTTCTGCACCACAGCACTGAGCAAGCTGCCCACCCTTAGCGGTTGAGGGCTTTCCAAGGTCAGGGTGGCACCGGCCAGGGCGTTATTGAGCACACTCACCAGCGAGCGATAGATCGCCGGTTGCGCCGTGCCCTGGGGTAGCATCTGCGTGGTCAGCACCTTGGCTTGCAACAACGTACCTACCGGCATTTGGTTAGTGTCGAGGCGAGTGAGAGCGGCCACGTTGGCACTCATGGCTTGCTGCAAGGTAAGGGCCAGGTTGCCCGCAGGCGTCTGGCTCACCGCCACATTGCTGCCTAGAGGCAAGGGCTGGGCACTGCTGGCCTGCACCAGCGCCTGGCGACCGCCTTCGAGGGTCAGTTTGAGCAGTAACTGAAAGGCCTCGCCGCCTTGTTTAAGCGCGATGACCTCAGCGTTCACGGTTTTCCCCGGGTCGATCAACCCGGCCTGCGGCTCCAGCAGTTTGAGCAATGCGCCGGCTCCAGGCAGCGGAGTGGGCCCGGGTGCGGAGGTTGGCGGCAGTGGAGGAAGGTTGATCTCGCCGGTCATCGTGCGCATCGTCTCTGGGGAAATTGCCCTCTTTAGAGTAGGGCATCGCATGTATAATGCCGCCCGTCTGCAAAGAGAGCGGTAAAAACCTCACAACTATTTGATCCAGCTCTCTAAAATCGGTCGCCAAAGCCGTTATTGTGCATCTCTCTATAACGGCCGCTGCACCGCCGACTTGAACCGTAAAGGCCCGCGATCTTTTGACCAGCCCTCTTCTTGAAGCCGTAGCGCTTGCCTGTGAACGCGACCTGCGCCTGCTGTTCGAGCAACTCGACCTGCGGCTGACGGGTGGGGACATGGTGCAAATCAGTGGCCCCAATGGCAGCGGCAAGACCAGCCTGCTGCGCCTGCTGGCCGGGCTGATGCAGCCGACGGCCGGCGTGGTGCATCTCAACGGCAAGCCCTTGAACGAACAGCGTAGCGAGCTGGCGCGCAACCTGATCTGGATCGGCCACGCCGCCGGCATCAAAGACGTACTCACTGCTGAAGAAAACCTCAGTTGGCTCAGCGCCCTGCATCATCCTGCTTCCCGTGACGCCATCTGGCAGGCCCTGGCCGCGGTGGGCCTCAAGGGCTTTGAGGACGTTCCCTGCCACACCCTGTCCGCCGGCCAGCAGCGCCGCGTGGCCTTGGCCCGCTTGTACTTGCCCGGCCCGCCGTTGTGGATTCTCGACGAACCTTTCACCGCCCTCGACAAACAAGGCGTGGTTCAACTCGAAGCACACCTGGCCCAGCACTGCGAGCAAGGCGGCCTGGTGGTGCTCACCACCCACCACACCTTGGCGCGTATGCCTGCTGGCTACCGTGAGCTGGACCTGGGGCGGTGGTCGCTATGAGTGTGTTCGCCCTGTTGGTCGCCCGCGAAGCCCGGCTGTTGTGCCGTCGCCCCGCCGAACTGGCCAACCCGCTGGTGTTCTTTGCCATCGTGATCGCGCTGTTCCCGCTGGCGGTTGGCCCGGAGACTAAACTGTTGCAAACCTTGTCCCCAGGACTGGTGTGGGTCGCCGCGCTTTTATCGGTTCTGCTCTCGCTGGACGGGCTGTTTCGCAGTGATTTCGAAGACGGTTCCCTGGAGCAGTGGGTCCTTTCGTCGCACCCGTTGCCACTTCTGGTACTGGCCAAGGTGCTGGCACACTGGGTTTTTTCCGGCTTGGCGCTAGTCTTGCTCTCGCCACTGCTTGCCATGATGCTTGGGTTGCCCGTTGAATGCCTGCCGGTGCTGCTCCTGTCTTTGTTACTCGGCACGCCGGTGCTCAGCCTGTTGGGGGCGGTGGGCGCAGCGTTGACGGTCGGCTTGAAGCGTGGCGGGCTGTTGCTGGCCCTGTTGATTCTGCCTTTGTATATCCCGGTGTTGATCCTGGGCAGTGGCGCGTTGCAAGCCGCGCTCATGGGTATGCCGGCGACCGGTTACCTCTTGTGGCTGGGTAGCCTGACCGCCCTGGCGGTAACCCTGACACCTTTTGCTATAGCCGCCGGCCTGAAAATCAGCGTCGGTGAATAATGAGGTCTGACCCGGCGTCAATGACGCTGAGTCAGTAAAGACCCTGAGCTTTTCGCCACGACGAAAAGCACCGTGATGGAAACAGCAATGAACTGGACCTGGTTTCACAAGCTCGGCTCGCCCAAATGGTTTTATGGCATCAGTGGCAAGCTGCTGCCGTGGTTGAGTATCGCCGCCATCCTGCTGATCGGCACTGGCCTGGTCTGGGGCCTGGCCTTTGCGCCGCCGGACTATCAGCAAGGCAACAGCTTTCGCATCATCTATATCCACGTACCTGCCGCGATGCTGGCCCAGTCCTGCTATGTGATGCTGGCGGTGTGTGGCATCGTCGGCCTGGTATGGAAGATGAAGCTGGCCGACGTGGCCCTGCAATGCGCCGCGCCGATCGGTGCATGGATGACCGCCGTGGCACTGGTGACCGGTGCGATCTGGGGCAAACCGACCTGGGGCTCGTGGTGGGTGTGGGATGCGCGCCTGACCTCGATGCTGATCCTGCTGTTCCTGTATTTCGGCCTGATTGCCCTGGGCAACGCCATCAGCAACCGTGACAGCGCCGCCAAGGCTTGCGCGGTGCTGGCGATTGTCGGCGTGATCAACATCCCGATCATCAAGTACTCGGTGGAGTGGTGGAACACCCTGCACCAGGGCGCCACCTTCACCCTCACCGAAAAACCGGCGATGCCCGTGGAGATGTGGGCGCCGTTGCTGTTGATGGTGCTGGGCTTCTACTGTTTCTTCGGCGCCGTATTGCTGCTGCGCATGCGCCTTGAAGTGCTCAAGCGTGAAGCCCGTACCAGTTGGGTGAAAGCCGAAGTGCAAAATTGCCTGGGAGCACGCGGATGAGTTTTGCTTCTTTCAGCGATTTTCTCGCCATGGGCCACCACGCCCTGTATGTCTGGACGGCCTATGGCATCTGCCTGGCGGTGCTGGCCCTCAACGTCGCCGCGCCGATCCTGGCCCGCAAGCGTTACCTGCAACAAGAGGCGCGACGTCTGCGCCGGGAGACCGAAAAGTGAATCCGCTGCGTAGAAAGCGTCTGTTGATCATCCTTGCCATCCTGGCCGGCGTCGGCATTGCCGTGACCCTGGCCCTGAGCGCCCTGCAGCAGAACATCAACCTGTTCTACACGCCCACCCAGATCGCCAATGGCGAGGCACCGGTCGATACGCGCATCCGCGCTGGCGGCATGGTAGAGCAGGGCTCGTTGAAGCGTTCCGGCGATTCGTTGGACGTGACCTTCGTCGTCACCGATTTCAACAAGGCCGTGACCATCACCTATCGCGGCATCCTCCCGGACCTGTTCCGGGAAGGCCAGGGCATTGTCGCCCTGGGCAAGCTCAACGCCGATGGCGTGGTAGTGGCTGACGAAGTGCTGGCCAAGCACGATGAAAAATACATGCCGCCCGAGGTCACCAAAGCCTTGAAAGACAGCGGCCAAACCGCTCCCGCCACCCCAGTCAAGGAGGGCTGAGCCATGACGTTCGCACTGTTTATTCCGGAGCTGGGCCAGTTGGCGATGATCCTCGCGCTGTGCTTTGCCGTGGTCCAGGCCGTGGTGCCCTTGCTGGGTGCCTGGCGCGGCGACCGCCTGTGGATGAGCCTGGCGCAGCCGGCCGCCTGGGGCCAGTTTGCCTTCTTGCTGTTCGCCTTTGGGTGCCTGACCTACGCCTTCATGACCGACGATTTTTCGGTCGCCTACGTTGCCAACAACTCCAACAGCGCTTTGCCCTGGTACTACAAGTTCAGCGCCGTGTGGGGTGCCCACGAAGGTTCATTGCTGTTGTGGGCCTTGATCCTCGGCGGCTGGACCTTCGCCGTCTCGGTGTTCTCGCGCCAATTGCCGCAAGTGATGCTGGCGCGGGTGCTGGCGGTGATGGGCATGATCAGCATCGGCTTCCTGCTGTTCCTGATCATGACCTCCAACCCGTTCACCCGCATCCTGCCGCAGATCCCGGTGGACGGTCACGACCTCAACCCGTTGCTGCAGGATATCGGCCTGATCGTGCACCCGCCGATGCTCTACATGGGTTATGTGGGGTTCTCCGTGGCCTTCGCGTTTGCCATCGCCGCCTTGCTCGGCGGTCGTCTCGACGCCGCCTGGGCGCGCTGGTCACGGCCATGGACCATCGTTGCCTGGGCCTTCCTCGGTATCGGTATCACCCTGGGCTCATGGTGGGCCTACTACGAACTCGGCTGGGGCGGCTGGTGGTTCTGGGACCCAGTGGAAAACGCCTCCTTCATGCCGTGGCTGGTGGGTACCGCGCTGATTCACTCCCTGGCCGTTACCGAAAAACGCGGTGTGTTCAAAAGCTGGACGGTACTGCTCGCCATCGCGGCGTTTTCCCTCAGCCTTCTCGGCACTTTCCTGGTGCGCTCGGGCGTGCTGACCTCGGTGCATGCGTTTGCCTCAGACCCTGAGCGCGGCGTGTTCATCCTGATCTTCCTGCTGTTTGTCGTCGGCGGCTCGCTCACCTTGTTTGCCCTGCGCGCGCCGGTGGTCAAGAGCCAGGTCGGTTTCAACCTGTGGTCGCGGGAAACCCTGTTGTTGGGCAATAACCTGGTGCTGGTGGTAGCCGCGTCGATGATCCTGCTCGGCACCCTCTACCCGCTGGTGCTGGACGCCTTGAGCGGCGCCAAGCTGTCCGTGGGGCCGCCGTACTTCAATGCGTTGTTCATCCCGCTGATGGGCCTGTTGATGGTGGTGATGGCGGTCGGCGTGCTGGTGCGCTGGAAAGACACCCCGGTGAAATGGCTGGTGGGCATGCTGATGCCGGTGCTGCTCGGCAGCGTGGCCCTGGCGGTGATCGCCGGTTTCGCCTACGGCGACTTCAATTGGGCGGTACTCGCGACGTTCCTGCTGGCAGCCTGGGTGTTGCTCGCGGGGGCGCGGGACATCGTCGACAAAACGCGCCACAAGGGTTTGCTCAAGGGCCTGCCCACCCTGACCCGCAGCTACTGGGGCATGCAGATCGCCCACATTGGTATCGCGGTGTGCGCCCTTGGGGTAGTGCTGTCCAGCCAGAACAGCGCCGAGCGCGACCTTCGCCTGGCGCCGGGCGAGTCCATGGACCTGGCCGGTTACCACTTCATCTTCGAAGGTGCCAAGCACTTCGAAGGGCCGAACTTCACCTCCGACAAAGGCACGGTGCGCGTAGTGCGCAATGGCAAGGAAATCGCCGTGCTGCACCCGGAGAAACGCCTGTACACCGTGCAGAGTTCGATGATGACCGAGGCTGGCATCGACGCCGGTTTCACCCGTGACCTGTATGTGGCCCTCGGTGAACCCTTGGGCGACGGGGCCTGGGCCGTGCGCGTGCATGTCAAACCCTTCGTGCGCTGGATCTGGTTCGGCGGTTTGCTCACCGGGTTCGGCGGGTTGCTCGCAGCGCTGGACCGGCGCTATCGGGTCAAGGTCAAGAGCCGGGTGCGTGAAGCGCTTGGCCTTTCGGGAGCTGCGGTATGAAGCGTTGGTTGATGGTTGTGCCGCTGGCGTTGTTCCTGCTGGTGGCGGTGTTCCTGTATCGCGGGTTGTACCTGGACCCTGCCGAGCTGCCTTCGGCGATGATTGGCAAGCCGTTCCCCGCCTTCAACCTGCCAACGGTGCAGGGTGACAAGACCCTGACCCAGGCAGACTTGCAGGGCAAGCCGGCGCTGGTCAACGTGTGGGCCACCTGGTGCATCTCTTGCCGCGTCGAACACCCGGTGTTGAACAAGCTGGCCGAGAAGGGTGTGGTGATCTACGGCATCAACTACAAGGACGACAATGCGTCGGCCTTGAAGTGGTTGGCGGAATTTCATAACCCGTACCAGCTGGATATCCGCGACGAAGACGGCAACCTGGGATTGAACCTGGGTGTGTACGGCGCGCCGGAAACTTTCTTCATCGACGCCAAAGGTGTGATCCGCGACAAGTTCGTCGGCGTGATCGACGAAACGGTGTGGCGTGAGCAACTGGCCGCCAAGTACCAGGCCCTGGTCGATGAGGCCAAGCCATGAAGCGTTGGTTGACCGCTGCCGTTTTAGCCCTGGGCCTGGCCGGCGTGGCCCACGCCGCCATCGACACCTATGAATTCGCCAACGACGCGCAGCGTGAGCGTTTCCGCGACCTGACCAAGGAACTGCGCTGCCCCAAATGCCAGAACCAGGACATCGCCGACTCCAACGCCCCGATCGCCACCGACCTGCGCAGAGAGATTTTCCGCATGCTGGGGGAGGGCAAGGACGACCAGCAGATCATCGACTTCATGGTCGACCGCTACGGTGATTTCGTACGCTACAAACCGGCACTCACCGGCAAGACCGCGCTGCTGTGGTTTGGCCCGGCCGGGCTGTTGCTGGCCGGCGTGGTGGTAATGGCCGTGATCGTGCGTCGGCGCCGTGTCGCACCGATTGATGGCGCCGATGCGCTGTCCCCTGAAGAGCGTAAACGCCTCGACCAATTGCTGGACACCAAGACTGATGATTGATTTCTGGCTCGCAGCCGGTTTGCTGCTACTGATTGCCCTGAGTTTCCTGTTGATCCCTGTGTTGCGTGGCCGTCGTGCCCAGCGTGAAGAGGATCGCACCGCGTTGAACGTGGCGCTGTACCAGGAACGCGTCGCCGAGCTGCAAGCGCAGCAGGACGAAGGTGTGTTGAATACCGCGCAGCTCGACACCGGCC
This sequence comes from Pseudomonas sp. Pse35, assembly GCF_024519715.1. NCBI lineage: Bacteria > Pseudomonadati > Pseudomonadota > Gammaproteobacteria > Pseudomonadales > Pseudomonadaceae > Pseudomonas > Pseudomonas sp. Pse35. The sequence continues at coordinate 62,627 of NZ_JALJRP010000020.1, read as the reverse complement.
GCGCCGAAGCGGCCCGTGAGTTGCTGGCCGACACTGAAGGTGTGGAAAAGCCCCGCGAATCGCGGTTAGGCAAACCGCTGCCGTTTTTGGCGGCGTTTCTGGTGCCTGTGCTGGGCGTTGCGCTGTACCTGCATTATGGCGCGAGCGACAAGGTTGAACTGACCCGTGAGTTTTCCCAACCGCCGGTGTCCATGGCCGACATGACCCGCCGCCTGGAACGCGCCGCCGCTGCACAACCGGATTCGGCAGAAGGTTTGTACTTCCTTGGGCGCGCCTATATGGCCCAGGACCGTGCCGGCGATGCCGCCAAAGTCTTTGAACGTACGGTTGCGTTGGCCGGGCGCCAACCGGAACTGCTCGGGCAATGGGCCCAGGCGCAGTACTTTGCTGACAACAAACAATGGTCGCCTCAGGTTCAGGCGCTGACTGACGAAGCCTTGAAGCTCGATCCCAAGGAAGTCACCAGTCTTGGCCTGTTGGGTATCGCTGCCTTTGAGGGCCAGCGTTATCAGGAAGCCATCGACTACTGGAACCGCCTGCTCGCGCAACTGCCGCCAGAAGACAATTCCCGTGTCGCCCTGCAAGGCGGGATTGATCGCGCGGCAGAGAAGCTCAAGGAGAGCGTTGGCAGCGTCGCCCAGGCGCCCAAGGCGCTACTGACCGTGCGGGTGGACTTATCTGCCGAAGTGAAGGCCAACGTCCTGCCAGGCGACAGCGTGTTCATCTTTGCCCGCGCCGTAAACGGCCCCCCGGCGCCCTTGGCTGCCAAGCGTGTGACCGTCGACGCATTGCCGGTCACCGTCGAACTGGGCGATGCCGACGCGATGATGCCGCAGTTGAAACTGTCCAACTTCCCCGAAGTCCAATTGGTTGCGCGCATATCCCGGGCCGGCCAACCGACCACTGGCGAATGGATCGGCCGCAGCCAACCGTTGGCCAGCAGCACCACTGCGTTGCAGCAACTGACCATCGACACTCCGGACCAGTAATTCTGAGGACACACCCATGACCGCATTTGCACGCATCACCTTGCTCAGCCTGGTACTCGGCCTGAGCGCCTGTGCGGTCCACCGCCCACCTCCGGCGCCGACCGGCCCGACTATTCCACCGTCTGGCCCCTCGACCCAGCCGAGCACCAAGCCCAGCACCAAACCTTCCGGCCCGGTGACGCCACCGGCCAAACCCCTGCCAAGCAAGTCGCCGACCTTTGCCCCACCGCCGGGCGCCGCCAGCCACTGGGACGGCAAGATGCAGGTGTACGTGCTCGACGATCAGCCTGACACCTTCTACCGCCAGCGCACTTACTACCGTTGGAGCAACGGCTGGAGCCGCTCCATCAGCCCCAACGGGCCATGGGAAGAGACCAACGTGCAAGGCGTGCCGCCGGGGTTGAGCAAGCAATACGCGCAATGACAAAAGGCGGCCTGAGGGTTAATGCCAGTCAGTTAAGGCAGAATCGGTAACTGTGGCGAGGGAGCTTGCTCCCGCTGGGGCGCGAAGCGGCCCCAAAAATGGGACTGCTACGCAGTCCAGCGGGAGCAAGCTCCCTCGCCACAAGTCACTGGTTGTCTGCTCTAGCTCTTAACTGACTGGCATTAGGCCTGAGGGTCGCCTTTTTCATGGCTTTCAAACGCACTGTGTAGATCACGGTAGGGCCAAGCAATTAAAGCCCGACGCATGCGCCGAATGCGCAGTGCGCTGTAGTGATGTGGCTATCGCTGGCCTGGCGTGGGAAGGATTGCTAGGTATACTTTCCTGCGGCTACTACGACGCGGCTCCCCGGGTGCAAACCAGGCGCCGCGCAGTGGTCCCGGGGATGTACCGGTGTGGGGACAAGCGAAGAGGGTTTTTAATGGCAGGCAGGTTGATCTATCTCATCGGGCCATCGGGTTCGGGCAAAGACAGTCTGCTGGATGCCGCACGCCCACGTCTGGTTGAGCGTGGGTGCCGCATGGTGCGACGGGTGATCACTCGGTCCGCGGAGGCGGTGGGCGAAGCGGCGCAAGGTGTGAGCCCCGAGCAGTTTGCGGCCATGGAGGCCGAGGGCGCATTTGCCTTGAGCTGGCAGGCTAATGGCTTGTCCTACGGCATCCCCAGGGAAATCGACGATTGGCTGGCCGCGGGGGACCACGTTCTGGTCAACGGTTCCCGTGCGCACCTGGCGCAAACCCGTGAGCGTTATCCGACCTTGCTGGTATTGCTGCTGACGGTGGACCAAGCGGTGCTGCGCCAGCGTCTGATTGCGCGTGGGCGGGAGTCATTGGCGGATATCGAGGAGCGCCTCGCGCGCAATGCGCGGTTCACTGCCGAATTGATTGCCGGTCATGGCGCGGGGTTGTTCGTATTGGATAATTCCGGCCCGTTGGCGCATACCGTCGAACGCTTGCTGTGTTGCCTGGAGCACGGGCACAGCGTGAACACCTGACCCAGTAGTGCATGGGTAATGCCAGCGCTCAGATAAAACCCGGAGACGGAGCTCATATTTTTCAATACGCACCCATGCCGACTTGTTGGTGGACTTCAATACGGAGAAGACAAGATCGACCTGTCGCAAATGGCACGCGACGGCAAGGTAGCGCTGAACTTCGTTGAGCACTATACAGGGGCGGCAGGGGGCGCGATTGTTTGACGCAATGCGGGGCGGGACTTACTCAATGATTGATTAAGTCCCGCCCCTTTGTGCGTTGTGAAAAGTTTTTATGAGCCGAAGGCCCCGTCAGGACGCTTGGGCAGTGGCCAACGCGGCTTTACGTGACGCACTCAGGAAGCGCAACAAGGCCACCAGCGCAAATGCGCTGCCCACCAGCATGACGGCCAACCAGCCGCCATGTTCATACACGCTGCTGGCAATCGCCGAACCGAACGCACCGCCGATAAAAATGCTGGTCATGTACAGCGCGTTCAGGCGGCTGCGGCTGTTGGCATCGAGGGCGTAGATGGCGCGCTGGCCGAGGACCATATTCATCTGCACGCAGAAGTCCAGAACCACACCGGTGACTGCCAGGCCGATCACGCTGTAGAGCGGGTGTACCAACGCCGGCAGGAAACTCAGCGCGCCAAACAGCATCGCCAGCAACGAGGCGCGGTGGGTATGGCCGGCATCGGCCAGGCGACCGGCCATGGGCGCGGCGATGGCGCCAAGGGCACCGACCAGGGCAAACAGTGCGATCTCGCTTTGGCTCAGGCCGTGGTTACGCGCCAGTTCCAGTGGTACGGCAGTCCAGAACAGGCTGAAGGCAGCGAACATGCAACCCTGGTAGAACGCCCGCTGGCGCAACAGCGGTTGCTCACGCAACAGGGTGCCCAGGGAGCGCAGCAACTGGCCGTAGCTGGCACTGTGATCGGGCTGGCGCTTGGGGATTGTCAGCATCAGCACCACGCTGATAAACGCCATCAGTGCGGCGGCCGCTATGAACATCGCACGCCAGCCGAAGTGGTCGGCCACCACGCTCGACACCGGCCGTGCCAGCAGAATGCCCAGCAGCAGGCCGCCCATGATGCTGCCGACCACCCGGCCCCGGGATTCGGCCGGCGCCAGGTGTGCGGCCAGCGGAATCAGGATCTGCACCGAGACGGAACTGAAACCGATCAGCAGCGACACCAGCAAGAACAGGTTCGGCTGTTCGATAAACGCCGCACCCAACAGGCTGGCGATCGCCACGACGGTGGTGGTGATCATCAGCTTGCGGTTTTCCAGCAGGTCGCCCAGAGGCACCAGGAAAAACAGGCCCAGGGCATAGCCGATTTGCGTGAGGGACACGATCAGGCTGGCCATTGCCGGCGTCAGGCCAATGTCCGGGGCAATCAACTCGATGATCGGTTGCGCGTAGTAGATGTTGGCGACGATGGCGCCGCAGCAAAACGCGAACAGCATGACCATGCCCCGGGTCATGGTGCCTGCAGCGTGAGAGGTTGCGTTCATGGTGTACTCATAAAGGCGAAGGACGATGGCGTGAGAGAGTAAAGACAAGGCTCTCAAGTGAGTAGGCTGCTTGTGGTGATATCACTTATGCCGGCTGATGATACATTCAGACACATCTGCCCTACGCAAAAAAGTGGGAGCTGGCTTGCCTGCGATGGCGGTGCACCAGTCACCAGAAATATGACTGATAGATCGCTTTCGCAGGCAAGCCAGCTCCCACAGGTTTGACCGAGTTGATTCAGTCAGATGGGTTATTGGCCAGAGTAGATCTGGTCAAACACCCCGCCATCATTGAAATGGGTCTTTTGCACTGTGCGCCAGTCGCCGAAGGTCTTCTCCACCGACAGGAAGTCCACCTTGGGGAACCGGTCGGTGTACTTTGCCAGCACCTTCGGGTCCCGTGGGCGCAGGTAGTTGTTGGCCGCAATTTCCTGGCCTTCGGGCGACCACAGATACTTGAGGTAGTCCTCGGCCACGGCACGGCTGCCTTTTTTCTCGACCACTTTATCCACCACCGACACCGGCGGTTCGGCTTCGGCGGAAACGCTTGGATAGACCACTTCGAACTGATCACGGCCAAACTCGCGGGCGATCATTTCTGCTTCGTTTTCAAAGGTCACCAGCACGTCGCCAATCTGGTTGGTCATGAAGGTGGTGGTGGCGGCGCGGCCACCGGTGTCCAGCACTGGCGCTTGCTTGAACAACTTGCCAACGAAGGTCTTGGCCTTTTCTTCATCGCCGCCGTTCTTCAGCACGTAACCCCAGGCCGACAGATAGGTGTAGCGGCCGTTACCCGAGGTCTTAGGGTTGGGCACGATTACCTGCACGCCGTCCTTGAGCAGGTCGGGCCAGTCTTTCAACGCCTTGGGGTTACCTTTGCGCACAATAAACACCGTGGCTGAGGTGAATGGCGCACTGTTGTTCGGCAGGCGTGTCACCCAGTTGTCCGGCACCAGCTTGCCGTTGTCGACCAGGGCATTGATATCGGTAGCCATGTTCATGGTGATCACGTCGGCGGGCAGGCCGTCGATCACTGAGCGCGCCTGTTTGCTGGAGCCGCCGAAGGACATCTGCAGCGTCAGCTTGTCGTCCGGATGCTCGGCTGCCCAGTGCTTCTGGAAAGCGGCGTTGTAGTCCTTGTAGAAGTCGCGCATCACGTCGTAGGAGACGTTGAGCAGGGTGGTCGCTGCCTGGGCGGAGCCCGCCAAGGCCAGGCCGGCGGCCAGTAGAGAGGCGCTGAGGATTTTTTTCACTGCTCATTCCTTGTTGTTCGAGAAGAGGGAGGCAATTTGCCAGCGACTATAGCCGGGCCTGCATAGAGCTTTAAAGATTAAAACGAACTTTGCTTATTCCAGTTTGCGAAACAGATTGCTGCCACAGCGCGCGCAAAACGCGGCGTTGGGTTCATGGCTGTCCTTCTTGCACACTGGGCAGTCGGTATGCAGCTGTTCGCCGCGCATGGCACTGGCCAGTTCAGCGGTAAAAATACCCGTCGGCACGGCGATGATCGAGTAACCGGTGATCATCACCAGCGAAGAAATCACCTGGCCCAGGGGCGTCTTGGGCACGATATCGCCGAAGCCCACGGTGGTCAGGGTGACGATCGCCCAGTAGATGCCCTTGGGGATACTGGTAAAGCCATGTTCCGGGCCTTCGATCACGTACATCAAGGTGCCGAACACCGTCACCAGGGTGCACACGCTGACCAGGAACACCACGATCTTCTGCTTGCTGCCGCGCAGCGCCGCCATCAGGTAGTTGGCCTGCTTGAGATACGGGCTGAGCTTGAGCACGCGGAAGATGCGCAGCATCCGGATGATGCGGATGATCAGCAGATACTGGGCGTCGCTGTAGTACAGCGCGAGGATGCCGGGGACGATGGCGAGCAGGTCCACCAAGCCATAAAAGCTGAAGGCATAGCGCAGCGGCTTGGGCGAGCAATACAGGCGCAGGCCGTACTCGATGGCGAAGATCAGCGTGAAGCCCCACTCGATATAGGCCAGCACGTCGGCGTAGTTCTGATGGATTGTGTCGATGCTGTCGAGCATCACGATCACCAGGCTGGCGAGGATGATCAGCAGCAGGATGCCGTCAAAGCGCCGCCCGGCGACGGTATCGCTTTGGAACACCATGATGTAGAGGCGCTGGCGCCAGTCGTTGTTGCTGTCCATAAACCCTGCCCGAAACGAATATCGAGCAAGCCTAGGGCGATTCGAACGGGCTGTCCATGTGAGGCTTGTGCAGCATTCGCTGACCGGCGCGCACCAGCCAGCACGCGAGAATAAATGGCGCGGTCAGCGCGGGCAGGTGCAGGCCGCAAAAGCCAGGGGTGAGCAGGATGGCCAGGCCGATACCCAGCAGTGGCAACCAAGGCTGGCGACGCGACGAGCACAGGGCCAGCGCGGCCAGCGCGGGGTTATAGCTATGCAGGCCGAGCAGGGCGCCAGTGGGGTCGTTCAACCACAGGCCGGCCAGCATGCCGAGAGTGGCGCCGCCCAAGGCCCACGCGACGGCGCGACGGTCGGCCAGCAGCAAGCCCAGGGCGATCAGCACACCCGCCAGGGGCTGGTCCAGAAGCATGATTTGCCCAAGGCCGGTGAAGGGTGCGGCCAGTACAGCGACAGTGTCGGGCTCGCTCAGCGCAAGGGTGTTCTCCGGGGCCTGGCCGAGCAGCAACCAGCCCAGGCCAACAAAGGGCGCGGTGTACGCTGGCAAATCCAGGGGTTGGGTCGCGTGTTTCAACCAGTGCCGAGTGAGGATGGCACTCAAGCCGCCGCACGCCAGGATCAGCGGCGGCACCAGCGCCGACCAGGCAAAGTGCTGGCTGATCAACAGGCCCAGCAATACGCCGTTGTAGCTATACAGCCCGGCCTGGCGCTCGGCCTTGGGATACCCCCGGCGCTGGGCCGTGAGCAACCCTGCGACGCCCCCCAGCAAGGCACCGCCAAGCAAGGCAGGGGCACCGATCAGGATCGCCAGCAGGCACAGCAGGCCGCACAGCGGGTGGCGCTGCAGGAAGATTTGGCTGAAGCCGTTGAGCAGGGCTTCGGCCCAGTCGGGGCAGGTTGGGTTGTGCATTTGGGTTGAGTCAATAAGACCGAGTTGCCCTCATCGCAGGCAAGCCAGCTCCCACATTTGATTGATGTTCGACATGCAAACTCGATCAAAGGTGGGAGCCGGGCTTGCCCGCGATGAGGCCCTGACAGGCGCTAAATCAGCGTCTCTATACGCAGCGAATTGGTGGACCCCGGCTGCCCGAACGGCACCCCTGCGGTAATCACCAAGGTGTCGCCACGCTGCGCCATGCCCTGGGCCTGGGCAATTTCCAGTGCGGTGGAACACACCTCATCCACCTGGCGCAGCCGATCATTGACCACCGAGTGCACGCCCCACGCCACGCTCAGGCGTCGCGCCGTGGACAGGTTGGGCGTGAGGTTGAGAATCGGCGCCACGGGCCGCTCCCGCGCCGCGCGCAAGCTGGAACTGCCGGACTCGCTGTAGTTCACCAGCACCGCCACCGGCAGGATGCTGCTGATGCGGCGGATCGCACAGCTGATAGCGTCCGACACCGTGGCATCTGCCTTGGGCCGGCTGACATCCAGCTGTGCCTGGTAGTCAGGGCCGTTTTCCACCTGGCGGATGATCTTGCTCATCATCTGCACCGCTTCCAGCGGGTACTCGCCCGAGGCGGTTTCCGCCGACAGCATCACCGCGTCGGCGCCTTCAGCCACCGCGTTGGCGACATCGGTGACTTCGGCGCGGGTGGGTGCCGGCGAGAAGCGCATGGATTCGAGCATCTGCGTGGCCACCACCACCGGCTTACCCAGTTGGCGGCAGGTGCTGATAATGTCTTTCTGGATCTGCGGCACGCTCTCGGCCGGCACTTCCACGCCCAGATCACCCCGGGCCACCATGATCGCGTCACTCAGTTCGGCGATTTCACGCAACCGTTGCACCGCCGAAGGCTTTTCGATCTTGGCCATCAAAAACGCTTTATCGCCGATCAGCTCGCGGGCTTCGCGGATGTCTTCCGGGCGCTGCACAAACGACAGCGCCACCCAGTCCACACCCAGCTCCAGGCCGAAGCTCAGGTCGCGGCGGTCCTTGGCGGTGAGTGGGCTCAGTTCCAACAGCGCTTGTGGGACGTTCACACCTTTACGGTCAGACAGTTCGCCGCCATTGAGCACGGTGGTGTCGATGGCGTCGGCATGCTTGGTGATCACGCGCAGGCGCAGCTTGCCGTCGTCGAGCAGCAGGTCCATGCCCGGCTCCAGGGCCGCGATGATTTCCGGGTGGGGCAGGTTGACCCGGCGTTGGTCCCCCAAAGTTTCATCCAGGTCCAGGCGCAGGGCCTGGCCGCGTAGGAGCTGCACCTTGCCTTCGGCAAAGCGTCCCACCCGCAGCTTCGGCCCTTGCAGGTCCATGAGGATGCCGAGCGGGTAGTTGAGCTGGCGCTCGACCTGGCGAATCCACTGGTAGCGCTGGGCATGGTCGGCGTGGTCACCGTGGCTGAAGTTGAGGCGGAAGATATTTACCCCGGCCTCCACCAGCTCGCGGATGTCATCGATACCGTCGGTGGCCGGGCCCAGGGTGGCGAGGATTTTGACCTTCTTGTCAGGCGTCATGGTTGGCAGTCTCAAGGATCAGGATGGCGCGGAAGTCGTTGACGTTGGTGCGCGTCGGCTCGGTGACGATCAAGTCGCCCAGGGCGGCGAAATAGCCGTAGCCGTTGTTGTTGTCCAGCTCATCACTGGCCGACAGGCCCAGGGCTTCGGCACGGCGGTAGCTGCAGGGGGTCATGATCGCGCCGGCGTTGTCTTCTGAACCGTCGATGCCATCGGTATCGCCGGCCAGGGCGTACACGCCGGGCAGGCCCTTGAGGCTGTCGGTGAGGCTCAAGAGGAATTCCGCGTTGCGTCCGCCACGGCCGTCGCCGCGTACGTTGACGGTGGTTTCGCCCCCCGAAAGGATCACGCACGGCGCCGCCAGTGGCTGGCCGTGCTGCACGATCTGGCGGGCGATGCCGGCGTGTACCTTGGCCACATCGCGGGCTTCGCCTTCCAGATCACCGAGGATCAGCGGGCTGAAACCGGCCTGGCGCACTTTGACCGCCACCGCTTCCAGGGATTGCTGCGGGCGGGCGATCAATTGGAAGTGGCTGCGGGCAAGCACCGGGTCGCCGGGCTTGACGGTTTCCGAGGCCGGGTTCTGCAACCAACTGCGCACCGAAGCGGGGGTGTCGATGTGGTAACGCTTGAGGATCGCCAGGGCCTGTTGCGAGGTGCTAGGGTCACCGACGGTCGGGCCCGAGGCAATCACCGTGGCCTGGTCGCCCGGTACATCGGAGATCGCGTAGGTGTACACCGTGGCCGGCCACGCAGCCTTGGCCAACCGACCGCCCTTGATCGCCGAGAGGTGCTTGCGCACGCAATTCATCTCGCCAATGGTGGCGCCGGATTTAAGCAGGGCTTTGTTGATGGCTTGTTTGTCCGCCAGGGTGATGCCCTCGGCGGGCAGGGCCAGTAATGCCGAGCCACCGCCGGAGAGCAGGAAGATCACGCGGTCGTCTTCACCCAGATGGCTGATCAGTTCCAGCACGCGCTGGGCCACGGCCAGGCCGGCCGCATCCGGCACCGGATGGGCGGCTTCGACCACTTCGATTTTTTTGCATGGCGCGCCATGGCCGTAGCGGGTGACCACCAAGCCCGAGACTTCGCCCTGCCAACAATCTTCGACGACCAATGCCATGGCGGCCGCGGCTTTACCGGCGCCGATCACGATCACACGGCCACTGCGGTCGGCAGGCAGGTAGGGTTCAAGGACTTGCCGGGGGTGGGCGGCATCGATGGCTGTGGCAAACAGCTCGCGAAGCAGGTGTTGCGGATCGACCGACATAAGCGGGCTCCCGGGGGGTTCTTGTTATTAGAGGTGCAGCGATCGTTCCCACGCTCTGCGATCGTTCCCACGCTCTGCGTGGGAATGCAGTCCGGGACGCTCTGCGCCCAAAGCGTGACGCGGAGCGTCACAAGAGGCATTCCCACGCGGAGCGTGGGAACGATCAGCGGTGTGGGTTATTTATCGCGAATCGAGAAATTCGCCATATGCTCCAGGCCCTTGATCAGCGCCGAGTGGTCCCAGTTGCCGCCGCCAATTGCCGTGCAGGTGCTGAACACTTGCTGGGTGCCGGCGGTGTTCGGCAGGTTGATCCCCAGTTCCTTGGCACCGGCCAGCGCCAGGTTCAGGTCCTTCTGGTGCAGGTTGATGCGGAAACCCGGATCGAAGGTGCCCTTGATCATGCGCTCGCCGTGCACTTCCAGGATCTTGGACGATGCAAAGCCACCCATCAGCGCTTCACGCACTTTGGCCGGGTCGGCGCCGTTTTTGGAGGCGAACAACAACGCTTCGGCCACCGCCTGGATGTTCAGCGCGACGATGATCTGGTTGGCCACCTTGGCGGTCTGGCCATCGCCATTGCCGCCTACCAGGGTGATGTTTTTGCCCATGCTCTGGAACAGCGGCAACGCGCGTTCGAACGTCTGCGGTTCGCCGCCGACCATGATGCTCAAGGTGCCGGCCTTGGCACCGACTTCACCACCGGACACCGGGGCGTCCAGGTACTGCGCGCCGGCCTGGTTGACCTTGGCGGCGAATGCTTTGGTGGCAGTAGGGGAGATCGAACTCATGTCGATCACCACCTTGTTCGGCGACAGGCCCGCAGCCACGCCGTCGGCGCGAAACAGCACGTCATCGACTTGTGGGGTGTCGGGCACCATGACGATGATGAACTCGGCTTCCTGGGCCACTTGTTGCGGGTTGGCCAGCGCCACGGCGCCGGCGCTGATCAGTTCAGCCGGAGCCTTGCCGTGATGTTCGGAGAGAAACAGTTGATGGCCTGCTTTCTGCAGGTTGGCGGCCATGGGTTGGCCCATGATGCCGGTGCCGATAAATCCGATTTTAGCCATGTTCAAAATCCTCTTTTCATGTGGGAGCTGGCTTGCCTGCGATGGCATCACCCCCGTATGCCTGATACACCGAGGTGTCCGCATCGCAGGCAAGCCAGCTCCCACATTGTTTTGTGTTGTGTCAGTTGTCAGATGGCGTTGTGGGTTTTGAGCCAACCCAAACCCGCCTCGGTAGTGGTCAACGGCTTGTACTCACAGCCGACCCAACCCGCGTAACCGATGCGGTCCAGATGCTCGAACAGGAAGCGGTAGTTGATCTCACCCGTACCTGGTTCGTTGCGCCCAGGGTTGTCCGCCAGCTGAATGTGATTGATCTCGCCCAGGTGCGCCGCCATGGTCCGCGCCAGGTCGCCTTCCATGATTTGCATGTGGTAGATGTCGTATTGCAGGAACAGATTGGCGCTGCCCACTTGCTCGCGAATCGACAGGGCCTGCGCCGTGTTGTTGAGGTAGAAGCCGGGAATGTCGCGGGTGTTGATCATCTCCATCACCAGCTTGATACCCGCCGCTTGCAGCTTCTCGGCGGCGTACTTGAGGTTGGCGACAAAGGTCTTTTCCACGGTCTCGTCATCGACGCCTTGTGGCCGGATTCCCGCCAGGCAATTGACCTGGGTGTTGCCCAAGACCTGGGCATAGGCGATTGCCAGTTTGACCCCGGCACGGAACTCCTCGACCCGGTCCGGGTGGCAAGCCAGGCCGCGCTCGCCCTTGGCCCAGTCACCTGCAGGCAGGTTGAACAACACCTGGGTCAGGCCGTTGGCGTCCAACTGCGCCTTGATGTCGGCAGAGCTGAACTCATACGGGAAGAGGTACTCCACGCCCTGGAAGCCGGCATCGGCAGCCGCTTTGAAGCGGGCAAGGAAATCCTGTTCGGTAAACAGCATGGACAGGTTGGCAGCAAAGCGCGGCATAGGGTTCTCCTTAATCGAGCAGGGAAATGGCAGTCGGCGCGTCGTTGCCGACCAGGGCCAGGTCTTCGAATTCATTGACGGCGTTGATCTCGGTGCCCATGGAAATATTGGTCACCCGTTCCAGAATAATCTCAACGATCACCGGCACCTTGAATTCTTCGATCATCTCTTGGGCGCGGCGCAAGGCTGGTTGGATCTGGCCTGGCTCGAACACACGCAGGGCCTTGCAGCCCAAGCCCTCGGCAACCGCCACATGGTCGACGCCATAGCCGTTGAGTTCGGGGGCGTTGAGGTTGTCGAAGGACAGCTGCACGCAGTAGTCCATCTCGAACCCACGCTGGGCCTGGCGGATCAGGCCCAGGTATGAGTTGTTCACTACCACATGGATGTACGGCAGCTTGAACTGTGCGCCCACCGCCAGTTCTTCGATCATGAACTGGAAGTCATAGTCGCCCGACAAGGCCACCACTTTGCGGCTCGGGTCGGCCTTGACCACGCCCAGCGCCGCGGGAATGGTCCAGCCCAGTGGGCCAGCCTGGCCGCAGTTGATCCAGTGGCGTGGCTTGTACACATGCAAGAATTGCGCGCCGGCAATCTGCGACAGGCCGATGGTGCTGACGTAGCAGGTGTCTTTGCCGAACACCTGGTTCATCTCTTCGTAAACGCGTTGCGGCTTGACCGGCACGTTGTCGAAGTGAGTCTTGCGGTGCAGGGTGGCCTTGCGTTGTTGGCAGTCATGCAACCAGGCACTGCGGTCCTTGAGCTTGCCGGCGGCTTTCCACTCGCGGGCCACTTCAATGAACATCGTCAGCGCGGAGCCGGCGTCGGAAACGATGCCCAGGTCCGGCGTGAACACGCGGCCAATCTGGGTCGGCTCGATGTCGACGTGAATGAATTTACGGCCTTCGGTGTACACCTCTACCGAGCCGGTGTGACGGTTGGCCCAGCGGTTGCCGATGCCCAACACCACGTCTGACTTGAGCATCGTCGCGTTGCCGTAGCGGTGCGAGGTTTGCAGGCCGACCATGCCCACCATCAGCGGGTGGTCGTCCGCAATGGTGCCCCAGCCCATCAGGGTCGGGATCACCGGGATGCCGGTCAGCTCAGCGAACTCCACCAGCAGCTCGCTGGCGTCGGCGTTGATCACGCCGCCACCGCTCACCAGCAATGGGCGTTCGGCTGCGTCGAGCAGAGCCAGGGCTTTTTCCACTTGCACACGGGTCGCCAGCGGCTTGGCCAGCGGCAGCGGCTGGTAGGCGTCGATGTCGAACTCGATCTCGGCCATCTGTACGTCGAACGGCAGGTCGATCAGCACCGGGCCGGGGCGGCCGGAGCGCATTTCATAGAAGGCCTTCTGGAACGCGTAAGGCACTTGGCCGGGTTCCAGCACTGTGGTTGCCCACTTGGTCACCGGCTTGACGATGCTGGTGATGTCCACGGCCTGGAAGTCTTCCTTGTGCATCCGGGCGCGGGGGGCTTGGCCGGTAATGCACAGGATCGGGATCGAGTCGGCCGAGGCGCTGTACAGGCCGGTGACCATGTCGGTACCCGCCGGGCCCGACGTGCCGATGCACACGCCGATGTTGCCGGCCTTGGTACGGGTGTAGCCCTCGGCCATGTGCGAGGCGCCTTCAACGTGGCGAGCAAGGACGTGATCGATGCCACCCACCTTCTGCAAGGCCGAATACAGCGGGTTGATCGCGGCGCCTGGGATACCGAAGGCGGTATCCACACCTTCACGGCGCATCACCAGGACGGCGGCTTCGATTGCTCTCATTTTGCTCATGGTTTTGGTGCCTCTTGCGTTTTGTAATTGTATACAAGTGGTGTCTGTCCAAAGTGTATTCACGGCGAGCGGCGTTGGTCAATGCCTTTCGTAAACTGACCTTTGCGTTCGTCGGAAGCGCTTTTTTCGACGTATGGAGCCTTTGTTGGAAAATATTGTATACAAAAGCAAATATCATTGTGTTCTATTTGTGTGATCGAGCATCTGATCAAACAGACCTCACCGCGTTACCCATAACAAGATAAGGACGGCACCTATGAGCGCTTTAACCTTGAAACTCGCCACCCAACTGGCCACCCAGGCCCTTACTGCAGGCCGCACCATTTCGGCTGCGCCACTGACCATCGCCGTGCTCGACAGCGGCGGCCACCTGGTCACCCTGCAACGCGAAGACGGCGCCAGCCTGCTACGCCCGCAAATCGCCATCGGCAAGGCCTGGGGCGCCATTGCCCTGGGCAAGGGTTCACGTTTGCTGGCGCTGGACGCCCAACAGCGCCCGGCGTTTATCGCGGCGTTGAACAGCCTGGGGCAGGGCAGCGTCGTGCCGGCGCCGGGTGGGGTGTTGATTCGGGATCAGAGCGGCATGGTGCTGGGCGCGATCGGGATCAGCGGGGACACGTCCGATATTGACGAGCAGTGTGCGATCACGGCGATAGAAGGAGTGGGGTTGATGGCGGATGCGGGGGTGTCGGCTTGAATCGTTCTGACTGTGAGTAAGCTATCGCAGGCAAGCCAGCTCCCACATTGGCGGTGTTCACAAATTCAACTGTGTGAGTGCAATCAGTGTGGGAGCTGGCTTGCCTGCGATGCAGTCGACTCGGTCTCCAGTCAAACCCAAATGGCATCCCACAGCGGATAGTCACCAAACTTCTTTACCAGCCCGGCCCTGAGTGGATTGGCTACGATGTAACGTGCAATCCCCTCAAGGCTGTCCTCTCGACGCACGGCATGGTCATGAAAGCCCGGTTGCCAGAGGCGACCTTGGCGGCCAGCCACCGCATTCACCACTCGGGTGCTCTTGGATTTAACTTGTCGCATCAAGTCGGCAAGTGAACCTTTCTCCAGAGAAACAAGCCAATGGAAATGGTCAGGCATTACCACCCAGGCCAATGATGTTGCGAGCCCTTTATATTGGGCGATCCTGAATTGTTGTACGACCAGGCGGCCGAGTCTGAAGTCGCTGAAGATGGGCTCGCGTTCAAGGGTGTTGGTGGTGAGCAGGTAAATGCGGTTGGACTCGTTATAGCGGCCGATGCGCAGGCGTTTTGAAGCAGGTAAATCAGGCATTCCGTGGCCTCTCTTCAGATGGTGTTCTGAGAGGCTAGACTGAGGGGCGAAGGCTGATCGGCGGGCTTTTAGCAGGATGTGTCTGGATGGGCGCTATCGCGGGCAAGCCCGCTCCCACAGGGGATTGTGACCATTTTACATTTTGTGTCCGGCGCAAATCCGTGTGGGAGCTGGCTTGCCTGCGATAGCCTCGCCGCGGTCTATCAATCCGGCTCACACCCCTTGAGCACCAACCGAATAATCGTCTGCGCCGCCGCCTCATAATCGGCCTCATCCAGCTTGGCCTTGCCGGTTACCGCCGAGATCTGCCAGTCGAAATCGGCATAGGTCTGGGTGGCTGCCCAGATGCTGAACATCAGGTGGTTGGGGTCGATCGCGGCGATCAGGCCACGGTCAACCCAGCTCTGAATGCAGTCGATATTGTGCTTGGCCTGAGCGTTGAGCTGCTCAACCTGGTCGGCGCTCAGGTGTGGGGCGCCGTGCATGATTTCGCTGGCGAACACCTTGGAGGCGAACGGCAGGTCGCGGGAGATGCGGATTTTGGAGCGGATGTAGTTGCTCAATACTTCCTTGGGCTCGCCTTCGGGGTTGAACGGCGTGGAGGCGGCCAGGATCGGCTCGATAATGCTTTCGAGCACCTCGCGGTAAAGGTTGTCCTTGGACTTGAAGTAGTAATAGACGTTGGGCTTGGGCAGCCCGGCCTTGGCGGCGATGTCGCTGGTTTTGGTCGCGGCGAAGCCCTTGTCGGCAAACTCCTCGCTCGCCGCCCGCAGGATTTTTTCTTTGTTGCGCTCGCGAATGCTGCTCATAAACCAGACGTTTCCTTGCCATGACAGGCGGTTGCGCATGGTAGCACCGGCCATCCGCAAGCCTCAACAATCTGCCCGCAAGGCCCTGCGCCGCGCTATGCTCGCGCCATCTCTCTCTAACGGAAGTCCGGTTCATGGCAGGAAGCAGCTTGTTGGTGTTGATTGACGATATCGCGGCGGTACTCGATGACGTCGCGCTGATGACAAAAATGGCCGCCAAGAAGACATCGGGCGTGCTGGGCGATGACCTCGCGCTGAATGCCCAGCAGGTCTCCGGCGTGCGCGCCGAGCGAGAAATCCCGGTGGTGTGGGCGGTGGCCAAGGGCTCGTTTATCAACAAGCTGATCCTGGTGCCGACGGCCCTGTTGATCAGCGCCTTTGCACCCTGGGCGGTGATACCGCTGTTGATGCTTGGCGGTGCCTATCTGTGTTTCGAGGGCTTCGAAAAGCTCGCGCACAAATTCCTGCACAGCCAGGCTGAAGATCAAGCCGAACACGCACAGTTGGCTGAAGCGGTGGCCGATCCGGCAACCGATCTGGTGGCGTTCGAGAAAGACAAGATCAAGGGTGCGATCCGTACCGACTTTATTCTTTCCGCCGAAATCATTGCCATCACCCTCGGCATCGTCGCCGACGCGCAGCTCACGCAGCAGGTGATCGTGCTGTCGGGTATCGCCATTGTCATGACCATCGGCGTATATGGATTGGTGGCCGGTATCGTCAAGCTCGACGACTTGGGGCTGTGGCTGACGCAGAAGCCGGGCCAGGTGGCGCGCAGTATTGGCGGCGCGATTCTGAGTGCGGCCCCCTACATGATGAAGAGCTTGTCGGTGATTGGCACGGCGGCGATGTTCATGGTCGGTGGCGGTATCCTCACCCATGGCGTGCCCGTGGTGCATCACTGGATCGAAACCGTGAGCCAGAGCACCGGCGCGTTGGCGTGGCTGATGCCAACGCTGCTCAATGCGGTGGCGGGGATCATTGCCGGCGCTGTCGTCCTGGCAGTGGTCAGCGTGGCAGGTAAAGGTTGGAAAGCACTGCGAGGGTGAAACCGCAGGCATAAAAAAGGCCATTCAATCGAATGGCCTTTTTTTATCGCTGCTGTTTACTCGGCGATCTGCAACTTGCGCGATTCGGTGTAGATATACCGCACCTTCTCATACTCGAACGGCGAGTTCATCTGGCCGTAGCGGAAGCTGGTCTGGTAGCGCTTGTCGACGGCGCGCAGGGCCCAGACTTCCGGATGGTTGGAGCTGACTTCAGACACGTTGAGGAAGTTGATCTGCGATTCGGCGCTGTAGTCCACCAGCAGGCCGCCGGTATCACGCAGGTTCGACGGCCCGAAAATCGGCAGCATCAGGTAGGCGCCACCCGGTACACCGTAGAAGCCCAGGGTCTGGCCGAAGTCTTCGCTCTGGCGCGGCAGGCCCATGGCGGTGGCCGGGTCCCACAGGCCCGCGATGCCAATGGTGGTGTTGACCAGCAGGCGCCCGGTGGTTTCCAGCGAGCGGTGGCCCTTGAGCTGCAACAAGCTGTTCATCAGGTTGGGCACATCGCCCAGGTTGTTGAAGAAGTTGCTCACGCCGGTGCGCAGAAAGCTCGGCGTAACATAGCGGTAACCGTTCACCACCGGCAGGAACACCCACTGGTCGAAGCGATAGTTGAAGTGGTACACGCGGCGGTTCCACGACTCCAGTGGGTCGTAGACGTTGAGCGCGGTGAGCGTGGAACGCTCGAATTCGCGCTGGTCCAAGCCTGGGTTGAACTTGAGCTTGGTCAGCGGCTCCTTGAAGCCGTCGGCATCGACCTTGACGGGTTCTTGGGCCTTGCTGTTGTCGGCATTGGCCACGCCTGCGCACATCAGTGCGGCGAGCAGCAGAAGATATTTAGCCACGGAAGAACTCCAGCATGGCGTCGGCGTTGACGCGGTAATTGAGGTTGCCGCAGTGGCCGCCCAGCGGGTAGACGGTCAAGCGATCGCCGAAAGTTTTACGCAGGAAGCCCAGGTCGCCAGGGCCGAGGATCACGTCGTCGGCGTTATGCATCACGGCGATTTTCGGGCTGTCGCGCAGGTAGTCCTTGAGGGCGTAGAGGCTGACCTGGTCGATCAGTTGCAGCAGGCTGCCGCCATCGGAACGCGCGCGCCACATCGGGATCACTTGTTCGGTGAGGTAGCAGTCGAAGTCACACTGCAGGGCGCGTTTGAGGAACGGCGTGAGGCTGGTGCCTTCGGTAATCGGGTACTTGGGCGGAATAATCAGGCCACGTCGGTTGATCAAGTCCGAAGTGAAGGCAATGTCGGCGGCCGAGAAGCGGAACGAGGTGCCGATCAGCATGGCCATCTGTTCGTTGGTCAGGTGCTGCTTGGACTGCTGGAAGTCATAAAGCAGGGCATCGTTGAGGTCGATGTAGCCTTTTTGCTGGAAGTAACGCGTCAGTTTGCTCAGCACCAACTCATAGAAGGTGGTGCTGTTGTTGATGCCCTTGACCTCGGTCTGTACCAGCTTGTCGAGGTTGGTGATCGAGGTGTAGAGGTTGACCGGCGGGTTGAGCAGCAGCACTTTCTTGAAGTTGAAGCTGCGGCGGGTCTCATCCAGCTTGCTGACAAACGCCGCATCCAGGGCGCCCAGGCTGTAGCCGGTGAGGTAGAAATCGGTCACTGGCAACGAGGCGTTCTGCGCGCGTACGGCTTGCATCACGCGGTACATGTCTTCGGCGTCTTCCTGGGTGATGCCCGGGGTGGCGAAGCGCGAAGCGGCGCTGATGAAGTCGAAGCTGGTCGGCGAAGACAGCTGCACCACATGGTAGCCGGCCTGGTAATACAGCTTTTTCAGGTATTCGTTGATGCTGCTGTCAAAGCGTGCACCGGTGCCGGCGATCAGGAAGATCAAAGGCGCGGCGCGGTCCTGCTTGGCAATGCGGTAGGTGAGTTTCTTCACCGCCCAGAAATTGTCCGGCAGGCTGAACTCGCGCTCGGGGCGCATCGTCAGGGTGTAGTCGGACTGGGTGATCTCGTCATCGGTCGGCAGGGTTGGCCGCAGATCGGGAGGTGTGGTGGCGATGGTCGCTTCGAACGGGTTGGTCAAAGGGTAGCCATAGCTGGCTTGGTCGATATCGACGGCCAGTGCTGACGCACTCAAAAATAGGCTGCCCAGCAAGGCAGCACAGCGCAAGGAACGGAGCATGACTTAATCCCTAAGAGGAACGGGCTGAATGAAGTTCGCAGGCTATGACCACCGCCTTGTCACCGAAGTGCCAGCACTCGGCACGAAAAGTCGGAAAAAACGTCGGAATCGGGGTAATAGTAGCGAGACGATACACTTTGCCATGCTTTGTTGAACAGATATCTGTGCGAACACCTTGCTAACGGCCGCCGTGGGATTAAGCTGGGCGCCGTTTTTGCCTATCGGAGTGCCCCATGTCCCGTCGTTTGCCGTTGATCCTGCTGCTTATTGCCCTGCCGTTATGGCTGGCCGCCAGTTATGCCGCACGCTATGGCTTCATGGAGGATGGGCAATGGGTTGGCATCTGCGCTGATGAGGCCAGCCGCTGGGAATGCCAGGTGCGTTCGAACCTGGGTTTGATGATTCATTTCAAGCTGCTGGGGTGGGCGGCGTTGATCACTTCGGTGCTGGGCTTTTTTGTACCGGGGCGTGCAGGGTGGGCGTTGGCGGTGGTGGGGTTGGTGTTCGGGTTGCCGGCGCTGGCGCTGTACAACACGACGTTTGCGGTGTTTGCGGTGGTGATTGCGGGGTTGCGGTTGGTCAGGAAACCTCGCGGCGCCTGATGTGGCCTCATCGCAGGCAAGCCAGCTCCCACAGTTGATTGTGTTCACACATTTCTATCTGTGAGCACGGGCAACTGTGGGAGCTGGCTTGCCTGCGATAGCGGTGTTACGCCTTGCGCACTCGCAAGCAACGCCACAAAGCCGCAACCATCAGCACGCTGACCACTGCCCAACCCCAGGCCTGCTGATTCAACAGCCCTTCACGGTACAACTGCGGCGCAACGCCGGCACCGATGATAAAGGCCAGCAACGCAATCTCCCGACGTGGCCCGGTCACCGGGCGTATCAGGTACACCAGGGCCGGCAACACCAGCGCTGCGCTTGGAAAGCTGCGATAGCGCGGGTCAAACACCAGCGCCAGCATCATCACCGCACCGGCAAACCCGGCGATTGCCATCAACCAGCCGGCGCGCTGCTCCAGCCAGTTGAACCCGCGCTCACGCCAGCCTTGCCGGGCGCTGAGGGCCAGGGCGGCATGAGCCAGCACCAGCAGGTTCAAGACCACCAGCAAGCCTGCCCATAGCCATTCATCGTTGAAACGCGCGGTAACGCGGGTCAGTTCGGCCCAACTGCCGATGGAGCACGCTGCGACGGCCCCTAGCAACGGCAGTATTAACGCAGAGCGAGTGCTGCGAACGCGGCCGCCGAGCACCAGGGTGCCCAGCAGGATGAGCCCGCCGACGCCCAGCCACAGCCGCCAGTACGGCACATTGGTCACCGGGCCGGCGAGGACACCTTTGTCCTGACGGTCTGCATCGAACAGCCCCCAGTAACCACCCACAGCCCCTTCACTTGCACGTTTCCATGGCTGGTCAAAGGCTTCGATCAGGTTGTAGCGCCAGCCATTGGCTTCGGCCATGGCCACGAAGCCGCGCATGAACCTGGCCTCATTGACCCGGCTGGGCACGGCGGTTTCGCGCTGCCGGCCTTCGCTGGGCCAGCCGGTTTCGCCGATCACGATGTCCTTGGGCGCGAATTTATGGCCGAAGGTCTGGCGCACATCGCCCACGTGCTTGAGCGCCTGGTCGATGCCGGACGGCTCATCTTCCCAATACGGCAACAGGTGAATGGTCAGGAAGTCCACCGCAGGCTCGATTTCCGGGTGTTGCAACCAGAACTCCCAGACATCGGCATAGGTGACGGGCTGCTTGATCTGGCTTTTAACCTGATGGATCAGCGCCACCAGTTGCTTGGCGGTGACTTCCTTGCGCAGCAGGGCTTCGTTGCCGACGATCACCGAGGTCACCACGTCCGGGCTGGCGTTGGCCGCCGCGATCAACTCGTTGATCTCTTTTTCGGTCGCCACGGGGTCGCTGCTGACCCAGGCCCCGGCCATGACTTTCAACCCATGCTTGCGCGCCATGTCCGGCAGGGCCTCCAGGCCGGTCATGGAGTAGGTGCGAATGCATTCAAAGCGCGTAGCCAGTAGCGCCAGGTCGGCGTCCATGCGCTCGGGGCGCAGCGCGAACGGTTGATCGAATGGGGATTGGTCTTTGTCGAACGGTGTGTAGGACGCACATTGCAGCTTATGGCTGGCGCTGGCGACGTCTGGCAACACCACCGGCCGGCCGAGGCCGTACCAGTAGCCGACAAGGGCAAGCACGCCGAGGATCAAGGCGAAGAAATAGGGCAGGGCAGGGAAGCGGGCAGTCGCAGGCATGGTCGGCTTATCTGGGGGAGCAAAGGCGCGCATCTTACCCGGATTTGCCGCAGCCCTGTGGGGCTGCATAATTTTGACATGCAAACTTCGGGCGGGATTCTGGCGATAACGCCTACAAAGCATCCTGCTGGCGATGTGATGTCGTTTCCTGCTCAACCAAGGTCGCTGACAGAGCAGGGCAAATGCCTACGCAGGTTGAAGATAAAACTGTCAGTACTCCACTGATGCCTCAGCAACCGGATCGATGCGCGTGAAGGGGGCGCGGTGCACCCTATAACAACAGTTTGACGTCGCTCGGCATCCGTCGGGCGCAGCACTTTCGGGGAAGTACTATGAAGATGCGACGACTCTTGGGCGCAGCTGCCACTCTGGTAGTTGCGATGGGCTCCACACTGGCCAGTGCCGACAGCAAGACCCTGAGCATCGGCTACGTGGACGGCTGGTCCGACAGCGTGGCCACTACGCATGTGGCGGCAGAGGTGATCAAGCAAAAGCTCGGCTATGACGTAAAACTGCAAGCGGTTGCCACCGGGATCATGTGGCAGGGCGTCGCCACCGGCAAACTCGATGCCATGCTTTCCGCCTGGCTACCTGTAACCCACGGTGAATACTGGACCAAGAACAAGGACAAGGTGGTCGACTACGGCCCCAACTTCAAAGACGCCAAGATCGGCCTGATCGTGCCTGAATACGTCAAGGCCAAGTCCATTGAAGAACTCAAGACCGATACCACCTTCAAAAACAAGATCGTCGGCATCGACGCCGGTTCGGGCGTAATGCTCAAGACCGACGAAGCCATCAAGCAATATGGCCTGGACTACAAACTGCAAGCCAGCTCGGGTGCGGCGATGATTGCCGAACTGACCCGCGCCGAAGACAAGCAGGAGTCGATTGCGGTCACCGGTTGGGTGCCGCACTGGATGTTCGCCAAGTGGAAACTGCGTTTCCTGGACGACCCAAAAGGGATTTATGGTGCTGCTGAAACCGTCAACAGCATCGGCAGCAAGGGCCTGGAGAAGAAAGCGCCGGAAGTCGCAGCCTTCCTGAAGAAATTCCAGTGGGCCTCCAAGGATGAAATCGGTGAAGTCATGCTGGCGATTCAAGAAGGCGCCAAGCCGGACGCCGCGGCCAAGGACTGGGTAGCCAAGCACCCCGAGCGCGTCGCCGAATGGACTGCTAAATAACCCCGCCCCAATTGTAGGAGCGAGCTTGCTCGCGAAGAACGCACAGGCACCGCGATCATCCAGAATGAACGCGTTATCGTTGACGTTTTTCGCGAGCAAGCTCGCTCCTACACTTTTTACAAATCCTCGCTAAGCTCGATCTACTACTAAGGTCGTCTGGAACCCATTGCGCAGCCGCATACAGTGGATACGTTCCAAAATAATAAAAAGCTGTGCTGCGAGGATAAAAACAATGAACGACAGCATTTACCTCTCGATTCAAAACAGCCCGCGTTTCAAGGAGCTGGTCAGGAAAAGGGAAAGGTTCGCCTGGATTCTCTCGGCGATCATGCTAGGGCTTTACTCCGCTTTCATCCTGTTGATTGCCTACGGGCCACAAGTGCTGGGGGCCAAGATCAGCCCTGGTTCCTCGATTACCTGGGGCATTCCCCTGGGCGTCGGGCTGATTGTGTCGGCCTTCATTCTCACAGGCATCTACGTGCGTCGGGCCAACGGCGAATTTGACGACCTGAACAATGCGATTCTCAAGGAGGCTGCGCAATGATCCGGCGTCTATTGGCTCTATTCGGTGCTTCGCTGTTGGCTCCGGCCGTTTGGGCGGCGGACGCATTGACCGGTGAAGTGCACAAGCAACCGCTGAACGTCTCGGCCATTGTGATGTTCGTCGCGTTTGTCGGCGCCACCCTGTGCATCACTTATTGGGCGTCCAAGCGCAACAAGTCGGCGGCGGACTACTATGCGGCGGGCGGCAAGATCACCGGTTTCCAGAACGGTCTGGCGATTGCCGGTGACTACATGTCGGCGGCGTCCTTCCTGGGGATTTCCGCGTTGGTGTTCACCTCCGGTTACGACGGCTTGATCTACTCGATCGGCTTCCTTGTGGGCTGGCCGATCATTCTGTTCCTGATCGCCGAGCGCTTGCGTAACCTGGGCAAATACACCTTTGCCGACGTGGCGTCCTATCGCCTGGGGCAAACCCAGATCCGCAGCCTGTCGGCGTGTGGCTCGCTGGTGGTGGTGGCGTTCTACCTGATCGCGCAGATGGTTGGCGCGGGCAAGCTGATCCAGCTGCTGTTTGGCCTTGATTACCATGTGGCGGTGATCCTCGTGGGGATCCTGATGTGCCTGTACGTGCTGTTCGGCGGCATGTTGGCGACCACCTGGGTGCAGATCATCAAGGCGGTACTGTTGCTGTCCGGTGCCTCGTTCATGGCGCTGATGGTGATGAAGCACGTCAACTTCGACTTCAACATGCTGTTCTCCGAGGCGATCAAGGTTCACCCCAAAGGTGAAGCGATCATGAGCCCCGGCGGCCTGGTGAAAGACCCGATTTCGGCGTTCTCCCTGGGCCTGGCACTGATGTTCGGTACCGCTGGCCTGCCGCACATCCTGATGCGCTTCTTCACGGTGAGCGACGCCAAGGAAGCGCGTAAGAGCGTACTGTACGCAACCGGCTTCATCGGCTACTTCTATATCCTGACCTTCATCATCGGTTTCGGTGCGATCCTGCTGGTCAGCACCAACCCGGCGTTCAAGGATGCAGCGGGCGCCTTGCTTGGTGGTAACAACATGGCGGCGGTGCATCTGGCCAACGCGGTGGGTGGCAGTATCTTCCTGGGCTTCATCTCGGCCGTGGCGTTTGCCACCATCCTGGCGGTGGTTGCCGGCTTGACCCTGGCGGGTGCTTCGGCGGTGTCCCATGACCTGTATGCCAGCGTGATCAAGAAAGGCAAAGCCAACGAGAAAGATGAGATTCGCGTGTCGAAGATCACCACCGTAGCCTTGGGTGTATTGGCCATCGGCCTGGGTATCCTGTTCGAAAGCCAGAACATTGCGTTCATGGTCGGCCTGGCGTTCTCCATCGCTGCCAGCTGTAACTTCCCGGTGCTGCTGCTTTCCATGTACTGGAAAAACCTCACCACCCGCGGCGCCATGATTGGCGGCTGGCTGGGCTTGATCAGCGCCGTGGGCTTGATGATCCTCGGCCCGACCATCTGGGTGTCGATCCTGCACCATGAAAAGGCGATCTTCCCGTACGAGTACCCGGCGCTGTTCTCGATGATCATTGCGTTCGTCGGCATCTGGTTCTTCTCCATCACCGACAAGTCGGCGGCGGCAGAGAAAGAGCGTGCGCTGTACTTCCCACAGTTCGTGCGTTCGCAGACTGGCCTGGGGGCGAGTGGGGCGGTTAATCACTAAGTCGTCAGTTGCATAAGAGATACCCCGGTCGCAAGGCCGGGGTATTTTTTTGCCTGGGTGTTTTGTGTTGCCTGGGCTGGCCTTATCGCGGGCGAGCCCGGCTCCCACACTGGGCCGTGTCCTTTTGTTGGAATGCGGTCCAATGTGGGAGCTGGCTTGCCTGCGATGACGGTAGATCAGGCCACACCAACAAAAACGGCCTCCACTAAGGGAGGCCGTTCTCAATGCAGCTAAGCAGTTGAATGTTTACTTGCGATCTTCCAGCTTGGTGATGTCACGCGACTCGTAGCCGGTGTACAGCTGGCGCGGGCGGCCAATCTTGTACGGGCTGGAGAGCATTTCTTTCCAGTGGGAGATCCAGCCCACGGTCCGCGCCAGGGCGAAGATCACGGTGAACATGCTGGTTGGAATGCCGATTGCCTTGAGGATGATCCCCGAGTAGAAGTCGACGTTCGGGTACAGCGAGCGTTCGATGAAGTACGGGTCGGTCAGGGCGATCTCTTCCAGGCGCATGGCCAGTTCGAGTTGCGGATCGTTCTTGATGCCCAGTTCCTTCAACACTTCGTCGCAGGTCTGCTTCATGACAGTAGCGCGCGGGTCGCGGTTCTTGTAGACCCGGTGACCGAAGCCCATCAACTTGAACGGATCGTTCTTGTCCTTGGCCTTGGCGATGAAGGTGTCGATGTTGGACACATCGCCGATTTCATCGAGCATGGTCAATACGGCTTCGTTCGCACCGCCGTGGGCAGGGCCCCACAGTGCGGCGATACCGGCGGCAATACAGGCGAACGGGTTGGCACCCGAAGAGCCCGCCAGGCGCACGGTAGAGGTGGAAGCGTTCTGCTCGTGGTCGGCGTGGAGGATGAAGATCCGGTCCATGGCCTTGGCGAGCACCGGGCTGATCGGTTTGATCTCGCACGGGGTGTTGAACATCATGTGCAGGAAGTTTTCCGCGTACGTCAGGTCGTTGCGCGGGTACATCATGGGTTGGCCCATGGAGTACTTGTAAACCATTGCGGCCAGGGTAGGCATCTTGGCAACCAGGCGGATCGCGGAAATTTCGCGATGCTGCGGGTTATTGATGTCCAGGGAGTCGTGATAGAAGGCCGACAGGGCGCCTACTACACCGCACATGACGGCCATCGGGTGGGCGTCGCGACGGAAGCCGTTGAAGAAGGTCTTCAACTGCTCGTGAACCATGGTGTGGTTCTTCACGGTGCTGACGAACTGGGCTTTCTGCTCGGCTGTTGGCAATTCGCCATTTAGCAGCAGGTAGCAGGTTTCCAGGTAGTCCGACTTTTCAGCCAGTTGCTCGATCGGGTAGCCGCGATGAAGCAGAATGCCATTGTCACCATCGATATAGGTGATCTTCGACTCGCAGGAAGCGGTCGACATGAAGCCTGGGTCGAAAGTAAAACGGCCCGTGGCCGTCAGGCCCCGTACGTCGATAACATCGGGACCAACGGTGCCGGTTAAAATGGGCAGCTCGACGGGGGCTGCGCCCTCGATGATCAACTGCGCTTTTTTGTCAGCCATGTGGCCTCCTATTTATGCTTCAAATCATCAGACAGACCCCCCACGCAGGGCCCGCACCACTATATTGATATAAATCCAGATGTCAATTTGCCTAAAGTCTTGCGCCAGAAGGCTTTAACCGTACTTTTTCGTCGAAATTGACTGCCATTTACGCCTTTTATCCCGCCAGCGCAATCAGCTATTAGGGTGAGGTGTGCGCGTTGTCATTAGTAACCTAACTGTCTATACTCGGCCACCGACCGCCAAGGGCTTTTGGGCTTGCTTTCATTGGGGGTCGCACTCCCTGGGTGGTGCTTACCTGACCAGTCGCACTCCCCAACAACTTTGCCCTGATTGTTAGGGGCTCTTCAGTGTGAAAAAAAGCCGTGAATAGCCAACGACCTGTAAACCTAGACCTAAGGACCATCAAACTCCCCATCACCGGCGTTACGTCGTTCCTGCACCGTGTTTCCGGCATCATCCTGTTCCTGGCCTTGGGCATCATGCTTTATGCATTGAGCAAATCCCTGGGTTCCGAGGAAGGATACGCCGAGGTGAAGGCATGCTTGACCAGCCCGCTGGCCAAGTTCGTAGCATGGGGCCTCCTGTCCTCTCTTCTGTATCACCTGGTAGCCGGTGTGCGCCACTTGATCATGGACATGGGCATCGGTGAGACGCTGGAAGGCGGCCGCCTGGGCTCGAAAATCATCGTCGCCATTTCCGTGGTGCTGATCGTTCTGGCAGGAGTTTGGATATGGTAACCAGCGTAACGAATCTGTCGCGTTCGGGCCTCTATGACTGGATGGCACAGCGTGTGTCTGCGGTCGTTCTCGCGGCTTATTTCATTTTCCTGATCGGATACCTCGTCGCAAACCCGGGCATCGGCTATGAGCAATGGCACGGCCTGTTTTCCCACAATGCGATGCGAATCTTCAGTCTGCTGGCCCTTGTAGCCCTGGGCGCTCACGCCTGGGTTGGCATGTGGACCATCGCGACTGACTACCTGACGCCGATGGCGCTGGGCAAGTCCGCGACTGCAGTACGTTTCCTCTTCCAGGCAGTATGCGGCGTTGCGATGTTCGCTTACTTCGTCTGGGGTGTGCAGATTCTTTGGGGTATCTGATTCATGGCTAACATTCCAACTATTTCATTCGACGCCATCATTATTGGTGGCGGCGGTGCGGGCATGCGCGCTGCGCTGCAGCTGGCTCAGGGCGGTCATAAGACTGCCGTGATCACCAAGGTGTTCCCGACGCGCTCGCACACCGTATCGGCCCAGGGTGGCATCACATGCGCCATCGCCTCCGCCGACCCGAACGATGACTGGCGCTGGCACATGTACGATACCGTCAAGGGTTCCGACTACATCGGTGACCAGGACGCTATCGAATACATGTGTCAGGAAGGCCCGGCCGCGGTGTTCGAGCTGGACCACATGGGTCTGCCGTTCTCCCGTACCGAGCAAGGCCGTATCTACCAGCGTCCATTCGGCGGCCAGTCGAAGGACTACGGTAAAGGCGGGCAGGCTGCCCGTACCTGCGCTGCGTCCGACCGTACCGGTCACGCGCTGCTGCACACCCTTTATCAGGGCAACCTGAAAGCCGGTACCACGTTCCTGAACGAGTACTACGCGGTAGACCTGGTCAAGAACGCACAAGGCGAGTTCGTCGGTGTGATCGCCATCTGCATCGAAACCGGTGAAACCACCTACATCCGCGCCAAGGCTACTGTGCTGGCGACCGGTGGTGCAGGTCGTATCTACGCGTCGACCACCAATGCCCTGATCAACACCGGTGACGGCGTCGGCATGGCTCTGCGTGCTGGCGTACCGGTACAAGACATCGAAATGTGGCAGTTCCACCCGACCGGCATCGCCGGCGCCGGTGTACTGGTGACCGAAGGTTGCCGTGGTGAAGGTGGTTACCTGATCAACAAGCACGGCGAGCGTTTCATGGAGCGTTATGCTCCGAACGCCAAAGACTTGGCGGGTCGTGACGTTGTGGCTCGTTCGATGGTTAAAGAGATCATCGCCGGTAACGGCTGTGGCCCGAATGGCGACCACGTACTGCTCAAGCTCGATCACCTGGGCGAAGAAGTGCTGCACAGCCGCCTGCCTGGTATCTGCGAGCTGTCCAAGACCTTTGCCCACGTTGACCCGGTAGTTGCTCCGGTTCCGGTGGTTCCAACTTGCCACTATATGATGGGCGGCGTGCCGACCAACATTCACGGCCAGGCAATCACCCAGAACGCCGAAGGCGAGGACGAGATCATCCATGGTCTGTTCGCGGTAGGCGAAGTGGCTTGCGTATCGGTTCACGGTGCCAACCGCCTGGGCGGCAACTCGCTGCTTGACCTGGTGGTATTCGGTCGCGCGGCCGGCCTGCACCTGGAAAAAGCGCTGACTGACGGCATCGAATACGATGACGCCACCGACGCCAACATCGAAGCTGCCCTGGCGCGTCTGAACGCTCTGAACGAGCGCACTGATGGCGAAGACGTAGCAACCCTGCGTCGCGAGCTGCAAAGCTGCATGCAGAACTACTTCGGTGTGTTCCGTACCGGCGAATACATGCAGAAGGGTATTGCCCAGCTGGCCGACCTGCGCACGCGCATCGCCAACGTCAAGATCAACGATAAGAGCCAGGCGTTCAACACCGCTCGTATCGAAGCCCTTGAACTGCAAAACCTGCTGGAAGTGGCTGAAGCGACGGCGATCGCCGCCGAGGTTCGTAAAGAATCCCGTGGTGCTCACGCTCGTGAAGACTTCGAAGATCGCGACGACGAAAACTGGTTGTGCCACACCCTGTACTTCCCGGGTGACAAGCGCGTAACCAAGCGTGCCGTGAACTTCTCGCCGAAGACGGTACCGACGTTTGAACCGAAGATTCGGACTTACTAAGGGTGGCTGCCATGTTGAAAGTCAGTGTTTATCGCTACAACCCTGATCAGGACGCTGCGCCGTTCATGCAGGAATTCCAGGTCGATACCGGTGGTAAAGACCTGATGGTGCTGGATGTACTGGCACTGATCAAAGAGCAGGACGAGGGTTTCTCCTATCGTCGCTCTTGCCGTGAAGGTGTGTGCGGTTCCGACGGCATGAACATCAACGGCAAAAACGGCCTGGCGTGCATCACGCCGCTGTCCGCCGTGGTCAAAGGCAACAAGCTGATCGTTCGTCCGCTGCCAGGTTTGCCGGTTATCCGTGACCTGGTCGTCGATATGAGCATCTTCTACAAGCAATACGAGAAAGTTAAGCCGTTCCTGCAGAACGACACGCCGGCTCCGGCCATCGAGCGTCTGCAGTCCCCGGAAGAACGTGAAAAGCTCGACGGCCTGTACGAGTGCATCCTGTGCGCTTGCTGCTCGACATCCTGCCCGTCCTTCTGGTGGAACCCGGACAAGTTCCTGGGTCCAGCTGCGCTGCTGCAAGCCTACCGCTTCCTGGCAGACAGCCGCGACACCAAGACGTCCGAGCGTCTGGCTTCGCTGGATGACCCGTTCAGCGTATTCCGCTGCCGCGGGATCATGAACTGCGTCAACGTATGTCCTAAAGGCCTGAACCCGACTAAGGCCATTGGTCACATCCGTAACATGCTGCTGCAGAGCGGCGTGTAACTGACGTTGTAGTAAAAGCAGGACCGTTGTGCCCGTAAATGCTACGGCGCAGGCTTCAACCGGCGCCGTAGTTTTAACTTGAGCAGCGACTTACAAAGCCGCGGCTCTTATTTTGAAGAAATGAGACAAGCAGGGGCATTCGGGTTGGTACCCGAACTATCAGCGTGATCCTAAGTGGCTTGTTTTGGTCGCTGCACTTGGCCTTTTGCAAGCAGACTCGGTGTTTTCGCCGGTGGTGTCCCCAAATCGAGGGTGACCAAGCATGCAAGAAAGCGTGATGCAGCGCATGTGGAACAGCGGCTATCTTTCAGGTGGTAACGCTGCCTATGTGGAAGAGCTTTATGAGCTCTACCTGCACGACCCTAACGCTGTGCCAGAAGAATGGCGCACCAAATTTCAGACGTTGTCTTCAGACGGCAACGCTGCCACCGATGTATCGCACGCAACAATTCGCGATCAGTTCGTGCTGCTGGCAAAGAACCAGCGCCGCGCCCAACCGGTTTCCGCCGGCAGCGTGAGCAGTGAGCACGAGAAGAAGCAAGTTGAAGTACTGCGACTGATCCAGGCCTACCGTATGCGTGGCCACCAGGCAGCCCAGCTTGACCCGCTGGGGCTGTGGCAGCGTCCTGCACCTGCAGACCTGTCGATCAATCATTACGGCTTGACCAATGCCGATCTTGATACGACCTTCCGTGCCGGCGACCTGTTCATCGGCAAAGAGGAAGCGAGCCTACGCGAAATTCACGAAGCGTTGCAGCAGACATATTGCCGCACCATCGGCGCTGAATTCACGCACATCACTGATTCCGAGCAGCGCCAGTGGTTCCAGCACCGCCTGGAAGGCGTGCGTGGCCGTCCGGTATTGTCCGCCGATGTGCGCGGCCACCTGCTGGAGCGTGTGACCGCGGCCGAAGGTCTCGAAAAATACCTGGGCACCAAATACCCAGGCACCAAGCGTTTCGGCCTGGAAGGCGGCGAAAGCCTGATTCCGATGCTCGACGAGTTGATCCAGCGTTCCGGTTCCTATGGCACCAAGGAAATCGTGATCGGCATGGCTCACCGTGGTCGCCTGAACGTGTTGGTCAACACCTTCGGCAAGAACCCGCGTGAGCTGTTCGACGAGTTCGAAGGCAAGAAGAAGGTCGAGTTGGGTTCCGGTGACGTTAAATACCACCAGGGCTTCTCGTCCAACGTGATGACCACCGGCGGTGAAGTTCACCTGGCCATGGCATTCAACCCCTCCCACCTGGAAATCGTTTCGCCAGTGGTCGAGGGTTCGGTGCGTGCTCGCCAGGATCGTCGTAACGACGCCACCGGTGAGAAGGTTCTGCCGATTTCCATCCACGGTGACGCGGCATTCGCCGGTCAAGGCGTGGTCCTGGAAACGTTCCAGATGTCGCAGACTCGCGGCTTCAAGACCGGCGGTACCGTTCACATCGTCATCAACAACCAGGTGGGCTTCACCATCAGCAACCCGTTGGATGCGCGCTCCACCGAGTACGCTACCGACGTTGCCAAGATGATTCAGGCGCCGATCCTCCATGTGAATGGCGATGATCCGGAAGCCGTGCTGTTCGTGACCCAACTGGCTGTCGACTACCGCATGCAGTTCAAGCGTGACGTGGTCATCGACCTGGTTTGCTACCGCCGTCGCGGTCACAACGAAGCGGACGAGCCAAGCGGCACCCAGCCGTTGATGTACCAGCAGATCACCAAGCAGCGCACCACCCGTGAGCTGTACGCCGAAAGCCTGACCAAGGCCGGCGTGGTTGACGATGCGCGTGTTCAGGCGAAAGTCGACGAATACCGCAACGCGCTGGACAACGGCCTGCATGTAGTGAAAAGCCTGGTCAAGGAGCCGAACAAAGAGCTGTTCGTCGACTGGCGCCCGTACCTGGGTCACACCTGGACTGCCCGTCACGATACCTCGTTCGATTTGAAGACGTTGCAGGAACTGTCCGCCAAGCTGCTGGAAATTCCCGAAGGCTTCGTCGTACAGCGCCAGGTTGCGAAGATCTACGAAGACCGTCAGAAGATGCAAGCTGGTGGCCTGCCGATCAACTGGGGTTACGCCGAAACCATGGCGTACGCGACCCTGGCGTTCGAAGGTCACCCGATCCGCATGACCGGCCAGGACATCGGCCGCGGTACGTTCTCGCACCGTCATGCTGTATTGCACAACCAGAAAGACGCGGGCACCTACATCCCGTTGCAGAACCTTTACGAAGGCCAGCCACGTTTCGACCTGTACGATTCGTTCCTGTCCGAAGAAGCCGTACTGGCGTTCGAATACGGTTACTCGACCACCACGCCGAACGCGCTGGTGATCTGGGAAGCCCAGTTCGGCGACTTCGCCAACGGTGCCCAGGTGGTTATCGACCAGTTCATCACCAGCGGCGAGCACAAGTGGGGCCGTCTGTGCGGTCTGACCATGCTGCTGCCACACGGTTATGAAGGTCAGGGCCCGGAGCACTCCTCGGCCCGTCTGGAGCGTTACCTGCAACTGTGCGCCGAGCACAACATTCAGGTGTGCGTGCCGACGACCCCGGCCCAGATCTACCACTTGCTGCGCCGCCAGGTGATCCGTCCGCTGCGCAAGCCGCTGGTGGTGCTGACGCCGAAGTCGCTGTTGCGTCACAAACTGGCCGTTTCGACCCTGGAAGATCTGGCCCAAGGTTCGTTCCAGACCGTGATTCCAGAGATCGATACGCTGGACGCCGCCAAGGTCACTCGCCTGATCCTGTGCAGCGGCAAGGTCTACTACGATCTGCTGGAAAAACGCCGTGCCGAAGGCCGCGAAGACATCGCCATCGTGCGTATCGAGCAGCTTTATCCGTTCCCGGAAGATGACCTCATGGAGATCATCGCGCCTTACACCAACCTCACGAACGTAGTGTGGTGTCAGGAAGAACCGATGAACCAGGGCGCCTGGTACAGCAGCCAGCATCATCTGCGTCGCAGCATCGGCAACCACAACAAGGCCTTGGTCCTTGAGTACGCCGGTCGTGATGCTTCTGCTGCACCTGCCTGTGGTTATGCGTCGATGCACGCCGAGCAGCAGGAAAAACTGCTGCAAGATGCTTTCACTGTTTAACGCCTTCGCGCTGACTGAAACCGAATTTTAAGGACCTACAGATAATGGCTATCGAAATCAAAGCCCCGTCATTCCCGGAATCGGTTGCCGATGGCACCGTTGCCACTTGGCACAAGAAACCAGGCGAGGCCGTCAAGCGTGACGACCTGATCGTCGACATCGAGACCGACAAAGTCGTTCTGGAAGTATTGGCCGAAGCTGACGGCGTGCTGGGCGCAATCGTTGCTGAAGAGGGCGCTACCGTTCTGTCGAATCAGGTACTGGGCTCGATCGAAGAGGGCAGCGCTGCTGCCGCTGCTCCTGCTCCTGCCGCTGCTGCACCGGCTGCTTCTGCGCCTGCCGCACCGGCTGCGGGTGGCGAAGATCCAATCGCTGCACCGGCTGCGCGTCAACTGGCTGAGGAAAACGGCATCAACCTGGCTTCCATCAAGGGCACCGGCAAAGATGGCCGTGTGACCAAGGAAGACGTGGTTGCCGCAGTTGAAGCCAAGAAGAACGCTCCGGCTGCCGCACCTGCCAAGGCTGCAGC
The DNA here is from genome assembly GCF_024519715.1 of Pseudomonas sp. Pse35. Taxonomy (NCBI): domain Bacteria; kingdom Pseudomonadati; phylum Pseudomonadota; class Gammaproteobacteria; order Pseudomonadales; family Pseudomonadaceae; genus Pseudomonas; species Pseudomonas sp. Pse35. The sequence continues at coordinate 29,367 of NZ_JALJRP010000020.1, read as the reverse complement.
GCCTGCTGCCGCTGCGCCTGTGTTTGCCGCTGGCGACCGCACCGAGAAGCGCGTACCGATGACTCGTGTACGTGCCACCGTGGCCAAGCGCCTGGTTGAAGCTCAGTCGAACATGGCGATGCTGACCACCTTCAACGAAGTCGACATGACCGAAGTCATGGCCCTGCGTTCGAAGTACAAGGACCTGTTCGAGAAGTCCCACAACGGCGTGCGCCTGGGCTTCATGTCGTTCTTCGTGAAAGCGGCCACCGAAGCGCTGAAGCGCTTCCCGGCAGTCAACGCTTCGATCGACGGCGGCGACATCGTTTACCACGGCTACGCAGATATCGGCGTTGCCGTCTCCAGCGACCGCGGCCTGGTGGTTCCAGTCCTGCGTAACGCCGAGCTGATGAGCCTGGCCGAAATCGAAGGCGGCATCGCTGGCTTCGGCAAGAAAGCCCGTGACGGCAAGCTGACCATCGACGAGATGACCGGCGGTACCTTCACCATCACCAACGGTGGTACCTTCGGTTCGATGATGTCGACGCCGATCGTCAACCCACCGCAAGCCGCGATCCTGGGCATGCACAACATCATCCAGCGTCCGATGGCCATCAACGGCCAGGTCGTGATCCGCCCAATGATGTACCTGGCACTGTCTTACGATCACCGCCTGATCGACGGTAAAGAAGCCGTGACGTTCCTGGTGACCATCAAGAACCTGCTGGAAGACCCGGCTCGCCTGCTCCTGGACATCTGATAGAAGCAGTTGCACGTTGCGAGCTACAAGCTGTAGGAAAAAGCAGCTTGGCTTGCAACGTGTGGCTAGAAGCTTGTCGCAAATAGAGGATCTATTTTCATGACACAGAAATTTGACGTTGTAGTGATTGGTGCAGGCCCTGGCGGCTATGTTGCCGCCATCAAGGCTGCGCAACTGGGCCTCTCCACTGCTTGCATCGAAAAATACACCGACAAGGAAGGCAAACTGGCGCTGGGCGGTACCTGCCTGAACGTGGGTTGCATTCCGTCCAAGGCGCTGCTGGACAGCTCCTGGAAATTCCACGAAGCCCAAGACGGCTTCGCGATCCACGGCATCAACCATGCTGGCGTGACCATGGACGTACCAGCAATGGTCGGCCGTAAAGCCAACATCGTCAAAGGCCTGACTTCCGGCGTTGCGACCTTGTTCAAGGCCAACGGCGTTACTTCGATTCAAGGCCACGGCAAGCTGCTGGCCGGCAAGAAAGTTGAAGTCACCAAGCCAGACGGTTCGGTTGAAGTCATCGAAGCCGAAAACGTGATCCTGGCGCCAGGTTCGCGTCCAATCGACATTCCGCCTGCTCCTGTTGATAACAACGTGATCGTTGATTCGACCGGCGCCCTGGAATTCCAGGCTGTGCCTAAGCGCCTGGGCGTGATCGGCGCTGGCGTCATCGGTCTGGAGCTGGGCTCGGTATGGTCGCGCCTTGGCGCTGAAGTCACCGTGCTGGAAGCCCTGGACACGTTCCTGCTGGCGGCTGACACTGCAGTCTCCAAGGAAGCGCTGAAAACCCTGACCAAACAAGGTCTGGACATCAAGCTTGGCGCCCGTGTTACCGGTTCCAAGGTCAACGGCGAAGAAGTCGTGGTGACCTACACCGATAAAGACGGCGAGCAGACCATCACCTTCGACAAGCTGATCGTTGCCGTTGGTCGCCGCCCAGTGACCAATGACCTGTTGGCTTCCGACAGCGGCGTGAACATCGACGAGCGTGGTTTCATCCACGTTGACGATCATTGCGCTACCACTGTGCCTGGCGTCTATGCCATTGGCGACGTGGTTCGTGGCATGATGCTGGCCCACAAGGCTTCCGAAGAGGGCATCATGGTTGTTGAGCGCATCAAGGGTCACAAGACCCAGATGAACTACGACCTGATCCCATCGGTTATCTACACCCACCCGGAAATTGCATGGGTCGGCAAGAACGAACAGCAGTTGAAAGCTGAAGGCGTTGAAGTTAACGTCGGCACCTTCCCGTTTGCCGCTTCTGGCCGTGCCATGGCAGCCAACGACACCGGTGGTTTTGTCAAAGTCATCGCTGATGCCAAGACTGACCGCGTTTTGGGCGTCCACGTGATTGGCCCAAGCGCTGCAGAACTGGTTCAGCAAGGCGCGATCGGCATGGAATTCGGCACCAGTGCCGAGGACTTGGGCATGATGGTCTTCTCCCATCCGACCCTGTCCGAAGCGTTGCACGAAGCAGCGTTGGCAGTGAATGGCGGCGCCATCCACATCGCCAACCGCAAGAAGCGCTAAGCGAGATAATAAGAAACCACGGCGGAGTTGCCCGTCGTGAGCCTTGCGCGCAAGACTCACCGCGGAATATCCGCTGGACGCAGCCTTGCGCAGCTTTACGGGCCATAAGCCCCGCAAGTTGCGCAAGCAGCAGTCACAGGTGGCGCGGCACTCATAATGAGCGCAGCGCCGAATGCGCAGTACCTAACGAAGACGGTAAAAAGCATGAATCTTCACGAGTATCAGGGTAAGCAGCTGTTCGCTGAATACGGCCTGCCAGTTTCCAAGGGCTACGCAGTAGACACCCCGGAAGCAGCAGCAGAAGCTTGCGACAAAATTGGCGGCAGCGAGTGGGTTGTCAAAGCCCAGGTCCACGCCGGTGGTCGCGGTAAAGCGGGCGGCGTCAAGCTGGTTCGCAGCAAAGAAGACGCCAAGGCCTTCGCACAGCAGTGGCTGGGCAAGCGTCTGGTGACTTACCAGACTGATGCCAATGGCCAACCAGTCACCAAGATCCTGGTTGAATCGTGCACTGATATCGCTAAAGAGCTGTACCTGGGCGCTGTCGTTGACCGTTCGAGCCGTCGCATCGTGTTCATGGCTTCCACCGAAGGTGGCGTGGACATCGAGAAAATCGCTCACGAAACCCCAGAAAAAATTCTGAAGGCCACTATCGATCCACTGGTTGGCGCTCAGCCATTCCAGGGTCGCGAGCTGGCTTTCCAGCTGGGCCTGGAAGGCAAGCAAGTTGCCCAGTTCGCCAAGATCTTCGTAGGCCTGGCCAAACTGTTCCAGGATCACGATCTGGCCCTGCTGGAAGTGAACCCGCTGGTGATCAAGGCTGACGGCGATCTGCACTGCCTCGATGCCAAGATCAACATCGACGCCAACGCCATGTACCGTCAGCCTAAGCTGAAGACTTTCCACGATCCGTCGCAAGACGATCCGCGCGAAGCGCACGCTGCCAAGTTCGAACTGAACTACGTAGCCCTGGAAGGTAACATCGGCTGCATGGTCAACGGTGCCGGCCTGGCCATGGGTACCATGGACATCGTCAACCTGCATGGCGGCAAGCCAGCCAACTTCCTCGACGTAGGTGGTGGCGCTACCAAGGAACGCGTTACCGAAGCGTTCAAGATCATCCTGTCCGACTCCAATGTCGCCGCAGTACTGGTCAACATCTTCGGCGGCATCGTTCGTTGCGACATGATTGCCGAAGGCATCATCGGTGCAGTGAAAGAAGTCGGCGTTAAAATCCCGGTTGTTGTTCGCCTTGAAGGTAACAACGCTGAACTGGGCGCTAAAGTACTGGCAGAAAGCGGTTTGAACATCATCGCGGCTACCAGCCTGACCGACGCTGCTCAACAAGTTGTCAAAGCTGCGGAGGGCAAGTAATGAGCGTCCTGATCAATAAAGACACCAAAGTTATCTGCCAGGGTATTACCGGTTCGCAAGGTAGTTTCCACACCCAGCAAGCCATCGAATACGGCACCCAGATGGTTGGCGGCGTAACACCAGGCAAAGGCGGCACCGAGCACCTGGGCCTGCCCGTGTTCAACACCGTGAAAGAAGCGGTAGAAGCCACTGGCGCCACTGCCAGCGTGATCTACGTTCCAGCTCCTTTCTGCAAGGACTCGATCCTGGAAGCGGCCTTCGGCGGCATCAAGCTGATCGTCTGCATCACCGAAGGCATTCCTACCCTGGACATGCTGGACGCTAAAGTTAAGTGCGACGAGCTGGGTGTAGTCCTGATCGGCCCTAACTGCCCAGGCGTGATCACCCCAGGCGAATGCAAGATCGGCATCATGCCAGGTCACATTCACTTGCCAGGTAAAGTCGGTATCGTTTCCCGTTCCGGCACCCTGACCTACGAAGCTGTAAAGCAGACCACTGACGCCGGTTTCGGTCAGTCGACTTGCGTCGGCATCGGCGGTGACCCGATCCCAGGCTCCAACTTCATCGACATCCTGAAGCTGTTCCAGGAAGACCCGAAGACCGAAGCGATCGTGATGATCGGTGAGATCGGCGGTTCGGCTGAAGAAGAAGCGGCTGCCTACATCAAGGCACACGTGACCAAGCCGGTTGTTTCCTACATCGCTGGTGTGACTGCCCCTGCGGGCAAGCGCATGGGCCATGCTGGCGCAATCATCTCTGGCGGCAAAGGCACTGCAGACGAGAAATTCGCTGCACTGCAAGACGCAGGCGTTAAAACCGTGCGTTCGCTGGCAGACATCGGCAAGGCCCTGGCCGAGCTGACCGGTTGGGCTGTCAAGTAAGCCTCGCGCTTAGCTGACGCTTCACCACACAAAGGCCACCTTCGGGTGGCCTTTGTGCATTCTGGATATAGCCAGATTGACGAATGTGCTCGGTTCAATGTCTGAGCTGGCTTGCCTGCGATACAGGCAACTGGGTGCATCAGCCAAACCGAGTCGATGCCATCGCAGGCAAGCCAGCTCCCACAGGGTTCTGTGTTGCCCAATTAAGTATGAAAACGCGACATTCAAATGTCGCTTATCGGACAGTTCGCCCCGCAACAGTGCGTTTGTCAGCCTGATTCTGTACTCTAGCCGCCTCTTTATGCGTCCGCGTCCCAAAAGGAAGCTGCGCGCTAGACCGGTCGGTCCCCACAAGGGCCGGCAGCATTTCCCTCATCCATAGGGAAGCCCTCTCTAAATTCCGATTCAGTAGTGTGGTATTTCCTCAAATGAAAGTGTTGAAAAGCCAGGATATCCTGGCGCTGGGCTTTATGACCTTTGCCCTGTTCGTGGGCGCCGGCAACATCATCTTCCCGCCTATCGTGGGTTTGCAGTCCGGGCCGCATGTGTGGATGGCGGCGCTGGGCTTCCTGATCACCGCAGTCGGTTTGCCGGTGGTCACCGTGATCGCCCTGGCCAAGGTCGGTGGTGGCATGGACGCGCTGAGCAGCCCGATTGGCAAGATTGCCGGTGGCCTGCTGGCGGCAGCGGCCTACCTGGCAGTGGGCCCGCTGTTTGCGACCCCACGCACCGCAACAGTATCGTTTGAAGTGGGCCTGGCGCCCTTGACCGGTGAAAGCCCGTTGGCGCTGTTCCTCTACAGCTCGGTGTATTTCCTGGTGGTGTTCTTTGTCTCCCTGTATCCAGGGCGACTGCTGGACACCGTGGGCCGTTTCCTGGCGCCGCTGAAGATCATCGCCCTGGCTATCCTCGGCATCGCTGCGTTTGCCTTGCCCGCCGGTGAGGTGGGGGTTGCCACGCCGGAATACGTTGCCGCGCCGTTCTCCCAAGGCTTTATCAATGGTTACCTGACCATGGATACCCTGGGCGCCCTGGTGTTCGGCATTGTGATCGTCAACGCTATCCGCTCCCGTGGCGTCGAGTCGCCCAAGCTGATCACCCGTTACGCGATCATTGCCGGGCTGATTGCCGGCGTGGGCCTGGCACTGGTGTACGTCAGCCTGTTCCGTCTGGGTTCGGGCAGCCATGCCGTGGCCGCGGGTGCCAGCAATGGCGCGGCGGTACTGCACGCCTATGTGCAATACACGTTCGGCTCCCTGGGTAGTGGTTTCCTCGCCGTGCTGATTTCCCTGGCATGCCTGGTGACCGCCGTGGGCCTGACCTGTGCCTGCGCCGAGTACTTCAGTAAGATCCTGCCGCTGTCCTACAAGACCCTGGTGGTGATCCTGGCACTGTTCTCGCTGTTTGTGTCCAACCTGGGCTTGACCAAACTCATTGCCTTCTCGATCCCGGTGCTGACCGCGATCTACCCGCCGTGCATCGTGTTGGTGGCCTTGAGCTTCTGCAAAGGGTTCTGGCAGGAACAGGGCCGTATTGTCGGCCCGGTGATGCTGGTGTCGTTCATCTTTGGCTGCATCGACGCACTCAAGGGTGCGGGCCTGGCGGGTTGGATGCCTACGCAACTGGTAAACCTGCCGTTGAGCGAACAAGGCTTGGCGTGGCTGGTGCCGTCGGTGATGACGCTGGTCGTGGCCGTGGTGATTGACCGTATGCTGGGCAAGCGCAGCGAAGCGATCGCTTAAAACCTCTGACTTATACGCTGCAATTAAAAAGCCCCGGATCAAATGATCCGGGGCTTTTTTTGTACGCAGTGCCAAGCCAGGTTGCCTGTTTCAGGGTATCGGGAACTTGCTCTTTGTCGAATCCACTCCCATGTTCCTCAAATATTCCTGGGCGGGCCTTAAATCGCTTTTTTTGGGTAGATAGTGTCCAGAGACATCGGAAAGGTGGAATTTCCCGAAGGCGTCTTTCCTTATATAGCCTGCGCTGACTACCTTTTCTGATTGGCCACTGCCAGCACCGATTTCCGCGATTGCAGGATGTGATAACCATTTTGGCGGTGCACTTTTGTCGATAGTACCGATGATCAGTTGGTTGTCTTGAGTGAAGACGAACTTGCTGACTGTATCGGGTTTCAATACAACCTTCAGGTCATCCGGCTTTGTGATGCGAACCAGTTCCGCTCGGGCCGCTCGGGGGTTCAATGCCGCTCCGGCCAGATGCAGCTCGGCGTTCAGGTCACGAGCCCTGGTATTGACCAGCACTGCAAGTGGTTTTCGAATGGGCGGCTCTATTCGCGAACTGCCGGAGGTGGTGGAGCTGCTTGCAGGCACTAGGTTTTCCGCCGAGGAGGCAGAATGAGGCTGCGGTAGGGGGGCTAGCGTTTGAGGTAGTTTGGCGCCTCCCGGCAAACCGGTTAGCACCCATTCGCCGTTCCCTTTGTTCAAAAGCGTAGCCACCCGACGCTTTGTCTCGGGGTTTATAACGTTTACAAATCCTGATTCGAATTTGAACGCTGGGCTTATTTGATAGACCCTGCTCACGTCTGAGTTATCGGTGTAACGGATCAACCATTTTTCACCGACTTGTTGTGGCCCGGTGGCGCTGAGCGGTTTTCCTGCCAGTAGCTGATTATCCAGTGCGTGCGCGGCGAGGTCCCCACGGTTCTGTACAGGGTGGGCCGGGTTCGGCAATTGAGTCGGGATGCTTGAGGGGCGGCCGGCCGATATCGACGTACCCGGAACCGGTACGACGTGACCGCTTGGCGTACCGTTTGTACCTGCCGTGATTGTCAGTCGCTGTTGGAGCGTGCGCCCAGGGCTTCTGAACACTGGGCGCAACGGGGTCCTTTTGAGTAAAGGGATACCCGACGCAGCCATGGCGAAGTCGTTGTACACCGCCCCCCAGCGTCCCGGTTGGGTGAGGAGCTTGGGCAGGCTTTGTCCGGGTGTACGCAACGTTCTTAGCGCAGCCTTGGAGAGCCTGTTGGTGGCTGACATACCAGCGTTGACCGGGATGAGGCTTAGAACGAATTGGGCTATGTCTGCGGCGAACATTAATTTGTTGGCTGTGGATCGGGCCGATATCTCTGCGCTGGTTGTCATCCCAACCGACGCTCTCCCTCTGAGTAACCCCACCTCCTGCATGTACAGGTTTTCAGTGATGCTACCTTTGAACGGCTTCAGCCGGATGCCCGCTTCATGGTCGGCCGCGAATTTCTTGAGCCACGTGCCGAGCTGAGGCAAAAACAGGGTGTCGTGAATATTGTATCGATCAACAGGTGATACCCGCTGATCCATGTAGGACATCCACTCGGACGTGTTCAGCAGCGTGTTAAGTTGATCCTCGTCCACAATTTCTCTGAAAGGACGTCCGTCGGGAGCATCCGGGCTGTACAGCACCAGCGAGGGGTGGTTGGTCGGTTTGATGACCATCATGCCCTGGACGGGTTTGCCGTTCAGGACCACTCTATGCGAGACGATGGACGCACCATTCACGATTGGCCAGGTGGTGGAGTCGCTATGCTCAAGCGTCGCTTCGATCCATTGTTCGGCGATTTTTTGCCTGTTCAGATAGGCGTCGGGATCCAGGCTGGTGATGAACGCGTCCTTGGCCATCCTTGCCTTCAGATGGTTTTTCCACGCGTCGGGCAGCACCCTGGCTTCGTCGGAGGTGGCAGTGGGGCTGAGTTTGTCATCCAGTAGTTTGAGGTATTTGCCGCCCACATCGGTTTGGCTGATCAGGTCCTCGAGAAACGGCTTATCCAGGGTCAGCAGGTATTTTCCATTGGCACTTACGACGCGAGCGGCCCAGGTGCTCGTCGGCGAGCGTTCATGCCATGGCGTTGTGTTCATGAGCGTCAGGTCGGTAAGCGATCGGGTGTGGATCTTCGGCTTTGGTGCGTTTGCGGAACCTAAAAGGCCGCGATTGCTCGACTGCTGTGTGGTCATCTGAACCATCACGTGGTCAGGGTCTATTTCCTCGTGCCGGTAGCGGTCCGGCAGCTTGGCTTTCAACGCCTGGGCCAGCAACTGTTTGGCGAAAATGTTGGGGGCCGGGATGTTTGCCAATAGCGCTTGCAAGTGCGTAAGGCTTGTATCCTGTGCTTCCTCCAGCTCCCTATAGCTCGTTTCTTGTTGGGGAGTCAGTTCTTTAAGCCATTGTGGCTGCAGTTTGTTGTGCAGTTGCTCATTGCGTGCGAGCAGGGCATTACTGCCATCGAAATGCAGTGAAAGATCCGCTGCATCATTGATGGTTTCGACAGTTTGGGCAGAGAGCAACGACGGTGTGCGAGAGGAGCCAGCTTCGGCTTGCGCTTGGGCGAACCCGGCCTGCATGGTTTCATTGACCTCGTCAGCCTGTCGCTGCAACAACTGGGGAAAGGTTTGTGCCACTACGTCGCCGCAGACGGGGGCGAATCCCAGCATTAAATCATCACCCCACGGAGGGTTTCGACTGTGCTCTACCGACACCGGTAGACTTTTGAGTAGCAGGTTGGCCTTCTCGTCATCATTATCGATTCTCTGCATCAATGCTTCGCGGGCTTTGCCAGGGCTCGCGAACTCCTCGAAACCGTCCCCGGGGGTATAAAGCACTACAGGCCCGGTGGTGTCATCCAGCCCGATATTACGGGTGTCACTTGCGGTGTAAGGTGCCTCGGCCGACGAGCCGTCGCTGCGAGTGATAAGAAAACAACCGGCTAAAAATGCGCCGTTGGCGGAGTTGTCATCTATCCGGATCGGATACACCCCAGGCCGATCCCCTGCGGGAAGTTCGCACTCGCGTGCTTCAAGGGTGGGGTACTGAAAGGCGGTGTCGATCAGCTTTTTGCCAGCCTCGCTGAGGGTTCCGTCTTCAACCCGCAGGGCTGCCTCGGTGGAAAGCATTTGCCGATGCAGGGCGAGCAGTTGGGCTGATCGTGATGGCTGCTTGGGGGAGCCTACGGGTGATCTTTTCCAGTAGCTACTGAGCGCGCCTGAAAAGCGGGTTGCGATATCGTGTGCAAGCGTCAGCAGGGAACCCTGATGCTCCAACCTGGTTTGGGGAGCACCCGCAGGTCCGTCAATGTAAAAGCCCGTTTGTATGTCGGCACTGTGCTCTTCAGTGTTGGGCGTGCCAGTGACGGCGTTTATGTGGACTTGCGCGACTTTTTCGAGCAATGCCTCCGATAAGATTTGCGTAGAAATCAGCACGGGCTCTGCCGGCGGCTGTTTTCGATAGGTGTTGACGTGGATAATGTTCGGGTCGATTGATGTGAGCTGGGGAAAGGCTTTTTTCAACTGAGCCTGGGTGAAGCGTTGGAATGTCATCTGCTGACTGAGTAAATCAATAATTTTCTGGTTGTACGCCTGATGCTGCTCAATCAATTGGGATTGCGCGGCGACTGCGTTCGGCCCTGTATCATTGGCAACGACTGGCTTTATGCCGGCTACCTGGATTTTGATCCGATCATCCGTGTCCAGTCCCAACGGCTTGGGTTGAGGGTGATGCGATAAAGGTGGGTGTTGCGTTGTCGATTCAGAGGCTGTGTCCACGGACAGTTGGATCGCTTGCGGCGCAGGTGTTTGGCTGACAGAGAGAGACGTTGAGCGCATTTAACATCCTAAGGATAGATATGCAGTTCCTTCCGCCTGAGAAATGATCGAGGCTTCGTGCCTTGTGGCCAACTAAGTGATTGGTGGCGTCCTATTGGTTCCGAGGCCGAACTCATGTACATCTGGAAACAGGAATTCTCATAAAAGACAGGTAGTACGGTCGGGGTTTTGATATTTGTTGCACAACTCACCGGGCTCACATTTAGAAGGACCCGCATGTCGTTCGTCGAAACCAATCAAGTCCACCTGCTTGCCGCCCTGTGGTTCATCCTGTGCTGGGGTGGCTATACCCGTTACGCCACTTGGAAAGCTCGAGATACGGCCTGCCTGGCCAGCGTGTTGCACCTGTACCGTGAAGACTGGATGCGCCGCATGCTGTTGCGCGATAACCGCATCGCCGATGCCAGCGTGATCGGCAACCTGGAGCGTAATGCCTCGTTCTTTGCCTCCAGTACCTTGATCATCCTTGCGGGTATCCTGACCGTGCTCGGTGCTTCGGAGCGGGCGGTGTCGTTGCTGGCAGACATTCCGATGGTGCAGCAGGCGTCCCAGGGCATGTCGGAGGTCAAGTTGCTGTGCCTGGCCCTGGTATTCGTCTATGCGTTTTTTACTTTCAGCTGGTGCATGCGTCAGTACAACTTCGCGGCGGTGCTGGTGGGCTCGGCGCCGATGATTGGTGAACGACATGTGTCGGAGCAGGAGCGCAATGCATTTGCCTTGCGGGCGGCGCGGGTGATTTCGATGGCGGCCAACCAGTTCAACTTTGGCCTGCGTGCGTATTACTTCGGCATGACCATGCTGGCCTGGTTTGTCAGCCCCTGGTTGTTCATGTTGATGAGCAGCGGGGTGGTGCTGGTGCTGTACCGCCGCGAGTTCCATTCCGATGTATTGCAGGTGATGGTGTATACCCCGACCGATATGCCAGCAGTCGACGCTGTAAAAGAGGGCGCATCGTAGCGCTGGCAGTAAATCGCAGACAAAGAAAAGCCCGCTTAGTCAGCGGGCTTTCTTTTTGCTGCAATACAGCTTCAAACCCTGCGATTACTGCTTGGCAGGTTCTGCAGGTGCGGCAGGTGCAGCTTCTTTTGCAGCAGCTTCGTTCGATTCGGCCTGAGCTTTGGCAGCTTCGGCGTTTTCTTTCGCAGCGTCGTTCACTTTATCCTGTGCTTTAGCCATATCTTGCTGAGCTTGCTCAGCATGTGCAGCAGCGTCTTGGGCTTTGTCTTCGGATTTCTTGTCGCAGGCAGCCAGACCGAGAGCAGCGGCCAGCATCATGGAAATAGCTAATGTCTTACGCATGGGGTGTTTCTCCTTATTGAAGATATCTACTGGCCTTTCGAACCCAAGGGGCCAGCATTAGTTCCTTATGTCCCACAGATATATAGCATGTTTCGTACAGGAACTTTACCCAGTCATTCCAATCCGCCGAATTCACACTAATAAGAGTCTAAAAACAATGACCGTAAACCCTTTGTTGGAGCGTGCCGTGCGCTTCGTTTCGGCCCTGCGCCATTGCCAGGTGCTGGGTGTGGCGGTGCATGAAGCCAGCGAGGAGGGCATGACCCTCGTACTGCCTTATGGGCCGCATATTGTCGGTGATCCCCTGACCGGGGTGATCCACGGCGGCGCGCTGACCTCCTTGATGGACACCGCTTGCGGCATGGCGACCCTGTGCGTATTGCCCGAGTTCGAGGTGTGCCCCACCCTGGACCTGCGTATCGACTACATGCATCCCGCCGAACCCCATAAGCCGGTGTATGGCTTCGCGCAATGCTACCGGGTCACCACCGACGTGATCTTCACCCGTGGCGTTGCCTATCAGGATGACCCGCAACAACCTATCGCCCATGTGGTAGGCACGTTCATGCGCATGGGCAAGCGCCTCAAAGGCACTCAAGGCTTGGGCACTGTCATCAAGGGAGAACAGGCATGAGGCATCGGTTCAAGACGCGCCTGGAGCAAGCCCTCGACCGTGGCAACTACGATGCGCTGCTCGAGCTGGTGCCCTATGCCAGGCTGATCGGCATCGAATGCACCCGCCTGGGGGATGAGTTGCTGTTTCGCCTGCCGGCCAGCAAGGACAATATTGGTAACCCCATATTGCCAGCGTTGCATGGCGGGGTGATCGCCGGCTTCATGGAGCTGGCAGCCGCCATGCACCTGCTGGTGTTCACTGGCGCTCCGGGCCTGCCGAAAATCATCGACTTCTCCCTGGATTACCTGCGCGCCGGCCAGTTTCGGGACACCTATGCCAAGTGTCAGGTATGGCGCCAGGGCCGGCGCGTGGCCAACGTGGCGATTACCGCTTGGCAGAGCACGCCGGCCGAACCGATCGCCACTGCCCGGGCACATTTCAAAATTGAGGAATTGGTCCGCCCTTGAAATCCTGGTCTTAGTCCCCAACTTTGATGACAACCCGCCGCCAACCCTCAAGGGCGCGGCCACTGCCATCCAATTGGAGTTTGATGACCATGAGTGTGGAAACTCAAAAGGAAACCCTGGGCTTCCAGACCGAGGTGAAGCAACTGCTGCACCTCATGATCCATTCGCTGTATTCCAACAAGGAAATTTTCCTTCGCGAATTGATCTCGAACGCCTCTGACGCTGTCGATAAATTACGTTTCGAAGCCCTGTCCAAGCCCGAGTTGCTGGAAGGCGGCGCGGAACTCAAGATCCGTGTGAGCTACGACAAAGACGCCAAGACCGTCACCCTCGAAGACAACGGTATCGGCATGAGCCGTGACGATGCGATCACCCACCTGGGGACCATCGCCAAGTCCGGCACCGCAGATTTCATGAAGAACCTGTCGGGCGACCAGAAAAAAGACTCTCACCTGATCGGCCAATTCGGCGTGGGCTTCTATTCGGCCTTCATCGTCGCCGACAAGGTTGAAGTATTCAGCCGCCGCGCCGGCCTTGACGCCAGCGAAGGCGTGCACTGGGCTTCCAAGGGCGAGGGCGAATTTGAAATCGCCACTATCGACAAGGCTGACCGTGGTACGCGCATCGTGCTGCACCTGAAAGCCGGTGAAGACGAATTCGCCGATGGCTGGCGTCTGCGCAACATCATCAAGAAGTACTCCGACCACATCGCGTTGCCGATCGAGTTGCCCAAGGAACAGACCGTTGCCGAAGGCGAAGAAGCCTCTGCGGTGGAGTGGGAAACCGTCAACCGCGCCAGCGCCCTGTGGACCCGTCCGCGTACCGAGATCAAGGACGAGGAATACCAGGAGTTCTACAAGCACATCGGGCACGACTACGAGAACCCGCTGAGCTGGAGCCACAACAAGGTTGAAGGCAAGCTCGAATACAGCTCGCTGCTCTACGTACCGGCCCGTGCTCCGTTCGACCTGTACCAGCGCGAGGCGCCAAAAGGCCTGAAGCTGTACGTGCAGCGCGTGTTCGTAATGGACCAGGCGGAATCCTTCCTGCCGCTGTACCTGCGCTTTATCAAAGGTGTGGTCGACTCCAACGACCTGTCGCTGAACGTGTCGCGGGAAATCCTGCAGAAAGACCCGATCATCGACTCCATGAAGTCGGCGCTGACCAAGCGCGTACTCGACATGCTGGAAAAGCTGGCGAAGAACGAGCCTGAGCAATACAAGAGCTTCTGGAAAAACTTCGGCCAGGTCATGAAAGAAGGCCCGGCGGAAGATTTTGCCAACAAGGAAAAAATCGCCGGTTTGCTGCGTTTTGCCTCGACTCAAGGCGAAGACGGCGAGCAGGTTGTGTCCCTGGCTGACTACCTGGCACGTGCCAAGGAAGGTCAGGACAAGATCTACTACCTGACCGGCGAAACCTACGCCCAGGTCAAGAACAGCCCGCACCTGGAAGTCTTCCGCAAGAAAGGCATCGAAGTGCTGCTGCTGACCGACCGTATCGATGAGTGGCTGATGAGCTACCTCACCGAGTTCGACGGCAAAACCTTCGTCGACGTGGCCCGTGGTGACCTGGACCTGGGTAACCTGGACTCCGAAGAAGAGAAGAAAGAAGCCGAAGAAGTCGCCAAGTCCAAAGAGGGCCTGGTTGAGCGCATCAAGGCTTCCCTGGGCGAAGCGGTGAGTGAAGTGCGGGTTTCCCACCGCCTGACCGATTCCCCGGCGATCCTGGCTATCGGCGAGCAGGACCTGGGTATGCAGATGCGCCAGATCCTCGAAGCCAGCGGCCAGAAAGTGCCGGATTCCAAGCCCATCTTCGAATTCAACCCGTCTCACCCGCTGATCGAGAAACTCGATGGCGAGCAGAGCGAAGAGCGGTTTGGCGACCTGTCGCACATCCTCTTCGACCAGGCCGCCCTGGCAGCCGGCGACAGCTTGAAGGACCCGGCCGCGTATGTGCGTCGACTGAACAAGCTGTTGGTTGAATTGTCGGTTTAACACCGTTGTAGAAAAACCCGCTTCGGCGGGTTTTTTCGTTCTGGCTCTACTGTAGGAGCGAGCTTGCTCGCGAAGAACGTCAACGATAACGCGCAAATGCTGAATGAGCGCGGTGATCTCACGTTTTTCGCGAGCAAGAACTAGGCGTCCCCCTCGCTCCTACAGGGAGCATCGTCAATCCATCTGAATTGGAGAAAATGATGAGCCAAGTCACTGTACGTTCCGTGGTCTATCAGATTGATGGCCAGTCTTATGAAAGCCGTCTGGCATTCGATGCCAGCCACAAGGGCCCGTTGCCGGGACTGCTGATGGCGCCGAACTGGATGGGCGTGAGTGCGGGGGCCGAAGAGATTGCGAAGGCCGTTGCTGGCAAGGGCTACGTGGTGCTGATTGCCGACCTCTACGGGCAAAACGTACGTCCTTCAAATGGCGATGAAGCGGGCGCGGCGATGATGCCGTTGAAGAATGATCGCCCGTTGCTGAACAAGCGCATGCAAGCCGCCTTCGAGCAACTGCAAGGCCAGGTTGAAGCCGCGGTGGACACGTCCAAACTGGCCACCTTCGGCTTCTGCTTTGGCGGTTGCTGCTCCCTGGAACTGGCCCGTACCGGCGCGCCGCTGAAGGCTGCCGTGTCGTTCCATGGCACTCTGGATACACCGAACCTCGCAGACGCGAAGAACATCAAGGGTTCAGTGCTGGTGCTGCATGGCGCCTCGGACCCGTTGGTGCCCAAAGAGCAACTGCCAGCGTTCGAAGATGAAATGAACGCGGCGGGTGTGGATTGGCAGTTGCTCAGCTACGGCGGCGCGGTGCATTCCTTCACCGACCCCCATGCCAATGTGCCGGGCAAGATGATGTACGACGCTAAGACCGCCGCACGGGCTTTCCAGTCGATGCATAACTTGTTGGATGAAGTGTTCAAGGGCTGATTTCTCAGCGCCTGATCGGACGCCATCGCAGGCAAGCCAGCTCCTACATTCTAAAATGTGTATACCCATCAAATGTGGGAGCTGGCTTGCCTGCGATAGCTATTTCACAGGCAACTCGATTCTTTCTGACTCCCCCGGCACAGTCGGCCAATCCCCAGCCGCCCAACGCTGTCTCGCCTGCTCGATCACAGCCGGGTCGCTCGCCACAAAATTCCAGTTGATCCGCCGTGGCCCATCCAGCGGTGCCCCGCCAAATACCATCAGGTGGCAATCACTCTCGGCATACAGAGTCATCTCCTGCCCAGTCGGCAATACCACCAAGCTGTTGACCTCCAGGGCTTCACCGTCCAATTGCACCTCACCCTCCAGCACATACACCGCGCGTTCCTCATGTTCATCAGGAATCAACAGGGTGGTGGCGGTTTGCATCTGTACTTCGGCATACAGCGTCGGCGACAGCACCGGCACCGGTGATCTGAGGCAAAAACCATCACCGGCGATCAAACGCACCTGCACGCCGAGGTTATCGCTTATCGGCAAACTTGCGGCTGGGTGATGGCTGTAGTGTCCGGGCCCGGTCTCGTGGTCCTTGGGCGAGGCCAGCCACACCTGCAGGCCATGCAGGTTGAAACCCCTGGCCTTGACCGCTTCAGGTGTGCGCTCGACGTGGGCAATCGCGCTGCCGGCGGTCATCCAGCTGACATCGCCGGCTTGCACCACCTGGTCCGAGCCAAGGCTGTCCTTGTGCTGCAAGGTGCCTTCAAACAGGTAGGTGAGGGTGGACAGGCCGATGTGGGGATGCTGGCGGATATTCATGCCGTTACCCGGTGCGTAGCGGGTCGGCAGCATATGATCGAAAAATACAAAGGGACCGACGCTGCGGCATTCACGTGAGGGCAGGGGCCGCAGGATAGGCTGGCCTTCTACATCTTCGGGGCGAGGGCGAATCACGGTGAGGGTGGTCATGGGCATCCCAGTCTGAGCGGGTTGGATGCTTTGAGCATAACCCGCTCGATGGGAAGTTGGGGCTATTGGCTGAAGGCGCCTTCCGACAATTTCGTCTCGATAGTGACTTCGGCGGTGGTCATCAGCTTATGTACCGGGCACTTATCGGCCACGCGATGCAGTTCATCGCGCTGGGCGTCGGTGAGTACGCCCTTGAGGGTCAGCTTGACGTTGAGTTTGTATTTACCCTTTTGCTCTTCGTCGCTGTCGTGAGTGACCTCCACGGTCACGCCGGTCAGCGGGATATCTTTTTTCTGCGCGTAGAGCCTTACGGTCAAGGCTTTGCACGACGCCAGCGCAGCATCGAAATAATCGTGGGGGGAGGGCGCCGAATCGTCACCGCCCAGGCTCTTGGGCAGGTCGGTAAACAGCTCGTGATTATTGATATTCACGCTGTGACGGAAGTTTTCAGCGTTCAGCGTATTAACGGTAACAGGCATGGCAAACCTCATAAGGGCGCAGGATGAAGGTCATGCAGTTATAGAGCATGCTGGCACCCCAGTGTTCCGGTTTTTTCCATGCTGAACCCTGAAGGCTGGCGCAAGGTCTACCCGTATCAACCCTTATTGAGGTTTTACCGTGTCTGGAGCCCGCCTGAGTCTTGCCTTGTTGCTCGCCGCCAGCAGCCTTGTCGTGCAGGCCCGTGACTATGCCTACAGCGACGCGCACCTGCACTACGTTGATTTTTTCCAGGAAACCGCCGGCATGGACAAGCTGCTCAAGGCCATGGCGGACAACCGTATTGAGCACGTCATGATTTCCGGGATTCCCGTGGCCAAGAAATGGCACGAAGACGAGCCCAAGCGCCCGCGCTACTACGCCGGTGACGACGCCGATGCCTATTGGTACAGCGCCACGGATGTGATCGTCGCGGCGGCTGTCAATAAACTTTCCCCCGAGCAACGCCAGTACTTTCATCCCTTCCTCGCCGGTTTCAATCCCAACGACAAAAACTCCGCCGCCCACATCCAGCGTATGCTCGACCTCAACCCAGGGCTGTGGCAGGGCATTGGTGAAGTGTTCACCCGGCACGATGACCTTACCGCCCTGACCTCCGGTGACACCCCGCGCGCCAATAACGAAGCCATGACGCGCATCTATCACCTGGCGGCCGAAAACGACCTGCCGGTGATGCTGCACTCCAACATCACCTCCAAACGTGAGCGCAACCCGCTGTACCTGGCGGAAGTCGAGCAGCCGTTACGCAATCACCCGCACACGCGTTTTATCTGGGCCCATGCCGGTACCAGCAAGGAAATTCACCGTCATCAGGTGCAGATGGACTTTTTGTTGCCTACCCTGACGCGCCTGCTTGAGGCGTACCCCAACCTGTATATCGACCTGTCCTGGAGCATGCTCACGCCCTATCTGCTGGATGACGCCGGCAAGCCACGGTCGCAATGGGTTGCGCTGGTGGAGCGCTTCCCGGATCGCTTCATGCTCGGCTCCGATGTTGTGGGGCGCTTCAATAAGTTGGGCAAGGAGATGCGCCGTTTCGATCCTTTCCTCGATGCGTTGCCCGAAGACGTTGCCCACAAGGTTGCGCGCGACAACTTCCTCGCCATCCTGCCCAAGCCGCATCGCGATGGCGACGCGCCTTGATATCGCGTTTTGATCTTACGCCAATGACCTGAGGTGCCGATAACGTCCAAGAGACCCGCTGCAGGTGGATGCAGTACTTTTGGAAGGAACCCTGGCATGAATATCCGCAGTTTGAATATCGCCCCTCGCGCCGGCCTGGGCTTTGGTGTGCTGGCGTTGATGGTGTTCGTCTTGGGCGGCTTTGCCCTGTTGCAGATGGCCAATATGCGCCAGCAGTCGGACCAGGTGGAGACCAACTGGCTGCCCAGCGTGATGGCGGTGGGGGAGATGAACCAGGATGTGTTGCGCATTCGGGCGCTGACGTTGCGCTTGCTGGTCAACCGCGACCCCCAGGCGGTGGCGCAGAACGAGCAGAAAATTGCCGAAATAAAAACCGGTTTGCACCACGCTGAAGGCGTGTACGAGGCATTGATCGTCTTGCCTGAGGAGCGCGTGCTGTTTGATCGCTTCAAGGTCGAGGAGCAGCAGTACCTGCAACGCCAGGAGCAGGTGGTGGGCTTATCCAAGGCCAATCGGCTGGAGGAGGCCATTGCGGTGGTCAATGGCGAAATGAATCAGATGGCTGACCAGATGGCCGTGACGCTGCGTGACTTGGTCAATCTGAACAAGTCCAGCGCCAACGAGGCCGCCCGGCTGGCACAGCAGGTGTTCAGCCAGTCGCGGGTCTGGGTGATGACCATGATTGGCGCCACGGCGTTGGTCACGATTGGCCTGGCGGTGTGGCTGACACGCAGCATCGTGCTGCCGCTGGCACAGTCGTTGAAAGTGGCCCAGGGCGTTGCCAGTGGCGACTTGACGGGCGACATCAGGCTCAGTGGCAGCGACGAGCCGGCGCGCTTGCAACAGGCGCTCAAGCGCATGCAGGAGAGCTTGCGCGACACTATCCGGCGCATATCAGAATCGTCGAACCAATTGGCGTCGGCTTCCGAAGAGCTCAGTTGCGTCACCGAGGATGCGACCCGTGGTTTACACCAGCAGAACCAGGAAATCGAACAGGCGGCCACGGCAGTCAATCAGATGACGGTGGCGGTGGAGGAGGTGGCGAGCAATGCCGTGGCCACGTCCCAGGCATCTCGCGAATCCGACCGGATTGCCCAGCAAGGGCGTGAGCAGGTGCAGCAGACGGTGGTGTCGATTGAAGCCCTCGCGACCGATGTGACCGCCAATGTGACCCAGGTCGAAGCGCTGGCGCAAAAGGTCTATGGCATCAGCACAGTGCTGGATGTGATTCGCTCGATTGCCGAGCAAACCAACTTGCTGGCACTGAACGCGGCGATTGAAGCGGCGCGAGCGGGGGATGCCGGGCGCGGGTTTGCGGTGGTAGCCGATGAAGTGCGGGCCTTGGCCCATCGCACGCAACAGTCGACCCAGGAAATCGAGCAGATGATCAGCGGGATTCAGCAGGGCACCGACCAGGCTGTCAGCTCGATGCAGCAGAGCAATACACGGGCGCGCTCTACATTGGATCTCGCCAAATCGGCGGGCATGGCCCTGGAAGAGATTGCCTCGGCATTCACCTTGATCAACGAACGCAACCTCGTGATTGCCAGCGCGTCGGAGCAGCAGGCGGCGGTGGCTCGGGAGGTGGATCGTAACCTGATGAATATCCGCGACCTCGCGCACCAGACATCGACCGGGGCCAACCAGACCAGTGCAGCGAGTCAGGAGTTGTCGCGGTTGGCGGTGGATCTGAATTCGATGGTGGCGCGGTTTTCGGTGTAGGGCGGGGAACCGGGTTGGCCCAGCCGCAGGCAAGCCAGCTCCCACACTGGACCGTATTCCTCCAGGATGAACGCGGTCGAATGTGGGAGCTGGCTTGCCTGCGATGAAGGCGACGCGGTTTCAAATCAAACGCAAAAAAAAGCCCCGAACCAGTCGGGGCTTTTTCGTGTGATCAACCTGCGGGCTTACTTGCCCTGCCAGCGCTTGAGTACCAAGGTGGCATTGGTGCCACCAAAACCAAAGCTGTTGCTCATCACGGTGTCGATCTTGGCGTTTTCAACGGTCTTGGTCAGGATCGGCATATCAGCCACAACCGGATCAATCTCGTCGATGTTGGCCGAGCCGGCCATGAAGTTGCCTTCCATCATCAGCAGGCAATAGATCGCTTCGTGAACGCCAGCGGCGCCCAGGGAGTGACCCGACAGGCTCTTGGTGGAGCTGATTTTCGGAGCCTTGTCGCCAAATACCGCACGCACGCCTTCCATTTCCTTGGCATCGCCGACCGGGGTCGAGGTGCCGTGGGTGTTCAGGTAGTCGATTGGGGTGTCGACGGTGGACATTGCCATCTGCATGCAGCGGATGGCGCCTTCACCGCTTGGCGCAACCATGTCGTAGCCGTCGGACGTCGCGCCGTAGCCAACGATTTCCGCGTAGATCTTCGCGCCACGGGCCAGGGCGTGTTCCAGCTCCTCGACCACCACCATGCCACCACCGCCGGCGATGACGAAACCGTCACGCTTGGCGTCGTAAGCGCGGGAGGCTTTTTCCGGGGTTTCGTTGTACTGGGTGGACAATGCGCCCATGGCGTCGAACAGGAACGACTGGCTCCAATGCTCTTCTTCACCGCCGCCGGCAAATACGATGTCCTGCTTGCCCAGTTGGATCTGCTCAACGGCAGTCCCGATGCAGTGGGCGCTGGTGGCGCATGCGGAGGAGATCGAGTAGTTCACGCCCTTGATCTGGAATGGCGTAGCCAGGCAGGCGGAAACGGTGCTGCCCATGGTCCGCGTGACACGATAAGGGCCGACGCGCTTCACGCCTTTTTCGCGCAGGATGTCCAGCGCTTCCATTTGGTTGAGGGTCGATGCGCCGCCGGAGCCGGCGATCAGGCCGGTGCGTACGTTCGAAACCTGGTCTTCGCCCAGGCCGGAGTCGGCGATCGCGTCTTTCATGGCCAGGTAGGCGTAGGCGGCAGCGTGGCCGACGAAGCGATAGATCTTGCGATCGATCAGTTCTTCGAGGGGCAGGTCAATGGAGCCGGAAACCTGGCTACGCAGACCCATTTCGGCATATTCCGGGTTGAAGCGGATGCCAGGGCGACTTGCACGCAGGTTAGCGGTGACGGTCTCTTTGTCATTGCCCAGGCAAGAAACGATGCCCAGACCAGTGATAACGACGCGGCGCATGCGGATAACCCTTAAAAGTTGTCAGTGGAAGTAAATACGCCGACCCGAAGGCCTTCGGCAGTATAGATCTCGCGACCGTCGACAGTCACCGAACCGTCGGCGATGGCCAGGTTCAGCTTGCCCTTGAGGACGCGCTTGATTTGAATGTTGTAGGTGACTTTCTTGGCGCTCGGCAGTACCTGGCCAAAGAACTTCACTTCGCCCGAACCCAGGGCGCGACCGCGGCCCGGCAGGCCTTGCCAGCCCAGGTAGAAGCCAACCAGTTGCCACATGGCGTCAAGGCCCAGGCAACCTGGCATCACAGGGTCGCCTTCGAAGTGGCAAGCGAAGAACCACAGGTCAGGGGTGATATCCAGCTCGGCGACCAATTCACCTTTGCCGTACTTGCCACCCTCTTCGCTGATATGGGTGATGCGATCCACCATCAGCATGTTCGGGGCGGGCAGTTGCGCGTTACCTGGGCCGAACAGCTCACCGCGACTGCAGCGCAGCAGGTCTTCCCGAGTAAAGGCGTTTTGTTTGGTCATGCGAGCTCCTCAATAATCCCATGCGGCAGGGTAGGGCAAATCTTCCCGAACCGAATGAAGCGTTCATGCCTCATAGCGGCAGCCTACACATAGACTATTGCGTTGTAGTGAAAGTCACAGCGGCAAGGCACTGAATGTACACTTGTTCACTGAAATTTTAAACCGGGCCTGTTTATCAGCCCGTTCGGGTGCCTAAGACTGCCGCACTTTCGTCTTTCACGCCAGTCGCAGTTGGCTGATGGCGCGGCGCTATTGCACCCAGCGCTGCAGGATTTGCTGCAAATCCGTGCGTTTGAACGGCTTGGCCAGGTAATCGTTCATTCCGGCTGCCAGGCAGGCTTCGCGATCGCCCTGCAAGGCGTTGGCCGTCAGGGCGATGATCGGCAGATCGGCGCAACCGGGCAGTTGGCGAATCTGCCGTGTGGCTTCGTAGCCGTCGATCAAGGGCAGGCGACAATCCATCAGGATAGCGGTGAAAATCAGGCTCTCGGCGCTGCGGATCGCCTCGGCGCCGTCCGTGGCCAGGCTGACTTCAAAACCCAGGCTGCGCAGCATCGCTTCGACCACGGTGCGGTTGACCGGGTTGTCCTCTACCAACAGCACGTGGCGCCCATCGCCGGCGCTGGCTTTGCCAAGCGCGTCAGGTGCGGTGACCGGGGCATGCTGCTGGTCAATGGCCAGCGGAATCTCCAAGGTGAACACTGAACCTCGACCTTCTTCGCTCTGGGCGCGCAAGGTGCCACCCATACGTTCGGCCAGGGTGCGCGCAATCGGCAGGCCCAGGCCCGTGCCACCGTAACGCCTGGAAATGGAGCTGTCTGCCTGCTGGAATGCATCGAACATCAAATCCAGGCGTTCGGCGGAAATACCGATACCGCTGTCGCGTACGGTGCAGGTGAACCACACCAACTCATGGTCCAGGGTTTGCCAGTGGGGCTCCACGGTCACGCTGCCATGTTCGGTAAATTTCAATGCATTGCCGATCAGGTTCACCAGAATCTGGCGGATCCGCGTCGGGTCGCCGCGCACACGCAGAGCCTCCATGCCCATGGGAATGGGCAGTTCCAGGCTCAGCCCGCGCTGCTGGGCGCTGTGCTGGAAAGCCTGGGCGCAGCTGTTGATCAGATCGGCCAGGTTGAACGGAATATGTTCCAGTTCCAGGGCGGCGCGTTCAATGCGTGAAAAATCGAGGATGTCATTGATCACCTTGAGCAAATGCTCGGTGGACTCACACGCCAGCGCCGCGTACTCGGTCTGCTCCTCGGTCATCTCCGTGGTTTCCAGCAGTTGCAGCATGCCCAGCACGCCATTCATGGGCGTGCGCAGTTCGTGGCTCATCATCGCCAGAAAATCCGACTTGGCGTTGTTCGCCCGCTCGGCTTCTTCACGGGTCTGGATCAACTGCGCCATGGCTTGTTGCTGTTCGCGACTGGCCTGTTGAAGGCCCTCGGCCAGGTTGTTGATATGCCGCGAGAGGTCGCCCAATTCCGAGTCATCGACGATGGGCAGTGGCGTCTTGTAATCGCCTTGCTGGATGGCCTTGACCGCGTGCCCCATGGCGCTGATCGGCTGTGACAGGCTGGCCGACAAGCGTCGCGCCAGCAGGAAGGTAAACAGCAGGGCAAACAGCGCCAGGACCCCTGCCTTGAACAGGATTTCCTGCTGGCGCTGGCTGAAAGCGTCGTTGGACATACCCACAATCACTCGCCCCAGGTAGTCCGCGCGGGGTGCCTTGGGTTCGCTGAGGTTGTCCTGGAAAAAGTCATTGTTGAGCTGGATGTGTTGCAGGCGGATCGGTGCCTGGAACACCTTCACCGACAGCGAACGGTCATGCCGCTCGGACGGCTGCTCCACATACACCAAGATGTTCTCGGCGCTGTCCTGGATCTCCAGGAAGCGCACATGGGGTGTGGCCAAGGTCGCACGCAGCAGGGTTTCAAGCACATCGTTGTTGCCGGAAATCACGCCGTACTCAGTGGCAGGCGCCAGCTGGTTGGCGATCAATTGACCGGTGTGGTCCAGCTCCTGGCGCAAGTCCTGGATGCGCACGAAGGTGAAGAAGGTGATGAGCAGCAGGGTCAACAGCAGCGCGGGGCCCAGGGTAATGAGCTGGGTGCGGGTGTTGATATCCCAACGACGGCGCAAGGTCATGGGCGTTGTTCTCCTTCGGCCAGGCGGGCGGCAACGGCGATTTCATCGACCTGTTCGATGCCCAGTGAGCGCGCGACTTGTGGGTTGCCCACGACTTTGAAGTACTGCGGGTAGAGCGTGCTGGGCCAACTGGCCGGCGGCTGGTCCAGCAGTCGGTCCAGTACCGCGAGCCAGTCGGATTGATCGCTGTAGGTGCTGGCCAGGCTGCCGGCCCGCACAAACCCAGCGTTGGGCCCCACCAACGGCAGTTGTTGGGCGTAGCTGCTCAGCAACAGGTTTTTTACGGTCTTGGGGTTGTACAGCTGCGGATCGTCGAGGCCCAGTAGCACGTCGCTGTTTTTGAACAGGGTTTGCAGCGGGCGACTGTCGCTGGTGTTGTCCCATGGCTGGGGCATGATTTCCAGGCCCATGGGTTTGGCGAACTGGATCAGTTCGCGCAGCAGGAATTCGCTATCGACGCCGTACAGCACGCCGACGCGCCGGGCCTGGGGCAGGATATTGGCGATCAGGCGCAACTGACGTTCCAGCGGCGGGTCGCTCCATAGCAGACTGATTTTTGCCGGGTGGGAGTTGCCCAGGCGTTGTCGGGCCTGCAGGCGGCTGATGCGCAGCACCAGGGTTGGTGGCCCCTGAGCATCCTGCAGGCGCCAGTCCAGACCCGGCAGGTCAAGGAGAATCAGGCGGGTGCTGGCAGGCAGGTGACTGGGCGCTGGCAACTGCTTGAGTGGCGTGAAGCTGACCTGGTCTTCGGGGCGTTGTTGGGCAAGGGCCTGGGTAAAAGCGCGCACGCCGGCGCTGTCTTCGGCGGCCGTCAGCAGAATGTCGGCACTCCACGCCGGCGCTGTCAGCAACAGGCAGGCGAGCAGCAGGCCGCGGCGCCAAAACCGTGAAACCAACAAGAGGGTCATCCGTGACTGGTCGGCCATGTCAGAAGTCCAGCTCGGCGCTGAAGTAGAGAACGTGGCGATGGTCGTAGTTGTTGTCGGCCCAGGTGGTGGGCTGGTCATCCAGGCGTTGCTGCAACATGCCCGCCAGCTCCACATTGGCTTTGCCTACGGCAATGCGCTTGGCCACCCGCAGGTCGACCCGCTGGAAGCGATATTGGTTGAGTGCGTCGTCGCCATAGTAGAACAAGGCGCTGGACCAACCCTGGCCCCACTCACGCAGCCAACCGGCCGAGCCACTGTTACGCGCGGTTTGCGCTTTGTCCAGCGGGTTGCTGGAGGTGGCGTCTACATAAGCATAGGTCAGGCGCAGGCGGTCGGCGTCACTCACGCGCCAGTCGAACTGCGACTCGGCACCGCTAAAACGCGAGCTGTTGGCGTTGCTGGCGATGTATTGGTTGTTGCGCAGCGGCGAGCTGATCATGTCGGTGATTTCGTCATAGAACAGCTTCACGTCGACATTCAGCCCCAGCTCGGCAAAGAAGCCGTTGTAGCCCAGTTCGCGCGAACGCATCAACTCTTTGTCGAGGTTGCCAGGGCCGCGCGTCACGACAAAATATTGACCGGCGTTTTGCCCGTAGGTCGGGGAGCTGAGATTGGTGACGCGGTAGCTCCAATTGACGTTGTTCTCGAACATGTCCGGCGAGCGGATTGCCTCGGAGTACACCGCGCGCAAGCCGTGGCGAGGATTGATCAGGTAATTGACCGCCACACGCGGCGTGAGCGAGTTGCCGCTCAGGTGGGTGTCTTCGTACATGGCGCCACCTTGCAGCAGCCAGTGCTCGCTGGCGCGCCATTCCAGGTGGCCGAACAGGCGCCAGGTGGTGTCGTCCAGGGTGCCATTGAAGTAGGTTTCGGAGTCGGCGCGGTCATAGCGGTAATTCATACCGCTGACCAGGCGCAGGCTGTCGGAGAGGCTGAGCGTGTCCTGGATCTCCACGTCGTAGCGGCTTTCGCGGGTGCTCTGGTCGATATCGCCGCACACGCTTTGGTTGGCACCGTTGCGCCACTGGTCCAGCACCTGGTTGGCCAAGGCCTGTTCGGCGGCGTTACCCGGTGGGGCGGAGCCTTGGCTGTAGGTGTCCATGTGCCGTGCCAGCAATTCGGCATAGTTGGGGTTGAGCTGCCATAACTGGGTCAGTTCAGGGCTGAACGAGGCCTTGGCGTCACAGGCTTTCCAGATTTGCTTGCGGTCCCATTGCTGTGCCGAGCCCTGGATATACAGGCTGTGGTCGGGGTTGAAGTCGAAGTTCCAGCGCAGGGAGCCTGCGTAGTCCTTGGCGGTGACATCGGAATTAGTGCCGCCTTCGGTAATTCCGGCAAACACCGGGGTGTAGGTATAAGGGCGCTGGTTGGTGCCTTCCTTGACGTTCAGTTGCCAATCGAGACTTTGTTGCGCGTTCAAGGCCTGGCTCACCGCCAGGCTGAAACGGTTGAGGCGACGCCCGTCACGGCGGTCGGCGCCGACCGCGTCGCTGTCAAAACCATCGTCCTGTTGCCCGGACAGAGACAAGCGCAAATCGCCGGTCTCCCAGCCCACACCCTGGCTGGCATAGAAGTCATTGATGCCACGCTCGCCACGGATGACCTTTACCCGCGAGCCGTGACTGTTGGCTGGCGAGCGGGTGAGGATATTCACCACCGCCATCAGCGCATTGGCACCGTAGCTGACGGTGTTGGGGCCGCGAAAGACCTCGATGCGCTCGATGTCCTCCATGGCCACTGGGATATCGCTCCAATCCACCGTGGCCAGGCCGGCGCGGTAGACCGAGCGACCGTCGATCAGCACCTGCATGCGCCGTGCGTCACTGGCGCTGGTGCCATGGTAATTCACCGACGCCTGGTTGCCGCTGGTGTAGCCGACCATCATCCCCGGGACCAGCCGCAGCAGTTCCGAGATGTCCCGGGCACCGCTGGCCTTGATCAGCTCACTGTCGATCACCGTCATGCTGCCGGGCACGGCGGCGGCCGATTGCTTGAGACGCGTGGCGGTCAAGACCTGCGGCAGCGGCTGGCTGTCGAGGAACAGATCGTCGGCATGCGAGCAGGTAGCGCACAACAGCACCAACAACAATGATGAGCGAGGAGGAGGGCCCAGATACACGGCACGGCCTTGTTAATTGCGGATAGCCGCCCATGTTAACCGAGGTGCGGCTGTTTGCCAGTCGTCGGACTTGCATTTACTTCGCACGCCTCTGGCATTTTCTGACTCGCGCGAATTGATACGGGGGCTGGCCGCAAGCGGGGCGCCCCGTATAATGCCGCCATCGCCACTGGTATGGATTAACGGATTGCATATGACTGAACAGCGCCCTATTGCGGTCCTGGGAGGCGGAAGTTTTGGGACCGCCGTGGCTAACCTGCTGGCCGAGAACGGTCACGCGGTGCGCCAGTGGATGCGCGACCCCGAGCAGGCCGAAGCCATTCGCGTGCATCGCGAAAACCCTCGTTACCTTAAAGGTATCAAGATTCATCCCGCCGTCGAGCCGGTGACCGACCTGCTGGAAACCCTCACGGCCTGCGACCTGTGCTTTGTCGCGCTGCCTTCCAGCGCCTTGCGCTCGGTACTGGCGCCACACGCCGAACGCTTGGCCGGCAAGTTACTGGTCAGCCTGACCAAGGGCATCGAAGCCCACACCTTCAAGTTGATGAGTGAAATCCTCACCGAAATCGCCCCTCAGGCGCGCATTGGCGTGCTGTCCGGGCCAAACCTTGCGCGGGAAGTCGCCGAGCACGCGTTGACCGCCACCGTGGTCGCCAGTGAGGACGAGGCTTTGTGCGAGCGCGTCCAGGCCGTGTTGCACGGCCGTACCTTCCGGGTCTACGCCAGCGGCGATCGCTTCGGCGTCGAATTGGGCGGGGCCTTGAAAAACGTCTACGCGATCATTGCTGGCATGGCCGTGGCCCTGGGCATGGGCGAAAACACCAAGAGCATGCTGATTACCCGCGCACTGGCCGAGATGACACGTTTTGCGGTGAACCAGGGCGCCAACCCGATGACCTTCCTCGGCCTGGCGGGCGTAGGGGACTTGATCGTCACCTGTTCTTCGCCCAAAAGCCGCAACTACCAGGTCGGGTTCGCCTTGGGCCAAGGGCTGAGCCTGGAGGAAGCGGTGACGCGTCTGGGCGAAGTGGCCGAGGGGGTCAACACCCTCAAGGTCTTGAAGGCCAAGGCCCAGGAAGTGGGCGTGTACATGCCGCTGGTCGCCGGCCTGCATGCGATCCTGTTCGAAGGGCGCACCCTGAACCAGGTCATCGAGCTGCTGATGCGGGCCGAGCCCAAGACCGATGTCGACTTTATTTCCACCAGTGGTTTCAACTGAGGAACGCGTCATGAACGATCCCAAAGCTGCCCCCCCATACGAGTCGATTGTCTTGCGCATCCTGTGGATGCTGGTGTTTGCGCTGGTGTGGCAGGTAGCCCAATTCCTGCTCGGTGCGCTGGTGGTGGTGCAATTGGTTTACCGGCTGATCTACGGCGCACCGAACCTGGGCCTGATGAACTTTGGCGACAGCCTCAGCCAGTTCCTGGCGCAGATTGGCCGCTTCGGCAGCTTCCACACCGAACAAAAGCCCTGGCCGTTCGCCGATTGGCCAACCCCACGCGCCCCCGAAGGCGAAGCGGCCCACAGCGTACCGCCGGCACCGCACCCGGTACGTGATGAAGAGCCGAAGCTATGAAAGTATGGATTCTGCGTCACGGCGAGGCCCAAGCGCATGCGCGCACGGACGCCGAGCGCAACCTTACCGAGCATGGGCGTGCTGAAGTATTGCGCAGTGCTGCGCACCTGATTGGCCAGCCCTTGGGCGCCATCATTGCCAGCCCTTATGTTAGGGCGCAGCAGACGGCGCAGTTGGTGCGCGATGTGCTGGGGTTTGAGCCTGAGATCCGCACGGTGCCGTGGCTGACGCCCGATGGGCATGTCCAGCGAGTGCTGGAGAAACTCGACACCGATGACAACGTGCTGTTGGTTAGCCACCAACCGCTGGTGGGTAGCCTGATCAGTTTTCTGCAGCATGGGCATCAGCGCCAGCCACAGCCGATGTACACGGCCAGCCTGGCGGAGCTTGAGGGTGACTTTCCGTTGGCTGGCTTGATGAGTCTGGTGGATGTGAAGAATCCTTAGGCATCGTGCGACGCTGTGGCGAGGGAGCTTGCTCCCGCGACGGCCTGCCAGCCGGCGCCTATCTCGCTGACGCCTCGCGATCCAATTGTGGGAGCTGGCTTGCCTGCGATGACGGCCTGCCAGCCGGCGCTATCTTGCTGACGCCCCGCGATCCAATTGTGGGAGCTGGCTTGCCTGCGAAGGCGGCCTGCCAGCCGACGCCTATCTCGCTGACGCCCCAACGATTCCACTGTGGGAGCGGGCTTGCTCGCGAAGACGGCCTCACAGTCGACACCGTTATACCGAGTACATATCCATTCCTGCGGTAACGGCCACTTAGGGTTCCGCCCTGAACGGCGGGTCACTTTGGCAAAGCCGGAATGCCGGCCCAGCCCAAAGTAACCAAAGGGCTCTTGCCCCACCACTCGGCACCTCGCCCAGGCTCGGTGTGCCCGTAATCCGCCAGTGATTTGGGGGG
>NZ_JALJRP010000001.1:26004-170136 GCF_024519715.1 Pseudomonas sp. Pse35 | reverse complement strand
TGATCGTTCCCACGCTCTGCGTGGGAATGCCCGCTCGGACGCTCCGCGTCCCACTCTTGGCGCAAAAGCTGAAGCTTGTGCGGTGACGCGGAGCGTCACGGGATGCGTTCTCACGCAGAGCGTGGGAACGATCAGGCAGCTTCGATCTACATCAGTCGATGTATTCGAATACCTTGACGATCTTCTGTACGCCCGACACACCTTGCACCAGGTTGGCGGCGCGGGTGGCTTCTGCCTGGGTCAGCAGGCCCATCATGTAGACGATGCCGTTATCGGTGACGATCTTGATTCGCGAGCCTGGCACTGCACTGTCGGTCAGCATCTGGGCCTTGATCTTGGTGGTCAGCAAGGCATCGTTGCTGATGGCCAGCAGAGTGATCGGGTCCATGACCTGCAGTTCGTTGTGGACCTTCTTGACGCGTTGCACGCCGGCAGCGGCTTGCTCGGCCTGGGCCTTGAGATCGGCGCGGGGTGTTTGGCCTGCCAGCAGGACCACGCCGTTGAAGCTGGTCACCACGATGCGCGAGGCACCGTTGCCCAGGTCGGTAGCAGCCTTGGCGACGTTGACCTTGACCTTGGTTTCGATCAGCGAATCATCAATGGTGCTGCCGAAGGTGCGTGTGCCCCGGTCGTCCTGAATAGGGGTGTCCCGTGTAGCGGTGATAGCCGAGCTGCAGCCGCTGATGGCGACGCACAGCGTAATGGCCAAAAGACTGAGGCGATTAACGGTCATTCTTCACTCCCGAACAGTTGGCTGTCGATCAGATCGCACAGGCAGTGGATCGCCAGCAGATGAACTTCTTGGATACGTGCAGTGACATTGGCCGGGACGCGAATCTCCACGTCCTCGGGCAGCAGCAGCGAAGCCATGCCGCCGCCGTCGCGACCGGTCAAGGCTACGACAATCATTTCGCGATCATGTGCGGCCTGGATCGCTTGAATAATATTCGCCGAGTTGCCGCTGGTGGAAATCGCCAGCAATACATCGCCCGGCTGGCCTAGGGCGCGGATCTGCTTGGAGAAGATTTCGTTGTAGCTGTAGTCGTTGGCGATCGAAGTGATCGTCGACGAGTCGGTGGTCAATGCAATGGCCGGCAGGCTCGGGCGCTCGCGTTCGAAACGGTTGAGCAGCTCGGAGGAAAAATGCTGGGCATCGCCGGCCGAACCACCGTTGCCGCACGAAAGCATTTTGCCTTCGTTGAGCAAGGCATTGACCATGACCTGACTGGCTTGCTCGATGTGCGGTGCAAGTACGTCCATCGCCTGTTGCTTGGTGTCGATGCTGGCCTGGAAAAGCTGGCGAATTCGGGATTGCATGTCCATCTGTGTGACCTTAAGTAGCGCGGCTGTTTGGCACAGGTAATGTGCAGCCCGCAATGCAAAGAGCAAAAGTGAGTGGTGAGGGTGCCCGGCGAATCAGCTGTCGAAGGCATTTTTAAGCCAGGTCAGATCAGCTGTGCCTGACGGGGTGCTTTCCATGGCAACCACATCGAAACGGCAGGGGCGGTCAGCCCAGTGATGCTCTTTTTGCAGGAAAAACTGCGCAGCGAGTATCAGCTTTTGACGCTTGCGCTCGTCGATACTGGCGAGCGCGCCACCCCATTGTGCGTGTTTTCTGTAGCGGACTTCGACGAATACTACTGTATCGCCGTCAAGCATGACCAGATCAAGCTCGCCGCGTTTACATAACCAGTTCTGCGCCAGAAGGCGCAGACCCTGTTGTTGCAGGTAATCGAGCGCATGCAGTTCGGCATCCTTGCCGCTTTGTGCGCTGGACCGCTGGGGCATCAGCGTGGGGTATCGGGCAGGCGCTGTATTTCGCCGCCGACGAACTTCGCCCACGGCATCTGGCGGTCCACGCGCTGGTTGGCGCTGATGCCCAGGTTGCCCGAGAGGCCGTCGACACGGGTGTCAGGCAGTGCCTTGAGCTGGCCCAGGCGTGGTGCCAGGCGGTAGGCATCGACGCCCATTGCGTAGAGGCGGCCCAGGCTGCCATTGGCTTGCGGCCATTGCGCCGCAACCTGGTTGCGCAGTGGGTCGGTGGTGTTGAGCAACCAGGGGGTTTCGCAGAACATCACGTTGGTCATGTCCAGGTACTGGTTACGGTCACCGCTGGCACTGAACACGTGGGAGGTTGCGTACACCGGCACATCGCCGGCGTATTGGAAGTTCAGGGTCGGCTTGATCTGCTGGGCCAGTTGCGGCGTTACGGCCAGGAAGATGAACTCGATGTCCTGGCGACGCGAAGGCTGGGCGGCTACGTCGGTGCCTACTGTGCTTTGCAGGCTCTTGGCGCGGCCTTCGCTCTTGCGCAGTTGGAACAGATCGGCGATCTGCTGGGCCAAGGCAACAGGCTGATCGACATATTCAACGCCCATGACGGTGCCGCCATTGGCTTCCCAATCCTGGCGGAACGCTTTGTAGACGCGCTCGCCCCATTCGCCACGGGGCACCATGGCGGCGGCACGGTGCAGGCCGTCGGCACGTGCACGGCGCGACACTTCGCGGGCTTCGTCTTCAGCGGCCAGGCCGAACTGGAACAACTGCGCCGGGCCTTGATCGGTCTCGCTGTAGTTCAGGGCGAGGGTGGTGATCGGCAGCTGCGGGCGTGCGCTGAGTTGCTTGACCAGCGGTTTTTCCAGCGGGCCGACCACCAGTTGCACGCCGGCGGCCTGGGCCTTGGCGTAGAAGTCGTCGAGGGAGCCCAGGCGCGAGCTGTCATAGAACTCGATGACCGGTGGCTTCTGCCCGGCTTGTTCAGCCTGGTAGTGAGCCGCCATGAAGCCTTCGCGCAGCGCTTTGCCCACAGCCGCCAGCGGCCCTTCCTGCGGCAGCAGCAGGGCGATCTTGTTCAGGGGCTGGCTGGCCAGTTCCTTGAGCTTGGTCAGCGGCGCTGGCAGTTGCACTGCAGCCGGGTGGCCCGGGTTCTGTGCGCGCCAGGTGTCGATGGCGGCTTGTTGTTGCTCCAGCGTACCGGCGCCCTTGACCGCCTGGGCCAGGGTGATCCAGCCATCGAGTGTCGGGTTGCCAGTGGCTTGCAGCTGTTCGGCTGGCAACGCGGCAATCAATACCCAGATGGCCTCGTGGTTGCTGTTGGCAGCCTCACCCGTCAGCAGGGGCGCCATGGACACCCGCTCGCGAGCGGCGGCGAGGGTCTGCCCATCGGCTTCATAGGCACGTGCATGTACGGTACCGGTGCGGATCTGCTGGTCGGTCGGCAGTTCCTTCAGGCTTTGCAGGCTGGGGTGGTTCAGCGCTGCCAAAGCCGCCTTGGGCTGGTTGCGCCCCATGGCCAGTTCTGCGGCCAGGGTGCTGGCAAATACTTGCGCGGCTGGCTTCAGGGCGTCCAGGGGCACTTGCGCAAGGATCTGCGAGGAGCGGCCGGGGTTGTTCTGCTGGTAAGCCAGGTCCGCCGCGCTCAGGCGCAGCAACGCGGCTTTTTCTGGCGTCTTGGCGTTCGTCGCCTGTTCGAGCAGTTGCTCGATACTGGCATCGGGCGTGCGTGGCAGTTCGCCAAGACTGGAGGAGGGCGAACTGGCGCAAGCAGCCAGCAAGGCAGCGAGGCAGAGGGCGGAGAGCAGCCGCAGGCAAGCGATCATGTAAGTGTTCCTGATACCGATCAAATTAGCGTGGAAGTGTACCCAAGCACTGGCCCAGGCGCGATGTTCATGGCGTTAAACCGTGGATTTAGGTCGTGCAAATGTTGTGTTTAGCTAATGGTGGCTGAAACGGCATCGGCCGTGATGGCATATTTTCAAGGCGTCTACGCGCTACAATGTGGCTTTTGCCAACCATCGAGGTGTGCGCTTTGACTGCTCCAGGTCTTTTGAATTCCACTGCTGGCTCGCTTTTTGTGGTGGCGACGCCCATTGGCAACCTGGACGACATCAGTGCCCGGGCGCTGAAAGTGTTGGGCGAGGTGAAATTGATCGCGGCAGAAGACACGCGGCACTCCCAACGGTTGATGCAGCATTTTGGTATCAGCACGCCATTAGCGGCCTGCCACGAACACAACGAACGTGAAGAGGGTAGCCGCTTTATCACACGTCTTTTGGCGGGTGATGACGTCGCGCTGATTTCCGACGCGGGCACGCCCCTGATTTCCGATCCTGGTTACCACCTGGTCCGCCAGGCCCGTGCCGCAGGTATCAATGTAGTGCCTGTTCCGGGAGCCTGCGCGCTGATTGCTGCATTATCGGCCGCCGGGTTGCCCTCGGACCGCTTTATCTTCGAAGGCTTCCTGCCCGCCAAGGCTGTAGGGCGTCGGGCGCGTCTGCAGGCACTTAAAGAAGAACCGCGCACCTTGATCTTCTATGAGGCTCCGCATCGTATCCTTGAATGCCTGCAAGACATGGAGCTGGTGTTCGGCGGTGAGCGCCTGGCCTTGCTGGCCCGAGAGTTGACCAAGACCTTCGAAACCCTCAAGGGGTTGCCGCTGGAGGAGCTGCGAGCGTTTGTCGAGGGCGACAGCAATCAGCAACGTGGCGAATGCGTGGTGTTGGTAGCAGGCTGGACCGCGCCGGAGAATGAAGATGCGGTGGGCAGCGAGGCGATGCGCGTCCTCGATTTGTTGCTCAAGGAAATGCCACTCAAGCGCGCCGCCGCCCTGGCAGCGGAAATTACCGGTGTGCGCAAGAATGTGTTGTATCAGGTCGCGCTCGATAAGCAGAAGGCCGAATAGTTCCAGGGGCAAATCTGTATTTCGTCTGAACGTGATGGCAATGCCGCACTTTTAATACTTGTCCTCAAGCCGCCGTGCCGTTAACCTGCGCGGCGGAGAGTCGATTGGACAGTCGCTGCCCTCTATGAAAATTAGGGGGGGGAGGAAAGTCCGGGCTCCATAGGGCGAAGTGCCAGGTAATGCCTGGGAGGCGTGAGCCTACGGAAAGTGCCACAGAAAATAACCGCCTAAGCACTTCGGTGCCGGTAAGGGTGAAAAGGTGCGGTAAGAGCGCACCGCACGACTGGCAACAGTTCGTGGCTAGGTAAACCCCACTTGGAGCAAGACCAAATAGGGTCCCAAGGCGTGGCCCGCGCTGGGACCGGGTAGGTTGCTAAAGATGTCCAGTGATGGCCATCGTAGACGAATGACTGTTCAAGACAGAACCCGGCTTACAGATCGACTCTCCACCTTTTTTCCTTGCGTTCGAATCTCGTGCGCAAACCCGGTAGTAACGCAAGAATCCCTCCCTGCCAAATCATTGGCAGATGCATCTTCGTAATACCAAAAAAATCTTACTCTTAATAAATTACTTTAACTTTAGCCTCTAGCTCTCTGAGCCATTTGCCGTTGTTGAGTCAAAAACATCGCCAAACTCTCGTTTCTCCTCCTTTTGCACTCCTAAATCTCCGTTCTGTAAGGCTTTTCCTTGAATACGCGCCTTGACGGTGTGGTGGGCGCATTCCTATAGTGTGCGCAAGTGGCGGAAAGTGGCACAAAGTGGGTTTTTTGAACGTAAAACGCTAAAATTTGGAGAAACGCATCTGTGTTTCGCGGAGCTAACGCTATCAGTCTCGATGCAAAAGGCCGTCTCGCCATGCCGAGCCGGTATCGTGACGAGCTCATTTCGCGAAGTTCAGGGCAGTTAATCATCACGATTGACGCCGTTGACCCCTGTTTATGTGTTTACCCTCTCGATGAGTGGGAGTTGATTGAAACCAAGTTGCGCGCGCTGCCTTCATTGCGTGAAGAAAACCGCCGCCTCCAGCGTTTGCTGATCGGTAATGCCGTCGACCTTGAGCTCGATGGCAGTGGTCGTTTCCTGGTGCCGCCGCGACTGCGCGAGTACGCCAGGCTCGACAAGCGCGCAATGCTGGTAGGCCAGCTGAACAAGTTCCAATTGTGGGACGAAGATGCCTGGGATGCTGTGTCTGCAGCGGACCTGGCTGCTATTCAACAACCGGGCGCCATGCCTGATGAACTGCGTGATTTGATCCTGTGACTATTGATAGCGGCTTTAACCACATCACCGTACTGCTTGACGAAGCCGTTGAGGCTCTCGCCGTACGTGCCGATGGCTGCTATGTCGATGGCACATTCGGCAGGGGCGGGCATAGCCGGTTGATACTCAGCCAGCTCGGGTCCGACGGCAAACTCCTCGGGTTCGACAAAGACCCTCAAGCGATTGCCACCGGGCAAGCGCTAGCGGCCGAAGACGGCCGCTTTGTCGTTGTGCAGCGCAGCTTTGCCGAGCTGGGCGCCGAAGTCGGCGAGCGCGGTATGGCGGGCAAGGTGGCCGGGGTTCTGCTCGACCTGGGCGTGTCTTCGCCACAGCTCGACGACCCGGAGCGCGGCTTCAGCTTCATGAACGACGGCCCCCTCGATATGCGTATGGACCCCACTCGTGGGGTCAGTGCCGCACAATTCATCGCCACCGCGCCGGTAGAAGAAATCGCCCGTGTGTTCAAGGAATACGGTGAAGAGCGCTTCGCCGGTCGAATGGCGCGTGCCGTGGTCGAGCGCCGCGAAATCCAGCCGTTCGAACGCACCGCTGACCTGGCCGAAGTGCTGAAGGTCGCCAACCCTGCCTGGGAAAAGGGCAAGAACCCGGCCACCCGCGCATTCCAAGGGTTGCGCATTCACGTCAATAACGAATTGGGCGATCTGGAAGCCGGCCTCGAAGCCGCTCTGGATGCTTTGGAAGTGGGCGGTCGCCTGGTGGTGATCAGCTTCCACTCCCTGGAAGACCGCATCGTCAAACTCTTCATGCGTCGTCTGGTAAAGGGCGAGTCCGATAACCTGCCGCGTAACCTGCCGGTGCGTTTCGAAGCCTTCGTGCCGAAAATCAAAATCCATGGCAAAGCGCAGTTCGCTTCCGAAGCCGAACTCAAGGCCAACCCACGTTCCCGTAGCGCCGTCATGCGTGTTGCGGAGAAATTGCGGTGAGCAAGCTTTTCGCCAAGCCCCTCCCGGGCGGCAGCTTCTTTATGTTGCTGCTGTTTGTCGGCGTGCTGGTGTCCGCGATAGCGGTGTCCTACAGCGCCCACTGGAACCGTCAGTTGCTCAATACCCTTTACGGGGAATTGAGCGTGCGCGACAAAGCCCAGGCAGAATGGGGCCGGTTGATTCTTGAGCAAAGCACCTGGACGGCCCACAGCCGTATCGAAGTGCTGGCTACCGAACAGTTGAAGATGCACATCCCAGGCGCGGCTGAAGTTCGCATGGTGGCGCCATGATGAAACTCGAAGGGGCACTCTACCCATGGCGCTTTCGCTTGATGCTTGGCTTGCTGGCATTGATGGTGGGCGCGATCGTCTGGCGCATCTTCGACCTTCAGGTCGTCGACCGCGACTTCCTGATCGGCCAGGGTGACGCTCGCAGCCTGCGGCACATCCCGATTCCTGCACACCGTGGCCTGATCACCGACCGTAACGGCGAGCCTCTGGCCGTCAGTACCCCGGTGACCACCCTGTGGGCCAACGCCAAAGAGCTGCAAGTTGCCAAGGACAAGTGGCCTGAACTGGCCGCTGCCCTCGGGCAGGACCGCAAGGCCCTGACCGAACGCCTGGAAGCCCAGGCCAATAAAGAATTCATCTACCTGGTTCGTGGGCTTACCCCTGAGCAAGGCCAGCAAGTGCTCGATCTCAAAATTCCCGGCGTCTACGGCATCGAGGAATTTCGGCGTTTCTACCCGGCCGGTGAAACCACCGCGCACATGGTGGGTTTCACCGACATCGATGACCACGGCCGCGAAGGGGTCGAACTGGCCTATGACGAATGGCTGGCCGGGGTTCCGGGCAAGCGTCAGGTCATCAAGGATCGGCGCGGCAGGCTGATCAAGGACGTCCAGGTCACCAAGAACGCCAAGGCCGGCAAGCCTCTGGCGTTGTCGATCGATTTGCGTCTGCAATACCTGGCCAACCGCGAACTGCGTAACGCGATCATCGAGAACGGCGCCAAGGCCGGCAGCCTGGTGATCATGGATGTGAAAACCGGCGAGATCCTCGCCATGGTCAACCAGCCCACCTACAACCCGAACAACCGCCGCAACCTGCAGCCGGCGATGATGCGTAACCGCGCGATGATCGACGTGTTCGAACCTGGTTCCACCATGAAAGCCATCTCCATGAGCGCTGCCCTGGAAACCGGCCGCTGGAAACCCAGCGACAAGGTCGAGGTTTACCCAGGCACCTTGCAGTTGGGCAAGTACACCATTCGTGACGTGTCCCGCACCGAGGGGCCAGTGCTGGACCTGACCGGCATCCTGATCAACTCCAGTAACGTCGGCATGAGCAAGGTTGCTTTCGATATCGGCGGCGAGACCATCTATCACCTGGCGCAAAAGATCGGCCTGGGGCAACCCACCGGCCTCGACTTCCCGGGCGAGCGGGTCGGTAACCTGCCGAACTACCGCGAGTGGAGAAAAGCCGAGACTGCCACGCTTTCCTATGGCTACGGCCTGTCGGTGACCGCCATCCAGTTGGCCCACGCGTTCTCGGTATTGGCCAATAACGGCCGTATGGTTCCGCTGAGCCTGATCCACGTCGACGAAGCGCCAAAAGCCACCCAAGTGATCCCGGAAAACGTCGCCAAGACTATGCAAGGCATGCTGCAACAAGTGATCGAGGCACCGCGTGGCGTATTCCGCGCCCAGGTGCCGGCGTACCACGTTGCTGGCAAGTCCGGTACGGCGCGTAAGACCTCGGTGGGCACCAAGGGCTATGCCGAAAACTCCTACCGTTCGTTGTTCGCCGGCTTCGGCCCGATGAGCGACCCACGCTATGCCATCGTCGTGGTCATCGACGAGCCTAGTAAAGCCGGCTACTTCGGTGGCCTGGTTTCGGCGCCGGTGTTCAGCAAAGTGATGTCCGGCACCCTGCGCTTGATGAATATCACGCCGGACAACCTGCCGCCAACGCAACAAGCCAACGCTGGTCCACCGGCTGCCGCTGTCAAAGCCAATGGAGGGCGCGGCTGATGTCTCTTAGCCTGAACAAGATTTTTGCCCATGCCGGCCACGATCTGCTTATTCGTGAGCTGACGCTGGATAGCCGTAATGTACGCGCCGGTGACCTGTTCCTGGCGGTACCTGGCGGCAAGCTCGATGGCCGTGCGCATATCGCCGATGCCCTGCAACGCGGTGCGGCTGCGGTCGCCTATGAAGTGGAAGGCGCCACCGTGCTGCCGATCACCGATGTGCCGTTGATTCCGGTCAAGGGCCTGGCAGCGCAGTTGTCCGACATTGCCGGGCGTTTCTACGGTGACCCGAGCCGCCAACTTAACCTGGTGGGCGTGACTGGCACCAACGGCAAGACCAGCGTGACCCAATTGGTTGCCCAGGCTTTGGACCTGCTGGGTCAGCACTGCGGCATCGTCGGCACTCTGGGCACCGGTTTCTATGGCGCGCTGCAAAGCGGCCTGCACACCACGCCAAACCCGATTGCCGTACAAGCGACCCTGGCCGATCTGAAAAAGGCCGGCGCCAAGGCGGTAGCCATGGAAGTGTCTTCCCATGGCCTGGACCAAGGGCGTGTCACCGCACTGGCCTTTGACGTGGCCGTGATGACCAACCTGTCCCGCGACCACCTCGACTACCACGGCACCATGGAGGCGTACGCCGCCGCCAAGGCCAAGCTGCTTGCCTGGAATGACCTGAAGTGCCGGGTGGTCAACCTCGACGACGCATTCGGCCGCCAACTGGCGGGCGAAGGGAGCGACGCGCGCCTGATCAGCTATAGCCTGCAAGATGCCAGTGCCTACCTGTATTGCCGCGAAGCCCAATTCAATGATGAAGGCGTGCGCGCCACATTGGTGACGCCGCAGGGCGAGCACCACTTGCGCAGCACCTTGCTCGGGCGGTTCAACCTGAGCAACGTGCTCGCCGCTATCGGTGCACTGCTGGGCCTGGACTACGCCCTGGATGAAATCCTGCGGGTACTGCCGAAGCTGGAAGGCCCGGCCGGTCGCATGCAGCGCCTGGGTGGCGGCACGCAACCGTTGGTGGTGGTCGATTACGCCCACACACCGGATGCCCTGGAAAAAGTCCTCGAAGCCCTGCGCCCACATGCCAAAGGCAAACTGCTTTGCCTGTTCGGTTGCGGCGGTGATCGCGATCGCGGCAAGCGCCCGTTGATGGCCGAAATTGTCGAGCGCTTGGCCGATGGCGTACTCGTCACCGACGATAACCCGCGCAGCGAAGACCCGAGCCAGATTTTCGACGACATCCGTGTCGGTTTCAAAGACGCCTCCAACGTCACTTTTGTGGCTGGTCGCGGCGCCGCCATTGCCCAGTTGATCGCCAGTGCCGGCGCGGACGACGTAGTGGTGCTCGCGGGTAAAGGCCACGAGGACTATCAGGAAATCAACGGTGAGCGCCATGCCTTCTCTGATCTGGTCGAGGCGGATCACGCCCTGACCGCCTGGGAGGTCGCCCATGCTTAAGGCGATGACGTTCAGCGAACTGGCCCAGGCCCTGTCGGCCCGTGTGCTGTCGAGCGACTGCACATTCACCGGCGTCAGTATCGACAGTCGTAACATCCAGCCGGGGCAGCTGTTTGTCGCCCTGGCCGGCCCGCGTTTCGATGGTCACGACTACCTCAACGACGTTGCCGCCAAAGGTGCCGTCGGTGCCCTGGTACAGCGTGAAGTGGCCGATTCTGCCTTGCCGCAATTGCTGGTAGCCGACACCCGCCTGGCCCTGGGCCAATTGGGTGCGCTTAACCGTGCTGCTTTTGATAAGCCGGTGGCGGCCATTACCGGTTCCAGCGGCAAGACCACGGTCAAGGAACTGCTTGCTGGCGTCTTGCGTACGCGCGGGCCGGTACTCGCGACCCGTGGCAACCTGAACAATGATTTCGGCGCACCGCTGACCCTGCTCGAACTGGCCCCGGAACACACGGCGGCAGTGATTGAACTGGGGGCTTCGCGCATCGGCGAAATCGCCTATACCGTGGCGCTGACCCAGCCTCACGTGGCGATCATCAACAACGCCGGTACCGCCCATGTCGGTGAGTTCGGCGGCCCGGAAAAAATCGTCGAAGCCAAGGGCGAAATCCTTGAGGGCCTCGACGCCTCGGGCACTGCGGTACTGAACCTGGATGACAAGGCCTTCGAGACTTGGCGTGTACGCGCCGCCGGTCGCAAGGTCCTGACGTTTGCAGTGCTGAATGCCGCAGCCGATTTCCACGCCTCCAACATCAATGTCGATGCCCGTGGCTGCCCGTCCTTCACTTTGCACACCCCGCAAGGTGATGAGCACGTGCAGTTGAACCTGCTGGGTAACCACAACGTCGCCAACGCCTTGGCCGCCGCCGCTGCCGCCCATGCCCTGGGCGTGTCGCTGTTCGGTATTGCCACCGGCCTGGGCGCGGTGCAGCCGGTCAAGGGCCGCACCGTGGCGCAACTGGCTGGCAACGGCATGCGCGTGATTGATGACACTTACAACGCCAACCCGTCCTCCATCAATGCCGCTGTGGACCTGCTCAAAGGCTTTGATGGGCGCAAGGTGCTGGTGCTGGGCGATATCGGCGAATTGGGCGATTGGGCTGAACAGGGCCACCGTGAAGTCGGCGCCTATGCCGCCGGCAAAGTGGACGCGCTCTACGCCGTTGGCACAAACATGGCCCATGCGGTCAACGCTTTCGGCCCTGGCGCGCGGCATTTCCCGAGCCAGGCCGAGCTGATCCAGGCGTTGACGGCGGCTGAACATGACAAACACACAACCATTTTGATCAAGGGATCGCGCAGCGCGGTGATGGAAAACGTCGTCGCAGCCTTGTGTGGCTCAAGTACGGAGAAACATTAATGCTGCTGCTGCTGGCTGAGTATCTGCAACAGTTCCACAAAGGCTTCGCGGTCTTCCAGTACCTGACCCTGCGCGGGATCCTGGGTGTGCTGACCGCGCTGTCTTTGTCACTGTTCCTGGGGCCGTGGATGATCCGCACCCTGCAGAACCTGCAAATTGGTCAATCGGTTCGTAACGACGGCCCGCAGTCGCACCTGTCCAAGTCCGGCACGCCGACCATGGGCGGTGCGCTGATCCTGTCGTCCATCGGCGTCAGCACCTTGCTCTGGGCCGACCTGCATAACCGCTACGTGTGGGTTGTGTTGCTGGTGACCCTGCTGTTCGGTGCCATCGGCTGGGTGGATGACTATCGCAAAGTGATCGAGAAAAACTCCAAGGGGCTGCCAAGCCGCTGGAAGTATTTCTGGCAGTCGGTGTTCGGCCTCGCTGCGGCGATCTTCCTGTACACCACCGCGCCGAGTGCCGTGGAAACCACCTTGATCATCCCGATGCTCAAGGATGTGAGCATCCCGCTGGGTGTGGGCTTTGTGGTGCTGACCTACTTCGTGATCGTCGGCTCCAGCAACGCGGTGAACCTGACCGACGGCCTCGACGGCCTGGCGATCATGCCGACGGTGATGGTGGGCGGTGCGCTCGGCATCTTCTGCTACCTCTCGGGTAACGTGAAATTCGCTGAATACTTGCTGATTCCTTATGTGCCGGGCGCCGGTGAGTTGATCGTGTTCTGCGGCGCTTTGATCGGTGCCGGCCTGGGGTTCCTGTGGTTCAACACCTACCCGGCACAAGTCTTCATGGGCGACGTCGGCGCACTGGCGCTGGGCGCAGCCTTGGGCACCATCGCGGTGATCGTTCGCCAGGAAATCGTGCTGTTCATCATGGGCGGTGTGTTCGTGATGGAAACCCTGTCGGTGGTCATCCAGGTGGCGTCCTTCAAGTTGACCGGGCGTCGTGTGTTCCGCATGGCGCCGATTCACCACCACTTTGAACTCAAGGGCTGGCCTGAGCCGCGCGTGATTGTCCGCTTCTGGATCATCACCGTGATTCTGGTACTGGTCGGCCTTGCCACCCTGAAACTGAGGTAGAAACGAGTGTCCTTGATCGCTTCAGACCACTTCCGCATCGTTGTCGGCCTCGGCAAGAGCGGCATGTCCCTGGTTCGCTTCCTGGCGAACCGGGGCACGTCGTTTGCCGTGGCCGATACGCGGGAAAATCCACCGGAGCTGGTCACGCTGCGCCGTGACTACCCGCACGTGGAAGTGCGTTGTGGCGAGCTGGATGTCGAGTTTCTGTGTCGTGCCGACGAGCTCTACGTGAGCCCGGGCCTGGCCCTGGCGACACCGGCCCTGCAAGCAGCTGCGGCCCGTGGCGTGAAGCTGTC
The DNA here is from genome assembly GCF_024519715.1 of Pseudomonas sp. Pse35. Taxonomy (NCBI): domain Bacteria; kingdom Pseudomonadati; phylum Pseudomonadota; class Gammaproteobacteria; order Pseudomonadales; family Pseudomonadaceae; genus Pseudomonas; species Pseudomonas sp. Pse35. The sequence continues at coordinate 157,014 of NZ_JALJRP010000001.1, read as the reverse complement.
TGGCGATATCGACCTGTTCGCACGCAACGCGAAGGCGCCGATCGTGGCCATCAGCGGTTCCAACGCCAAAAGCACCGTTACCACTCTGGTCGGCGAGATGGCAGCGGCGGCGGGCAAGCGTGTGGCCGTCGGCGGCAATCTTGGCGTGCCGGCTCTGGACCTGCTCAGCGACGACGTCGAGCTGTATGTGATGGAATTGTCGAGCTTCCAGCTGGAAACCACCCACGACCTGGGCGCTGAAGTGGCGACGGTATTGAACGTCAGCGAAGACCATATGGACCGCTACAGCGGCCTGCCGGCTTATCACCTGGCCAAGCACCGAATCTTCCGGGGCGCCAGGCAATTTGTCGTCAACCGCCAGGATGCCCTGAGCCGTCCGCTGATGGGCGAGGGCATGCCCTGCTGGACCTTCGGTTTGGGCAAACCGGACTTCAAAGGCTTCGGCATTCGTGAAGAGAACGGCGAGAAGTACCTGGCGTTCGAATTCCAGAACCTGATGCCGGTACGCGAACTGAAAATCCGTGGCGCACACAACCAGTCCAATGCCCTGGCGGCCTTGGCACTCGGTCACGCGGTTGGCCTGCCATTCGACGCCATGCTCGCCAGCCTGCGCACGTTTGCCGGGCTTGAGCATCGCTGCCAGTGGGTGCGCGACCTCAATGACGTCAGCTATTACAACGACTCCAAAGCCACCAACGTCGGTGCAGCCCTGGCGGCCATCGAAGGCCTGGGTGCCGATATCGACGGCAAGCTGGTGCTGATCGCCGGTGGTGATGGCAAGGGCGCCGACTTCAAGGACCTTAAAGCGCCAGTCGCCGCCCATTGCCGCGCCGTGGTGCTGATGGGCCGCGATTCGGACCTGATCGCCGCCGCCCTCGGTGACGCTGTACCGCAAGTACGCGCAGCTTCCCTGGATGATGCCATTGCCCAGAGCAAAGCCCTGGCCCAGCCTGGCGATGCGGTGTTGCTGTCGCCCGCGTGCGCCAGCTTCGACATGTTCAAGAACTATGAAGAGCGCGGCCAACTGTTCGCCCGCGCCGTGGAGGCTTTGGCATGAGCCTCAACCTGAGAAACATCATCAAGCCATACCCGTCGCCGATCATTACCGGGCGCGGCATTGACCTTGATTTCCCTATGCTCGCCGGTTGCCTGGCGCTGCTCGGCCTGGGCCTGGTGATGATCACTTCGGCGTCCTCCGAAGTGGCTGCCGTGCAGTCGGGCAACACGCTGTACATGATGATCCGCCACCTGGTGTACCTAGTGATCGGCCTGGGCGCCTGCATCGTCACCATGATGATTCCGATTGCCACCTGGCAGCGTCTGGGTTGGCTGATGCTGATCGGTGCGTTCGGCTTGCTGGTCATGGTGATCGTCCCGGGCATTGGCCGCGAGGTGAACGGTTCGATGCGCTGGATCGGCTTCGGCGCGTTCAACGTGCAGCCTTCGGAAATCGCCAAGGTGTTCGTGGTGATCTACCTCGCCGGTTACCTGGTGCGCCGTCAGAAAGAAGTACGCGAAAGCTGGATGGGCTTCTTCAAGCCGTTCATCGTGCTGCTGCCCATGGCTGGCCTGCTGCTGATGGAGCCCGACTTCGGGGCCACGGTCGTGATGATGGGCGCCGCCGCCGCGATGCTGTTCCTGGGTGGGGTAGGGCTGTTCCGCTTCACCTTGATGGTGGTGCTGGCGGTGGCGGCCGTGACCATTCTGGTACAGGCGCAACCCTATCGGATGGCGCGTTTGATCACCTTTACCGACCCCTGGTCCGACCAGTTCGGCTCCGGCTACCAGTTGACCCAGGCGCTGATCGCGTTCGGTCGCGGCGAGTGGCTGGGTGTGGGCCTGGGCAACAGTGTGCAGAAGCAGTTCTACCTGCCGGAAGCCCACACCGACTTCGTGTTCTCGGTATTGGCCGAAGAGTTGGGTGTGGTGGGCTCGCTGTGCACCGTGGCTCTGTTTGTATTCGTCTGTGTGCGCGCCATGTACATCGGCTTGTGGGCCGAGAAGGCCAAGCAGTTCTTCGCCGCCTACGTTGCCTATGGGTTGGCCTTCCTGTGGATCGGCCAGTTCCTGATCAACATCGGCGTGAACGTCGGCCTGCTGCCGACCAAGGGCCTGACCTTGCCGTTCCTCAGTTACGGCGGCAGCTCGTTGGTGATTTGCTGCGCCTGTCTCGGGTTGTTGCTGCGTATCGAGTGGGAGAGTCGCACCCACCTGGGCAGCGAAGAGATGGAGTTCAGCGAGAGCGACTTCGCCGAGGAGCCGACTCATGGGCGCTAACGTGCTGATCATGGCGGGCGGTACCGGGGGGCATGTGTTCCCGGCCCTGGCCTGCGCCCGTGAATTCCAGAACCGTGGCTATACCGTGCACTGGCTGGGTACGCCCCGTGGCATCGAAAACGAATTGGTGCCCAATGCCGGTTTGCCGCTGCATTTGATCAACGTCACCGGGTTGCGCGGCAAGAGCAAGTTGTCATTGCTCAAGGCGCCGTTCGTGTTGCTCAAGGCGGTCATGCAGGCGCGCAAGATCATTCGCGAGTTGAAGCCGGTGTGTGTGCTTGGCTTTGGTGGTTATGTGACCGGCCCTGGTGGCGTTGCGGCGAAACTCGCGGGCGTGCCGGTGATCGTCCATGAACAGAACGCCGTCGCCGGTACCGCCAACCGCCTGCTGGTGCCATTGGCCGCGCGGGTGTGTGAAGCCTTTCCGAAAACCTTCGCCGCCTCCGACAAGCTTCGCACCACCGGTAACCCGGTGCGTACCGAACTGTTCATGGCCATTGCGCGTGACGCGCTGGCCGGGCGCAAGGCTCACCTGCTGATCCTGGGCGGAAGCCTGGGTGCCGAGCCACTGAATAAATTGCTGCCTGAAGCCGTTGCGCAACTTCCTGAGGATGTGCGCCCGGAGATCTTCCACCAGGCCGGCAAGAACCACGATGAAGTCACCGCCGCGCGTTATCGCGAGGCCGGTGTAGAGGCCAATGTACAGCCCTTCATCAAAGACATGGCCCAAGCCTATGGCTGGGCCGACCTGGTGGTCTGCCGCGCTGGTGCGCTGACCGTCAGTGAACTGGCGGCCGCCGGTCTGCCGTCCTTGCTGGTGCCTTTGCCCCACGCCATCGACGATCACCAGACCCGCAACGCCGAATATTTGGCCGGGGAGGGCGCTGCCTTCCTGCTGCCGCAAAGAACGACTGGCGCCGCCGATTTGGCCGCACGCCTGACCGAGGTTTTGATGCAACCGGAACGACTCAACAGCATGGCGAGCACCGCAAGCCGCCTGGCCAAACCTGACGCAACCCGCACCGTGGTCGATATCTGCCTGGAGGTGGCCCATGGTTGAGAATCAGAAAGCCATGCCGCAACCCGAGATGCGCCGCATCCGTCGTATTCACTTCGTCGGTATCGGTGGCGTGGGCATGTGCGGGATTGCCGAAGTGTTGCTGAACCTGGGCTACCAGGTGTCCGGCTCGGACTTGAAAGAGTCGCCGGTCACCGAGCGCCTGAAGTCCTTTGGCGCACAGATCTTCATCGGCCACCGTGCCGAGAACGCCGCCGAGGCTGACGTGCTGGTGGTGTCCAGCGCCGTGAACACGTCCAACCCGGAAGTGGCGACCGCCCTTGAGCGCCGTATCCCTGTGGTACCGCGTGCCGAGATGCTTGCCGAGCTGATGCGCTATCGCCACGGCATCGCCGTGGCCGGTACCCATGGCAAGACCACCACCACCAGCCTGATCGCCTCGGTGTTCGCCGCCGGTGGCCTGGACCCGACCTTCGTCATCGGTGGCCGCTTGAATGCAGCTGGCACCAATGCCCAGCTGGGCACCAGTCGCTACCTGATCGCCGAAGCCGATGAAAGTGACGCGAGCTTCCTGCACCTGCAACCGCTGGTTGCCGTCGTCACCAACATCGACGAAGACCACATGGCGACCTACGACGGCGACTTCAACAAGTTGAAGAAAACCTTCGTCGACTTCCTGCACAACCTGCCGTTCTACGGGTTGGCGGTGGTGTGCCTGGACGACCCGGTGGTGCGTGAAATCCTGCCCCAGGTCAAACGCCCTACCGTGACCTACGGCTTCAGCGAAGACGCCGACGTGCGCGCAATCAATGTGCGCCAGGAAGGCATGCAAACCTTTTTCACCGTGCTGCGCCCCGATCGCGAGCCTCTGGACGTGTCGGTGAACATGCCGGGCAATCACAACGTGCTGAACTCTTTGGCGACCATCTGCATTGCCACCGATGAAGGCGTCAGCGATGAAGCCATCGTCGAGGGCCTGTCGCGCTTTGCCGGTGTGGGCCGTCGCTTCCAGGTCTACGGCCAACTGCCGGTCGAAGGCGGTGACGTGATGCTGGTGGACGACTACGGGCACCACCCGACCGAAGTTGCGGCCGTTATCAAGGCCGTGCGCGGTGGTTGGCCGGAGCGCCGGCTGGTGATGGTGTACCAGCCGCACCGCTACAGCCGCACCCGCGACCTGTACGACGATTTCGTCAATGTACTGGCCGATGCCAACGTGCTGCTGCTGATGGAAGTCTACCCGGCCGGTGAAGAACCGATCCCGGGCGCTGACAGCCGCAAGCTGTGCAACAGCATCCGCCAGCGCGGCCAGTTGGACCCGATCTACATCGAGCGTGGCGTGGACCTGGCGCCTATCGTCAAGCCGCTGTTGCGTGCTGGTGACATCCTGCTGTGCCAGGGGGCCGGTGATATCGGTGGCCTTGCGCCCAAATTGCTGGCGAGCCCGCTGTTTGCAGCCGCCGCCAAGGGGAAGTCGAAATGACCACTGATTACGGCTCCCTGTTTTCCACCCTTGCGCCTGCCGACTTCGGTCGCGTGGCCGTGTTGTTCGGCGGCAAGAGCGCCGAGCGCGAAGTGTCGCTCAAGTCCGGCAATGCGGTGCTTGAGGCGCTGCAAAGTGCTGGCGTGAATGCCTTCGGTATCGATGTGGGCGATGACTTCCTTGCCCGCCTGCAGGCCGAGAAGATCGACCGTGCCTTTCTCATTCTTCACGGCCGCGGCGGTGAAGACGGCAGCATGCAGGGCCTGCTCGAATGCGCCGGCATCCCTTACACCGGCAGCGGCATCCTCGCGTCGGCCTTGGCGATGGACAAGTTGCGCACCAAGCAGGTGTGGCACAGCCTGGGCATTCCGACCCCACGTCACGCCGTACTGTGCAGTGAAGACGATTGTATTTCTGCGGCCAAGGAACTGGGCCTGCCTTTGATCGTCAAACCAGCCCATGAAGGCTCCAGTATCGGCATGGCCAAAGTGAACTCGGCCGCCGAATTGATCGACGCATGGAAAGCGGCAAGTACCTACGATTCGCAAGTGTTGGTGGAACAGTGGATTTCCGGTCCCGAGTACACCATCGCCACCCTGCGTGGACAGGTATTGCCGCCCATCGCTTTGGGCACGCCCCACACCTTTTATGACTACGACGCCAAGTACCTGGCTTCCGATACTCAGTACCGGATCCCGTGTGGGCTCGAAGCAACCAAGGAACAGGAATTGATGGACCTCACGGCGAAAGCCTGTGAGGCGCTGGGTATCGCCGGTTGGGCGCGGGCAGACGTGATGCAGGATGACCAAGGGAATTTCTGGTTCCTTGAAGTCAACACCGCACCGGGCATGACCGACCACAGCCTGGTTCCCATGGCAGCCCGTGCCGCCGGTCTGGATTTCCAGCAGTTAGTGCTGGCGATCCTGGCCGACAGCATTGAGCCAAGAGGCTAAACACATGAACGGCGCATCGCTTCGTCATCAGCCCCCACAAGCACCGAGCCGCAAGCCGGTGCCACGGGGTGCAAGCCGAATGGTGGCTAAAGAGCCGATGTCGGCGCGCCTGCCAAAAGCCAACTTTGGTTTTATCAAGGCGCTGTTCTGGCCGGTGCTGCTGGTGGTGCTGGGCTTTGGCACGTACGAAGGCGCGCAGCGTCTGTTGCCGTATGCCGACCGGCCGATCACCAAGATCAGCGTGCAGGGCGACTTGAGCTACATCAGCCAGCAAGCGGTACAGCAGCGCATCGGCCCATACCTGGCGGCGAGCTTCTTTACCATCGACCTGGCCGGCATGCGCTCGGAGCTGGAACAGATGCCGTGGATCGCCCACGCCGAAGTTCGCCGAGTATGGCCGGACCAGGTCACGATTCGCCTGGAAGAACAACTGCCCGTGGCCCGTTGGGGCGATGAAGCGCTGTTGAACAACCAGGGCCAGGCGTTCACTCCGCGTGAGCTGGCCAACTATGAACACCTGCCGCAGCTGTTCGGGCCGCAGCGGGCGCAGCAGCAAGTGATGCAGCAGTACCAGGCCTTGAGCCAGATGCTGCGGCCACTGGGCTTCTCCATTGCACGCCTGGAATTGCGTGAGCGGGGCAGCTGGTTTTTGACGACCGGGGCAGGCAGTTCCGGCCCGGGCATCGAGTTGTTGCTGGGACGCGACCGCTTGGTGGAAAAGATGCGCCGCTTTATTGCCATCTATGAAAAAACCTTGAAAGAACAGATTACGAACATTGCGAGCGTCGACCTGCGTTACGCCAACGGCCTGGCCGTCGGCTGGCGTACACCGGCTGCGCCCACGGCAGCACAACCCGCTGTCGCGAAGAATTAAGAAGAGGCAGGACCCATGGCAAACGTGCAAAGCGGCAAAATGATCGTCGGTCTCGATATCGGCACCTCCAAGGTGGTGGCGCTGGTGGGCGAGGTCGGGGAAGACGGCGCGATCGAAATCGTCGGTATTGGCACGCATCCGTCCCGGGGCCTGAAGAAGGGCGTGGTGGTGAACATCGAGTCCACCGTGCAATCGATCCAGCGCGCCATCGAAGAAGCGCAGCTGATGGCCGGTTGCCGGATTCACTCGGCGTTCGTCGGCGTGGCTGGCAACCACATCCGCAGCCTGAACTCCCACGGCATCGTGGCGATCCGCGACCGTGAAGTCAGCTCGGCCGACCTTGAGCGCGTCCTCGACGCTGCCCAGGCCGTGGCGATCCCGGCGGACCAGCGCGTGCTGCACACCCTGCCGCAGGACTACGTGATCGACAACCAGGAAGGCGTGCGCGAGCCCCTGGGCATGTCGGGCGTTCGCTTGGAAGCCAAGGTCCACGTGGTGACCTGCGCCGTCAACGCCGCACAGAACATTGAAAAATGCGTGCGCCGCTGCGGCCTGGAAATCGACGACATCATTCTCGAGCAGTTGGCCTCGGCCTACTCGGTCCTGACCGACGACGAAAAAGAACTGGGCGTGTGCCTGGTGGACATTGGCGGCGGCACCACCGACATTGCGATCTTCACCGAGGGTGCGATCCGTCACACCGCCGTGATCCCGATTGCCGGCGACCAGGTCACCAACGACATCGCCATGGCGCTGCGCACACCGACCCAGTACGCCGAAGAAATCAAAATCCGCTACGCCTGCGCCCTGGCCAAGCTGGCCGGTGCCGGCGAGACCATCAAGGTGCCAAGCGTCGGTGATCGTCCACCTCGCGAGCTGTCGCGCCAGGCCCTGGCCGAAGTGGTCGAGCCACGCTACGACGAACTGTTCACCCTGATCCAGGCTGAGCTGCGCCGCAGCGGCTACGAAGATTTGATCCCGGCCGGCATCGTGCTGACCGGTGGCACCTCGAAGATGGAAGGCGCGGTCGAGTTGGCCGAGGAAATCTTCCACATGCCGGTGCGCCTGGGCGTGCCCCATGGCGTGAAGGGCCTGGGCGACGTGGTGCGTAACCCGATTTATTCCACCGGTGTGGGCTTGCTGTTGTACGGGCTGCAAAAGCAGACCGACGGCATTTCCCTGTCGGGCCCGAGCATCCGTGACAGCTACCGCAGCGACGACGAGGCGAAAGCGCCATTGTTCGAGCGGCTGCAGGCTTGGGTAAAAGGCAATTTCTAAAGATTTACCGCGACACCGCAACACCCGCAATAAGCAGTAGGCGAAAAAACTAGAGAAAATGAAAGGAGAGGGAACATGTTCGAACTCGTAGACAACATCCCCGCTAGCCCGGTTATCAAAGTAATCGGTGTCGGCGGTGGCGGCGGCAACGCTGTCAACCACATGGTCAAGAGCAACATTGAAGGCGTTGAGTTCATCTGCGCCAACACTGATGCCCAGGCGCTCAAAAGCATCGGCGCCCGGACCATCCTGCAATTGGGCACCGCGGTGACCAAAGGCCTTGGCGCTGGCGCCAATCCGGAAGTCGGCCGTCAAGCCGCCCTGGAAGACCGCGAGCGTATTGCCGAAGTGCTGCAAGGCACCAACATGGTGTTCATCACCACTGGCATGGGCGGCGGTACCGGTACCGGTGCGGCCCCGATCATTGCCGAAGTGGCCAAGGAAATGGGGATTCTGACCGTTGCTGTCGTGACGCGTCCGTTCCCGTTCGAAGGCCGCAAGCGCATGCAGATCGCCGACGAAGGTATCCGTCTGCTGTCTGAAAGCGTCGACTCGTTGATCACCATCCCCAACGAGAAATTGCTGACCATCCTGGGCAAGGATGCCAGCCTGCTGTCCGCCTTCGCCAAGGCTGACGATGTACTGGCCGGTGCCGTTCGCGGTATCTCCGACATCATCAAGCGCCCAGGCATGATCAACGTCGACTTTGCCGACGTACGTACTGTGATGAGCGAAATGGGCATGGCGATGATGGGCACTGGCTGCGCCAGCGGTCCGAACCGTGCACGCGAAGCCACCGAAGCGGCCATCCGCAACCCGTTGCTCGAAGACGTGAACCTGCAAGGTGCACGCGGCATCCTGGTGAACATCACCGCCGGTCCTGACCTGTCCCTGGGTGAGTACTCCGACGTGGGTAGCATCATCGAAGCCTTCGCGTCCGAGCACGCCATGGTCAAAGTCGGTACCGTTATTGATCCGGACATGCGCGATGAGCTGCATGTAACCGTGGTTGCTACCGGCCTGGGTGCAAAAATCGAGAAGCCTGTGAAGGTCATCGACAACACCCTGCACACCAGCCAGGCCAGCCAGGCAGCTGCCGCTCCAGCCCCTGCTCGCCAGGAACTGCCGTCGGTCAACTACCGTGACCTGGACCGTCCGACCGTGATGCGCAACCAGGCTCAGGCCGGTGCTGCGGCGTCCCGTAGCCCGAATCCGCAAGATGACCTGGACTATCTGGACATCCCGGCATTCCTGCGTCGTCAGGCCGATTAATGGAATGTATCAGGGCTATGAAGGTGATTGGTGTTCAGCAAAGGTCTGGTCTGCTATTATCGCCAGCCTTTGTTGATACCAGTTCGCAATTTGCGCTGAAGCGGTCCAAGCCATGATTAAACAACGCACCCTGAAGAATATTATTCGTGCCACAGGTGTAGGTCTGCACTCCGGGGAGAAGGTATACCTGACCCTCAAGCCTGCACCTGTCGACACCGGCATCGTGTTTGTGCGTGCCGACCTGGACCCTGTGGTGCAGATTCCTGCTCGCGCGGAAAACGTTGGCGAAACCACTATGTCGACCACATTGGTCAACGGTGACGTCAAAGTGGACACGGTGGAGCACTTGCTCTCGGCCATGGCTGGCCTGGGCATCGATAACGCCTACGTCGAGCTCTCCGCGTCCGAAGTCCCGATCATGGATGGCAGCGCTGGCCCCTTCGTATTCTTGATTCAATCTGCCGGCCTGGAAGAACAGGACGCAGCCAAGAAGTTCATTCGCATTCTGCGGGAAGTGACAGTAGAAGACGGCGACAAGCGCGCCACCTTCGTCCCGTTCGAAGGCTTTAAAGTGAGCTTTGAGATCGATTTCGATCACCCGGTATTCCGTGACCGCACCCAAAGTGCAAGCGTGGATTTTTCCAGCACTTCGTTCGTAAAAGAAGTCAGCCGGGCCCGCACCTTTGGTTTCATGAGTGACATCGAGTACCTGCGCAAGCACAACCTCGCACTCGGCGGCAGCGTGGAAAATGCCATTGTGGTCGACGCGGATGGTGTACTGAACGAAGACGGCCTTCGCTATGAAGACGAATTCGTGAAGCACAAGATCCTCGATGCAATCGGTGACCTCTACCTGCTGGGCAATAGCCTGATAGGCGAGTTCAAAGGCTTCAAGTCGGGCCACGCCCTTAACAACCAGCTGCTGCGCAAGTTGATTGAGCAGACAGACGCTTGGGAAGTCGTGACCTTCGAAGATGCCAGCACCGCACCGATCTCTTACATGCGTCCCGTTGCGGCGGTGTAAGTAACAACTCTCTTTCTTTAGTTTTGAAAGGCTGCCTTCGGGTGGCCTTTTTTTATGCCCGGCGAAGATCCAAATGTGGGAGCTGGCTTGCCTGCGATAGCGGCCTGCCAGTTAGCTTATAGGTAGCTGACCCACCGCCATCGCAGGCAAGCCAGCTCCCACACCTGACCTGATCAGTTTGAGGTTTTTGAAACATCCACTATCCGGTTACGGCCGCTGTGCTTGGCCTGATACAACGCCTGGTCAGCCTTGAGCAGCAGGTCTTCAAGGGAAATACGGCTGTGCTTCTGCCAGGTACTCAGGCCGATGCTTACGGTGATCGGTTGCTCATCCCCGGCCACTCTCGGCAAGTGCTGGACCCCCTTGCGGATATGCTCGGCGATCACCCACGCGCCCTTGGCGTCGGTATTGGGCAGCACCACCGCGAACTCTTCACCGCCATAACGCGCCGCCAGGTCGGCAGGGCGGCGGATATGGCTGGCGATCACATGCGCGACTGCACGCAACGCCTCATCGCCGCCCTGGTGACCATGGCGGTCGTTGAAGGCCTTGAAGTGGTCCACATCGATCATCAGTACGCTCAACGACTCGGTGGAGCGTTGTGCCCGGTCCCATTCCAGCCGCAAGCGTTCGTCCAGCGTGCGACGGTTGGCCAGGCCGGTAAGGGCGTCGGTGGCTGCCAGTTCTGACAGCACCTGTTCAGCCCGATGGCGGCGGCGCAACTCCATGCACAGTGCCCAAGTCAGCCACAACAGGCCCACGCACAACACTCCGGTCGCGATGCTGACCAGCCACGCCGCACGCCGCCAGGGTGCGAACATTTCATCGCTGGACAAGGCCACCGCCACGATCAGCGGCAAGTTGCCCACATTCGAAAAACTGTAGAGCCGTGCCTGGCGATCGACACTGGAGATACTTTGGAAGCTGCCGTCCCGTTCGCGCAGCATGCGCGCCACATTCGGGCGCTGGCTCAGGTCCTTGTCGACGATATCTGCTTCCAGCAGAGGCTCTTGCGCCAGCAGGATGCCTTGGTGGTTGAGCAGGTTGATGGTGCTGTTGCTGCCGATGTTCAAGCTGCTGAACAACTGATGAAAGTACGACAGGCGCATGGACGCGACCGCCACTCCCAGGAAACGCCCATCCGGTGACGAAACGCGACGGCTGAACGCGATGCGCCAGGGGTCGGCACACTGGCAGCGCGCCATGAACGGGCGGCTGATATACAAGCCCAGGTCGGGGTTGGTGCGGTGCGCCTGAAAATAGTCCCGATCGGCAAAGTTACCCAGCTTGGGCGTGAGCAGGGACGAATCGGCAATCACCTCGCCGGCCGGGTCCAACAGCAGGATATCGCCCTTGTAGGGCGCCGCTGCAGAACGATCAAACAGCACCAGGTGCCTGATGCTCTCTGAAACGTCTTGCAGGTCGGTGCGCTCGGTGGCGCTGATCAAGCCTTTGAGGGCCATGTCGTAAAGTTCGACATTGCGCAGCACATCAGCGTCGATCAATTGAGTGATGGTGTTGGCGGTGCGCTTGGCCGTCTGCAGGGTGTTGGCATGTTCACGAATCAGCAGCGCAGTGACGACCCCCACGATCAGCAACACTGTGAGCGTACTCCCCAGGATCAGCAGGCGCTCCGGGCGGCGGTTGGGGCGGGTAGGGCTTGAACTCATCGGGCACACTTCTGCGTTGAGAATGCCCTTAGCGTAGTAGCAACTCTTAAATATGGCTGTAGGAGCGAGCTTGCTCGCGAAAAACTCACAGACGCCGCGTTTATTCAGGAAGCACGCGTTATCGTTAACGTTTTTCGCGAGCAAGCTCGCTCCTACCTGTACTCAGAACACGTTGATCGGGTAATCCACGATCACACGGTATTCATCCACATCGCGGTCCACTGCAGAGTAGCCATTGCTGCCGCGATTGGTCGCCCATTGCAGGCGCACGGCCAAGTCCTTGGCCTTGCCGCCCTGCACCACATATTTCAGGTCGATATCGCGCTCCCAGTGCTTGGCGTCCTTGCCATCGGCGCTGTACCAGTTGCTGTAGCCACGACTGTTGGGGTCGACCTTGGTCAGGTCGGTCTTGCCGCTGATGTAGGACACGGCGGACGTCAGGCCGGGCACGCCGAGGCCGGCGAAGTCGTAGGCGTACTTGAGCTTCCAGGAGCGCTCATTGGGCCCGTTGAAATCCGAGTACTGCTGGGAGTTGTCCAGGTACACGCTGTCGCCCTGGGTGATGTAGTCGAACGGCGTGTTGCCATTGACTCGCTGATAAGTCGCCGTGACGCTGTGGTTGCCCACGCCCACGGTGAAATGCAGGCTGTAGGTGTTGTTGTCGATATCCCCCAGCAGCGATTGGCCGGTGTCCTGGGTATGGTAGTAGTGCAGGCCGGGGGTCAGGCTGACCAGGTCGTTCAGGGCGTAGGTGTATTCCAGGTCGTAGTAATACTGGTGCCAGACGTCCTTGAGTTCGGAGGCGTACAGGTTGCTGGTCAGCCCCTCGATCCCGCTGAACGACACGCCAGCCCAGTCCAGGTGCTGGCTGTCGGTGTTGGCGGGCAGCGTGCCGTAGCTGGTGCCGATGCGCCGATGGCCGCTCTGGTTGTAGAGCTTGGTGAAACTGGCCTGGCCACCTTCGATCATCCAGCCGTCAAAGCTGTGGTTGGTCAGGCTCACGCCACGGAAAGTCTGCGGCAACATGCGCGTCATGCCGCCGGCGATCACTGGGTTGTTGAGGAACAGGTCGCCGGCTTTCAGTTCGGTGTCGAAGGCGCGCAGCTTCAAGGTGCCGCCAGCCGTCGAGAACGAACCCGGCGCTTTGCCGTTGCCGCTGCCGTACGGAAGGATGCTGGAACCATCCGTACCACCACCGCCGTCGAGCTTGAGGCCGAGCATGGCATTGACGTCCAGGCCGAAGCCGACGGTGCCCTGGGTGTAGCCGGATTCGAAGGTCCCGATAAAGCCCTGGCCCCATTCCTTGCTGTCATCGGTATGAATATCGCGCCGGTCGCGGTTCATGTAGTAGTTGCGGGTGTTGATCGTGAGGTGTGAACCCTCGACGAAACCTTCGACGGGCGGGGCGTCTGCCGCGTGGGCAAGGGGGATGATCGTTGCTGCGATTGCGAGGAATAACGGGGTGAACGTCAGCGAGTTCTTCACCGGTGGAGCTCCTTTGGTCAATCATGAACGGCCAGTGTCGTGGGGGTGTGCCCGGCCTTTTTTCACGGCAAAAAAAAGCCGCTGAAGTCAGCGGCTTTAAGACAGATTCCCAGTGTAGAGCCCTGGAAATAAGTCGAGGGAAATTCGGGTGAGTGGTCAGCTGCCTTTGCCGTCGCGCTCATCGATGCGTCAAAGTAACGCAGGCGAGCGGTGCGATACAGAGTGTAACAAGATAATAACTATTGCCCAAACCGCAACAGTGAGGGCCATGGGATCTTCTGTGGGAGCTGGCTTGCCTGCGATGCAGACACCTCGGTATGCCAGGCCTACCGTGGTGATGCTATCGCAGGCAAGCCAGCTCCCACATTTTGACCGAGTTGTTTAGATCGGCAGGGTGATACCAAACGTATTGCCACCGCCTTCACTACGCACAAACACATCCCCCCCATGCATCAACGCAATCGCCTTGACGATGGCCAGCCCCAGCCCATGATTGGCCCCGCTGTTGCTGCGCGATGCATCCACCCGATAGAAGCGTTCGAACAGGCGTGGCAAGTGTTCGCTGGCAATGACCTCGCCGGGGTTGGTCACGCCAATCGTCACCTGGTGTGCCTGCACTTCAATGTGCACGTCGATGACGTGCCCCGGCGCCGTGTGTTGCACGGCATTGCTCAGCAGGTTGATCAGTGCGCGACGCAGGTGGGCCTTTTCGATCTGCACTACGGCATCGCCGTGCACGCGCACTTCGACCTGGGCGTCTTCGAGGATGAAGTCCAGGTAGTCGAGGGTGGTGGCCACTTCATCGGCCAGGGCACTTTCGATCAGCTTGGTGGCCTTGCTGCCCTGGTCGGCGCTGGCGAGGAACAGCATGTCATTGATGATCGAGCGCAGCCGTTCCAGCTCTTCCAGGTTCGATTGCAGCACCTCGAAATATTGCTCCGCCGACCGACCGCGAGTGAGGGCCACCTGAGTCTGGCCGATCAGGTTGGTGAGCGGCGAACGCAGTTCATGGGCGACGTCGGCGTTGAACGATTCCAGGCGCGAATACGCCTGCTCGACACGGTCGAGGGTGGCGTTGAACGAATTGACGAACTGGCTCAATTCCGGCGGCAGCGGCGACAGGTGCAGGCGCCCGGAGAGTTTCGGCGGTGCAAGCTTTTGCGCCTCATCCGAGAGTTTGCCCAGGGGCTTGAGGCCGATACGCGCGACCCAGAACCCCAACAGTGCCGCCAGTACCACACCGACCAGCGCCAGGCTGACCAATGCCACCAGCAAGTGATGCTGGGTGGCGCGGAAGTTCTCCGTGTCGATGGCAATCATGAAGCGCAGCGCCGGGCGCTGTTCCTTGGCTGCAAACTGGCTGACCAGCACCTTGAAGGGATAATCGTGACCCGGCAGGCGCAGGTCGCGCTTACCCGTGGCGCCCTCGGCAAAGGCACGAATCTGCGCATCCGGCTCACCGTATTCGTAGCTCGGGTCGCTGCTGACCACCCAGAAACGGATGCGCTTGTCTTCTTCCCCCAACAGCTTGAGCTTGGACCTGATCTTGGCCCAGTGCTCCGGCGTGCCGAAGCGATTGATCGACGACTCCAGCACGCTGTAGCGCGCATCCAGCTCGGCACCTGGCAACAACCCCAGGCCACGGTCGACCTGCTGGTACAGCGCGCCGCCGATCAACAGAAAGATCAGCAGCGCCACCAGGGTGAACATGCCACTCAGGCGCAGGGCGATGGAATTAGCGACCACTGTGGTTTTCCTGCATGCGATTCTCCAGCACATAGCCCATGCCACGAATGGTGTGCAGCAGCTTGTGTTCGAACGGTCCGTCGAGCTTGGCGCGCAGACGTTTGATCGCCACTTCCACCACGTTGGCATCGCTGTCGAAATTGATGTCCCAGACCATCTCGGCAATTGCAGTCTTGGACAGGATCTCGCCCTGGCGCCGCGCCAATACGCTGAGTAGCGAGAACTCCTTGGCGGTCAGGTCCAGGCGTACACCGTTGCGGCTGGCCTTGCGGCTGATCAGGTCGATCCACAGGTCGGCGACGGTGACCTGCACCGGTTCATGGCCGCCGCTGCGGCGGGTCAGGGCTTGCAGGCGGGCCACCAGTTCCAGGAACGAAAACGGCTTGCCCAGATAATCGTCGGCGCCTTCGCGCAGGCCGCGGATACGGTCTTCCACGCGCTCGCGGGCGGTGAGCATGATCACCGGCGTCTGCTTGCGGGCGCGCAACGCTCGCAATACGCCAAAGCCGTCCAGGCCGGGCAACATCACATCGAGCACGATCACCGCGTACTCATTCTCCAGCGCCAGGTGCAGACCCTCGACGCCTTCACGTGCCACGTCGACGGTATAGCCTTGCTCCGTCAGGCCGCGGTGCAGGTAGTCTGCGGTTTTTTCTTCATCTTCAATAATCAGGACGCGCATGACCGCCTCAGTGTGTGGTCGCCAGCGCCAGCGCTGGTTTGGGCCTGTGGAAAAGCCGTTCGAGGTACAAGTATATGACCGGAGTGGTGAACAGCGTCAGCGCCTGGCTCACCAGCAAGCCACCGACCACCGCGATGCCCAGCGGCTGGCGCAGTTCCGCCCCAGGGCCTGCGCCGAGCATCAACGGCACCGCGCCGAGCAACGCAGCAAGGGTGGTCATGATGATCGGCCGGAACCGCGTGACGCAGGCTTCATAAATCGCATCTTCGGGTGGCAGCCCGAGTACCCGCTGCGCCTCCAGGGCGAAGTCGATCATCAAGATACCGTTTTTTTTCACGATGCCGATCAGCAGCACCAGGCCGATCAAGGCCATGATCGAAAAGTCCTGTCCCAGCAGCCACAGCATGATCAGCGCACCGAGGCCCGCCGAGGGCAGGGTGGAAATGATCGTCAGCGGGTGCACAAAACTCTCATACAGCACACCCAGGATAATGTAGACCGCTACCAGCGCCGCGAGGATCAGCCAGGGTTGGCTGGCCAGCGAGCTCTGGAACGCCTGGGCCGCACCCTGGAAGTTGCCGATGATTGTGCTCGGCATCCCGATTTCGTTCTTGGCCTGGTCGAGCATGATCACTGCGTCGCCCAGGGCCACGCCGGGCGCGAGGTTGAATGACAGGTTGGCGGCGGGGAACATGCCGTCATGGCTGATGGACAACGGCCCGACTGTGGGCGGGTCGACTTTGGCCAAGGCCGACAGCGGCACCATTTCATTGGTCAGTGGCGAGCGCAGGTAAAAATAGTCGAGGCTTTCGGCCTTGCCGCGCTGTTGGCTGTCCAGTTCAAGTATCACTTGGTACTGGTTGATCTCGGTCTGGAACTCGTTGATCTGGCGCTGGCCGAAGGCGTCGTACAACGCCTGGTCGACATCGGTGGCGGTCAGCCCGAAGCGTGCGGCGGCCTGGCGGTCGATGCTGATATGGGTGATGCTGCCGCCCAGTTGCAGGTCGTTGGACAGGTCGCGAAACGCCGGGTTGGCGCGCAGTTTTTCGGTGAGACGCTGGGTCCAGGTGTTCAGCGTCGGGCCGTCGTTGCTCTTGAGCACGTATTGGTACTGGGCGCGGCTGGGGCCGGAGCTCAGGTTGATGTCCTGGCCGGCGCGCAGGTACAGCACGATGCCCGGCACCTTCGCCAGTTGTGGGCGGATGCGGTCGATGAACTGGCTTGCGGACACATCGCGCTCGCTGCGGTCTTTCAAGGCAATCCAGAAGCGGCCGTTGGCGATGGTCTGGTTGCTGCCGGTAACGCCCACCGAATGGGAAAACGCCTGCACCGCCGGGTCGGCCTTGACGATCTCGGCCAGGGCCTTGTGCTTGGCGACCATGTCCTTGTACGACACATCGGCCGCCGCTTCGCTGGTGCCGAGCACGAAACCGGTGTCCTGCACCGGGAAGAATCCCTTGGGAATGAACACATAGCCGACCACCGCCAGGGCCAGGGTTACCATGAAGATCGCGGCCATGCTGCGTTGGTGCGCCAGGGCACGGCGCAAGTTGCGCGCATAGCCGGCCAGCAGGCGTTCGCTGAAGCTGGGTTTGGCGTGGGCAGGGTGGGTAGGGGCACGCATGAACAAGGCGGCCAGCGTCGGTGCCAATGTCAGCGAAACTACCACTGAAATCAGAATGGTCGCGGTGGCCGTCAACGCAAACTCCTTGAACAACCGACCGACCACTCCGCCCATGAACAGCAGCGGAATAAACGCCGCCACCAACGAGAAGCTGATGGATACCACGGTAAAGCCAATTTCTCCCGAGCCCTTGATCGCTGCTTCGCGCTTGCCCAGGCCTGCCTCCAGGTGCCGATGGATGTTCTCCACCACCACAATCGCATCGTCCACCACAAAGCCCACGGCGATCACGATGGCCACTAGAGTCAGGTTGTTCAGGCTGAACCCCATCACATACATCAGGGCGAAACTGGCCACCAGCGAGACACCCAGCACCGCAGACACAATCAGCGTCGCCGACAGTTGACGCAGGAACAACGCCATCACCGCCACCACCAGCAGGATGGCGATCAGCAGGGTCATTTCCACTTCGTGCAGTGAGGCGCGGATAGTCTTGGTGCGATCGGTCAACACGCTGACCTGCACCGAGGCCGGCAACATGCCTTGCAGGCGCGGCAGCTCGGCTTGAATGCGGTCGACGGTGTCGACGATGTTGGCGCCGGGCTGGCGCGAAATCACCAGGTTCACCCCAGGCGTATCGCCGGACCAGGCTTGTACGTAGGCGTTTTCCGAGCCGTTGACGACGTTGGCGATATCGCGCAGTTGAACTGGCGCACCGTTCTTGTAGGAAACGATCAGTTGGCCGTATTCCTCCGGGTGAAACAGCTGGTCGTTGGTCGACAGGGTGGACACGCTGTTTTCGCCATAGATCGCGCCCTTGGCCAGGTTGAGGCTCGACTGCTGGATGACCAGGCGTATATCGGCGAGCGTCAGGCCAATGGCCGCGAGCTTGTCAGGGGAGGCCTGCACGCGAATCGCCGGGCGTTGCTGGCCGGTGATGTTGATCTGGCCGACGCCGTCGATCTGGCTGATCTGGCGCGCCAGCAGGGTTTCCACGTAGTCGCTCAGCTCGGTGCTGGGCATGCTGCTGGAACTGACGCTGAGGATCAGCACCGGGCTGTCTGCCGGGTTGACCTTCCTCCAGGTAGGCAAGCTCGGCATGTCGCTGGGCAGCTTGCCGGACGCGGTGTTGATCGCGGCCTGGACTTCCTGGGCGGCGGTGTCGATGCTTTTTTCCAGGGTGAACTGCAGGGTCAAGAGGCTGGAGCCCAAGGCGCTGCTGGAGGTCATCTGGGTCATGCCGGGGATGGCGCTGAACTGCACCTCCAGGGGCGTGGCCACCGATGAGGCCATGGTGTCCGGGCTGGCGCCGGGCAGTTGCGCGGTGACCTGTATTGTCGGGAATTCCGCTTCCGGCAGTGGCGCGACGGCCAGGTTCGGGAAGGCAATAATCCCCAGCAACACCAACGCGAAGGTCAACAGCAGGGTGGCGACCGGGTGATCAACGCACCAGGCTGAGGGCGACCGGCTTGCGCTCATGGCTGCACCTGGGCGTCGGCGGTGTGGATCACTTGCGGCGGCTCCTTGAGCACCTCCACCTGCGCACCGGCCTTGAGCCGAGATTGCCCATCGCTGACCAGCACATCGCCGGCCCGCACGCCTTTGATGATATTGATGTCGCTGTTCTGGTAGGCGACTTGCACCGGTACCACCTCGACTTTGTCAGCGTTTACGCGGTACACGAAATGTGAGTCCAGCCCACGCTGCACCACGGTCGGCGGTACCACCAGGGCGTTCTTGTCGAGGGCCGTCTGGATTTTGATGGTCACCAGTTGTCCCGGCCATAGCTTATGCGCCGGGTTGCTGAACTCGGCCTTGGCCCGCAGGGTGCCGGTGGTGGAACTGATCTGGTTGTCGATCAGGCTCAGGTGGCCTTCGCCGAGCAGGTCGCCGGTCTGGCCATCGGTGTCGGCGCCCAGGTAGGCGTCGACGGTGGCCCGGGTGGGGGCGGCGATCAGGCCCTGCAAGGTTGGCAGCATCTGCTGTGGCAGCGAGAACTCAACGGCAATCGGGTCGAGTTGGGTGACGGTAAACAGCCCCTGGGTGTCGCTCATGCGCAGGAAGTTGCCTTCGTCCACATTGCGGATCCCCACGCGGCCGCTGACCGGGGAGCGAATCTGGGTATAGGAAAGTTGTACTTGAGCCGCATCAATGGCCGCCTGATTGCCCTGCACCGTGGCCTTGAGCTGGTTGACCAGTGCCTGTTGCTGGTCATAGGTCTGTTTCGACACACCGTCGTCGATGCTCAGCGCCTTGTAACGCTTGAGATTGACCAACGCCACTTGCAACTGTGCCTGGCTTTCGCCCAATTGCGCCTTGGCCTGGTCGAGGCTGGCGCGGATCGAGCGGTCGTCGATGGTGGCCAGCAGATCGCCCGCTTTCACTGATTGGCCTTCCTTGACCAGCAGTTGTGTGAGGATGCCGTCGATTTGCGGGCGAATCACCACGCTGTGCAACGACAGCACTGAGCCTATGCCGCTGACAAACCTGGGAACGTCCTGTTGCGCGACGTTCACCACCCGTACCGGGATCGCCGTGGGCGCTGCCAGGCGGGGCTTGGCAGGCCGTGTTACTGCCCAGGCGGCCACCGCCAATACCAAGAGGATGCCCACCATCAGGGCCGTGTTTCGTTTTATCTGCATGGGAGGCGCCGGGGCGCAGTTGCACGTTTTAAGCTGCAAGCTGCCAGTTGAAGGTTGGGTAGCTGCTTTATAGCCCGGTAATGCGGTCAGCACGGTGACGCCAAACTGACAGCCGCGACAGCTAGCGCTTTTTACTTGTGGCTTGAAGCTTACCGCTTGCCGCTTTGCCCCCGTATACTGGCGCTTTTACGCCTATCGCTGCGCCGGAGCCCTTATGACTTCCCCAACCCAACCCCCTGTCGACGCGGCTGACCCCGTCGATTCGGCCACCGCCGACGGCGTTGAAAAAGCCGAGATCCCGGCGTTCAAGTTCCCCTTCAAACCGGGTGAGCTGGCTGGCGCCAAGAATGCCAGCCAGCCCTGGTACAAAGGCGGCGCCAAGAACGGCCATACCAAGACGCCAGGCATGGCGCCTCCGGGCACTCGCCGCTCCATGGGTAAACGCTAAGATTAAAGCGTTGCGTGCGTTATAGGCAGTTGCCTACATCGCCCGTGGACATTTCTGCTTGTAGGTCCGCGACCGATTCTTGAAAGCTTGCACAGCGTTTGCTTCGTCCCGATGACGCTCATCGGGGCGTGGTGAGTCAGCTTTCCGGAAAAGGACATTCCCGTGGCCCTGATACACCTTTGTGCGGTGCTTGCCCTCTTGCTCTCGACAAGTGTCGTTGCCGCCGACGTTCAACCGCGGCGTGAAATCCGTTTCGCCGTCGCCGCGCATTTTCCGCCTTTTCAAAGCCGCAATTCCCAAGGGCAATTGGTGGGGCTGAACATCGAACTGGGCAATGCCCTGTGCGAGCAGCTCAACGTGCGCTGTACCTGGGTTGACCAGATCGTCATGGAGAATTTCCCCGCCCTTGAAGCCAGGCAGTTCGACGCGATCATGGGCATGGCGCCCACCTGCAGTCGACGGCGACGGGTGAGTTTCACCCGTGATCTCTACCCGATCACCACTCGGCTGGTGGCGCGTAAAACCTCGGGCCTGCGCCCTAATCGACGGTCGCTCAGAGGCAAGCGTGTCGGGGTGCTGGTGCGCAGTAATCGGGAAGCCTTTGCCCTATCGCAGTGGGCGCCGGCAGGGGTAATCATCAGGAGTTTCTGGCTCAACGACCAACTGGTGCAGAGCCTGGTTTCGGGCGATATTGATGCGACCCTTCAAGGCGCCGTGGAGATCCGAGAGGCCCTGCTAGACACGCCCCAGGGCTTGGACTTCAATTTCATGGGGCCGCCTGTGTCGTCTGGCCTGCTGGGTAATAGCGTGGCGATTGCGGTGCGAAAAACCGATACCGCGTTGCGTAATGAGCTTAATCACGCGTTTGAGCAACTGATGCACAATGGCGAATACCAACGCATCCTCCAGCCCTATCGCCTCGATGTGTTGCCTGCCCATCCATGAGCGCTATTGTGTGAGTGCAACTCTGCTCCCGAGAGGCGCCTATCTACCTGACACTCCGAGCTCCAAATGTGGGAGCTGGCTTGCTGCGATGACGGCCTGACAGCCTGCGACTATCTAGCTGACACCCCACAGTTGGATCGAGGGGCGTCAGGGAAATTGTCGTCGAATGGTAGGCCGTCGCGGGAGCAAGCTCCCTCGCCACAGGTCCAGCGTCGCGCTGAAGTTGAGTAGATACCTACGCCAAAATAAGGCCGTAGTAGCCTAAGCCGCCCTCAACGAGATAAACGCATAATTGGCCGGCACCTCAGTGGCAATGCGCGCCCCGGCATCCAGCACCTGTTCAGCGATGTCCATTCCCGACACATGAAACACCCATTCATTGGCCATTGCCGGCAGTTCAACCGCCTGTTCAATGGCCTGGGCAAACGCCTGCATGTCCGGCAGGTACGCGGTAAACCCGTCGCCCTTGAGTGCGGTCGTGCGAATGCCAAGCAACGCGCACACCGCTTCTTTGGTCTGCACGTCATCACGGTCGGCCTGGCGTGAACGGCGAATCAGTTCGGCCAGTTGCGCATCCATCAACTCACCACCGACGATCAGCGCAGGGCCTTGCTCCCAGGATTCCGGCGGGCAGTCCTTGGCGCTTGGGTTCAGTGGGATATGCGGGTTGATCTCCATCGGGTAGATGCGGCACACCAGCGGGCGCCGTTCGTAGATGCGGCAGCGGTTGTCTTCGTCAAGATTCCGGCAGCGTCCGGCGTTGTAGGCGGCAAAGGTAATTGCCACAAACGCCTCGGTATTGCCGCTGGGCACGATCACTGAACGGCGCTCGGCATGTTCCCGTTGTTGCAGGGGCAGGCCCAGGCCGTTACCCAGAAAGCCTTCCACCAGAACGATGACGTTACCGCCGTCCGCCGCCCAGCTGCGGGCTTCTTCGAGGGTCAGGGGCACATGATGGTCGCTGCAGCATTTACCGCAACCGACGCAGGAAAAGTGTGTGTTCATGGCGGATCTGTCACCAGGCAAGGTCAGAGGGCACGCTTGAGGGGTGACGGGTTTTTACCTCTATCTACCGCTCAGGGGCTCTGGAAGCAAGTTATGCGCCAGTGAGGATCAGCCCTTGGATACGATGTCGCGCAGCACAAATCGCATGCCCGCACTTTCATACAGTTGCCGGGCGCGCAGGTTGCTCTCCAGCACCTTGAGGTCCACATAGGGTTCACCGCGCTGCTTGAATACCTGGAAGCTGTGCAGCAGCAAGGCGCGGCCCAGCCCTTGGCCTTGGGCGCAGGGGTGTACGGCCAGGTTCTTGATAAAGGCGCTGGTCCAGCATTGGGCCACTGCGAGGACACCGTCGTGGTTACTGGCCACCAGACACAGCGTCGGGTCGTACTCGGCATCGGTGACGAACTGCTGGCGCCACTCCTCCAGGTGGCCGACACGGCCGCCGCCCTGGTCCTGGGTCATGCGCAGCACGGCATGGATCGCCGGGGCCAGTTCATCGCGATAATGATCCAGCCGGGTATCCGCTGGCCACTGCGGGGCGGGCAGGCTGCCGGTGAGGTCGCGACGCAGCAGCTGGTAATACTCGCCCAAGGCTTACAGGCCCTTTTGCGCCACGGTTTGTGCGGCGACGACCAGGCATTTGGTCAATTCTGGGGATGAGAATTTGGTGAGTACTGAGTCGGCACCGGCCAGGCGTGCTTTTTCGCTGTTCATCGCGCTGTCCAGGGAGGTGTGCAACAGCACGTAGAGGTCCTTGAAATCCGGGGTTTCGCGCAGGGTGCGGGTGAGGGCGTAGCCGTCCATCTCAGACATCTCGATGTCCGACACCACCACGTTGATCTGTTCAACCGTGCCTTGCAGCTCCAGCAACACGTCGATGGCTTCCTTGGCGCTGCGGGCGGTGTGGCAGGTCAGGCCGAGGTTGCGCAGGGTGTGTACCGATTGCTGCAAAGCCACCTGGCTGTCGTCCACCACCAGGATGCGGGCGTTACCCAGCACTTCGGCTTCTTCCATGGTCAGGTCGGTCGGCGCCGCTTCAATCGGTGCCGGGGCGATGCCATGGATGACTTTCTCGATATCCAGCACCTGCACCAGGCCACCTTCCACTTGGGTAACCCCGGTGATAAACGCCCGATTGCCGCCGGAGCCGTAGGGAGGCGGGCGGATATCGGTGGTCAGGCAATGCACGATCTTGCTCACCGCCTGCACGTGCAGGCCCTGTTTGGAACGGCTGACATCGGTGACGATCAGGCAGCCGCCATCCGGGTCTTGCAAGGGCATTTCACCCAGGGCGCGGCTCAAGTCGATCACCGACAACGAAGCGCCGCGCAAGGTGGCGATGCCTTTGACGTGCGGGTGGGACTCCGGCAGCTTGGTCAACGGCGGGCAGGGGATGATCTCGCTGACTTTCAACAGGTTGATGGCCATCAGCTTGCCGCTGCGCAAGGTAAAGAGCAGAAGCGAGAGTGAGTCTGCGCGGGCTTTGGTGGTGGACATAAAAACCTTCTGTGGATCAGGGATGACGATCTATAGAGAGTTATCGACTTGGCTGGCCTGGGCTTTAACCGGATTTTTGTGTCGGGCACTGTTTATGTGGGAGCTGGCAAGCCAGCTCCCACATTAAGTCCAGTATCAGCCCTTCCAGGCCTGTGGGTTCACCAGATCCTGCGGGCGTTGGCCCAGCAGGGCGCTGCGCAGGTTGTCCACGGCGCGGTTGGCCATGGCTTCGCGGGTTTCACCGGTGGCCGAACCAATATGCGGCAGGGTCACCGCATTGCTCAGCTGGAACAACGGCGATTCAGCCAGCGGTTCCTTTTCATACACATCCAGCCCGGCGCCACGAATGCGTTGGGTTTGCAGGGCTTCGACCAGCGCTGGCTCATCCACCACCGGCCCACGGGAAATATTGATCAGAATCGCGCTGGGCTTCATCAACGCCAGCTCCCGAGTGCTGATCAGGTGATGGGTCTTGTCGCTCAACGGCACCACCAGGCAGACGAAATCCGCCTCGGCCAGCAACTGCTCCAGGCTGCGAAACTGCGCGCCCAGTTCCTGCTCCAGCGCGGTCTTGCGGCTATTGCCGCTGTAAAGGATTGGCATATTGAAGCCCAGGCGCCCACGCCGGGCCACGGCCGCGCCGATATTGCCCATGCCGACAATGCCCAGGGTCTTGCCGTGCACATCGCAACCAAACAAAGGCGCGCCCACGCTGGCTTTCCATTGGCCGGCCTTGGTCCAGGCATCCAATTCGGCCACGCGGCGGGCGCTGCTCATCAGCAACGCAAAGGCCAGGTCGGCAGTGCTCTCGGTGAGCACATCGGGGGTGTTGGTGAGCAGGATCCCGCGCTCATTGAAGTACGGCACGTCGTAGTTGTCGTAGCCCACCGACACACTGGACACCACTTCCAGCTTGCTCGCGATTTCAAGCTGCTCGCGGCCCAGCTTGCGACCCACACCGATCAAACCATGGACGTGGGGCAGGGCTTCGTTGAACTGTGCATTGATGTCACCCAGCTTGGGGTTGGGCGCGATCACCTCGAAATCCTGTTGCAGGCGTTCGATCATCGGCGGGGTGATACGGCTGAAGGCCAGGACAGTCTTTTTCATGGCAGAACTCCACTCAACATGTGGGAGCTGGCTTGCCTGCGATGACGGTGTGTCAGCCACTATTGTGTTGGCTGATCCACCGTCATCGCAGGCAAACCAGCTCCCACAATGAATTTATAGGGGGTGGGAAGCAGCATTTCAAAATCAGTTCGCCATCCGCACACCACCGCTCAACTCATACGCCACCAACTCCGCCTGGTGCGCCGCCAGAATTTCCGGCAACGAACCGCGCAGGTATTCCACCCAGGTTTTGATCTTTGCATCCAGGTATTGGCGCGAGGGGTAGATGGCGTACAGGTTCAGCTCCTGGGAACGGTAGGTCGGCATCACCCGCACCAGCGTGCCATTGCGCAGCCCTTCGATGGCGGCGTACACCGGCAGCAGGCCGACGCCCATGCCGCTGGTGATCGCGGTTTTCATCGCATCGGCCGAGTTAACCAGGAAGGGCGAGCTGTTGATCGCCACGCTTTCCTGGCCTTCAGGGCCGTTGAAGGTCCATTTGTCCAGCTGGACCACCGGGCTGACCAGGCGCAGGCACGCATGGTTGAGCAAGTCCTGGGGCCGCTGTGCGCAGCCCTTGGCCTTGACGTAGTCCGGCGAGGCGCAGGCGATGCTGTAGGTGATGCCCAGGCGCTGGGAAACGAAACCTGAGTCCGGCAGTTCGCTGGCCAGCACGATGGACACGTCGTAGCCCTCGTCGAGCAAATCCGGCACGCGGTTGGCCAGGGTCAGGTCGAAGGTCACGTCGGGATGGGTGCGGCGATAGCGGGCAATGGCGTCAATAACGAAATGCTGGCCGATGCCGGTCATGGTGTGCACTTTCAACTGCCCGGCCGGGCGCGCATGGGCGTCACTGGCTTCGGCCTCGGCCTCCTCGACATAGGCGAGGATCTGCTCGCAGCGCAGCAAATAGCGTTTGCCGGCTTCGGTCAGCGCGATGCGCCGGGTGGTGCGGTTGAGCAAGCGGGTTTGCAGGTGGGCCTCAAGGTTGGAGACCGCGCGCGAGACGTTGGCCGTGGTGGTGTCCAGTTGCACGGCGGCGGCGGTGAAGCTGCCGGCTTCGGCCACGCAACTGAAGGCGCGCATGTTTTGCAAAGTGTCCATGGAGTGTTCTCAAGGGAGATAGCAAATTGTGACAGAAAGTTACGCTTTCAGTGATCCCTACCAACGGATTATCGCCTGAACGGTAACAAAGATTCACAGGAATGCCAGCTTATCGTCCTCCCTGGCGCCGCCTAGAATTGCGCCACCTCTCCCGCAACACCCTCTCAGGAATTCGCTTGCCGTGCCGCGTCGCATCAGCAGAGAGCTGAAGACTCTCAGTGTTTGGGCCTTAACGTCAGTCATCAGCGGTTGCATCGGAACCGGAGGAATCGCCCCGCAGGGCCAGGCGATCAACGCCAATAGCCTGGCCACCGACGCCGCGATCCAGAGCGCCGCCCGCGACGCCCACTGGCCCACCGCCCAATGGTGGCAGGCCTACGGCGACCCGCAGCTCAACCGTTGGGTCGAACTCGCCACCCGCAACAGCCCCAGCCTGGCCGTGGCCGCCGCCCGTGTACGGCAAGCCCGAGCGCTGGCCGGGGTGGCCGAGTCGGCCGAGTCGCTGCAGATCAACAGCGACACCACCCTCAAGCGCCACAACTGGCCGAAGGATCAGTTTTACGGTCCTGGCGAATTGAGCGGCGCCAACACCTGGGACAACAATTCGTCCCTGGGACTGAGCTACGCCCTCGACCTGTGGGGCCGGGAAAGCAACACGACCGAACGTGCGGTCGACCTGGCGCACATGAGCGCCGCCGAAGCGCGCCTGGCCCAACTCGAACTGCAAAACAACGTGGTGCGCGCCTATATCCAGCTGTCGTTGCAGTACGCCAACCGTGACATCGCTGCCGCCACTCTGGCCCAGCAACAGCAGATCCTGGACCTGGCCAACAAACGCCTGGCCGCCGGGATCGGCACTCACTTTGACGTCAGCCAGGCCGAAACCCCGCTGCCGGAAACCCATCGCCAACTGGATGCCCTGGACGAGGAAATCGCCCTGAGCCGTAACCAACTGGCGGCGTTGGCCGGCAAAGGCCCGGGGGAGGGCGCGCAATTGCAGCGCCCGACCCTGGCCCTCGCCGCGCCGTTGAAATTGCCCTCCAGCCTGCCGGCGCAATTGCTCGGCCAACGCCCGGATGTGGTTGCAAGCCGCTGGCAGGTAGCAGCCCAGGCACGGGGTATCGATGTGGCTCATGCAGGCTTCTATCCCAACGTCGACCTGGTCGGCAGCCTTGGCTACATGGCCACCGGCGGCGGCATGCTGGAATTCCTGGCCGGCAAGAAATTCAACTACAACGTCGGCCCGGCGATCACCTTGCCGATCTTCGACGGCGGCCGCCTGCGTGCGCAATTGGGTGAAGCCAGTGCCGGCTACGACATCGCGGTGGCCCAGTACAACCAGACCCTGGTCAATGCGCTCAAGGGCATCAGCGACCAGTTGATCCGCCGCGAGTCCATGGACAAACAGTCGGCCTTCGCCGCGCAGTCGGTGGCCTCGGCGCAGAAAACCTACGACATCGCCATGGTCGCCTATCAACGTGGCCTCACTGACTACCTCAACGTGCTCAACGCCCAAACCTTGTTGTTTCGCCAGCAGCAGATCGAACAACAGGTGCAGGCGGCTCGCCTCAGCGCCCATGCCGAGCTGGTGACCGCCTTGGGCGGCGGCCTCGGTGCTGGCGATGATGTGCCCACGGCTGCCAAGACACTCCCAAGCAAGACTCCGGCGGCGCTCGCCGTGTTTGATCACTGAGTAGGCCTTGATGACCCCCCTGCCTGCACCGCTGCGCTGGCTGTATTCCCTTGAGTGGCGCCGTGGTTTCTTCGACTGGGCACGCAGTGATGGCGTGACCTGGGTGTATATCTTCAAAGTGCTGGTCGCTGCGTTCCTGACGCTGTGGCTGGCCATGCGCCTGGAACTGCCGCAACCGCGCACGGCGATGATCACCGTATTTATCGTGATGCAGCCCCAGAGCGGCCAGGTGTTCGCCAAGAGTTTCTACCGTTTCCTAGGGACCTTGGCAGGCTCGGCGGTGATGGTGCTGTTGATCGCCTTGTTTGCGCAGAACACCGAACTGTTCCTGGGGGCGCTGGCGATCTGGGTCGGCATTTGCACCGCCGGTGCCACGCGCAACCGCAACTTTCGCGCCTATGGGTTCGTGCTCGCCGGCTACACCGCGGCGATGGTCGGCCTGCCGGCCCTGGCCCACCCGGACGGCGCCTTCATGGCGGCGGTGTGGCGGGTGCTGGAAATCTCCCTGGGGATACTGTGCTCGACACTGGTCAGCGCCGCCATCCTGCCGCAGACCTCCAGCGCCGCCATGCGCAACGCGCTGTACCAGCGCTTCGGCGTGTTCGCATTGTTCGTGACCGACGGCCTGCGCGGGCGCAGCCAGCGCGAAGGCTTCGAGGCCAGCAACGTGCGCTTTATTGCCGAAGCCGTGGGCCTGGAAGGCTTGCGTAGCGTCACCGTGTTTGAGGACCCGCACATGCGTCGGCGCAACGGGCGGCTCAGTCGCCTCAACAGCGAATTCATGAGCATCACCACACGCTTCAACGCCTTGCACCAATTGCTCGAACGCTTGCGCGCCGATGAGGCCGACCATGTGGTGGCAGCGATCAAACCCGGCCTGCAAGACCTGGCCGAAGTGCTCGACAGCTTCTCTGGCCGCGCCCTCACCAGCCCCGATGCCGCGCGCCTGGTCAACCAACTGAGCGCCTACAAGGACGGCCTGCCCGCCAAGGTGCGCAGCCTGCGGGCGAGCTTCCAGGAGGGCAACCCGACGGACGCCGAGCAGTTGGATTTCCACACTGCCTACGAGCTGCTGTACCGTTTCGTCGACGACCTGCACAACTACGCGCAAACCCACGCCTCCCTGGCCGAGCATCGCCATGCACGGGAGGATTGGCACGAAGCCTACACGCCAAAGACCAACTGGTTGGCCTGTGCCGCTGCCGGGGTGCGCGCTTCGTTTATCCTGGTTGTGCTGGGCAGTTACTGGGTGGCCACGGCCTGGCCCAGCGGCGCCACCATGACCCTGATCGCGGCGGCCACGGTGGGCCTGTCTGCTGCCACGCCCAACCCCAAGCGCATGGCGTTCCAGATGGCCTGCGGCACCTTGATCGGCGCCTTGGTCGGCTTTGTCGAAATGTTCTTTGTGTTCCCCTGGATCGACGGTTTCCCGCTGCTGTGCGTGATGCTCGCGCCGGTGATCATCTTCGGGGCCTTTCTGTCTTCACGCCCGCAATACGCCGGTGTGGGTGTGGGCCTGTTGATCTTCTTCAGCACCGGTTCGGTGCCGGACAACCTTACGGTCTACAACCCTTACACCTTTATCAACGACTACATCGCCATGGTCATCGGCATGCTGGTGTGCGCGGCGGCGGGTGCGATCATCCTGCCGCCCAACAGCCGCTGGTTGTGGCGCC
Source organism: Pseudomonas sp. Pse35 (assembly GCF_024519715.1). Classification (NCBI taxonomy): domain Bacteria; kingdom Pseudomonadati; phylum Pseudomonadota; class Gammaproteobacteria; order Pseudomonadales; family Pseudomonadaceae; genus Pseudomonas; species Pseudomonas sp. Pse35. Next base: position 127,508 of record NZ_JALJRP010000001.1, on the reverse strand, counting down.
GCCTGGAGCAAGACCTGCGTGAGCAAGTGGTGTATGCCATCAGCGGCAAGCTCAAGGGCCTGGCGTCGAGCTTTGAAAGCCGCACCCGCGACCTGCTGCACCAGGCGTATGGCCTCGCGGCCGGCGAGCCGCAGGTGCAGCGCGATTTGCTGCGCTGGATGTTCGTGGTGCTGGAGGTCGGCCACGCGATCATCGAGCTGCGCAAGGAGCAGGCGATTTTGCCGGTGCACCCGGCGTATGCCGAATCGCAGCCGTGGCGCCAGGCGATCCGCGTGATGGGGCGCTCGCTGGTGCGGCTGTTCCTGCAACCCAGCGCCAGCAACCTAGAGCGCGGGTTGATTGCCGTCGACCATGCGATCAGCCGTGTGCAGGCCACCGACGAACCCTTCGCCCCGCACTTCGACACCTCGGCCCTGCGCCGTGTGAAGAGCTACCTGCACTTTATTCGCACCTCGTTGCTCGACCCGCAATCGCCTCTGGCCGCCCTCAAAGGAGCCCCGAATGCCTCGTGAAATTGCATTCCACGGCATCTATATGCCGACCATGACCCTGATGTTCTTGATCGCAGCCGGGCTGGCCTGGGCGATTGATCGCTTCCTGGCCGGGTTCGACCTGTACCGTTTCTTCTGGCACCCGGCGCTGCTGCGCCTGAGCCTGTTCGCTTGCCTGTTCGGCGCCCTGGCGCTGAGCGTCTACCGTTGAGAATGCCCCGATGAAAAAGTTTTTCAGCCTGCTCGCCACCTTGCTGGTTCTGGCGTTGGCGATCTGGATTGGCCGCACGTTGTGGGTGCACTACATGCAAACGCCGTGGACCCGCGATGGTCGGGTGCGCGCCGACATTATCAATGTGGCGGCTGACGTCACCGGCGAAGTGGTGGACGTACCGGTACGCGATAACCAGTTGGTGAAAAAAGGCGACCTGCTGATGCAGATCGACCCCGAGCACTACCGCATTGCCGTCAAGCAAGCGCAATCGCTGGTGGCCTCCCGCAAGGCCACCTGGGAAATGCGCAAGGTCAACGCGCACCGCCGCGCCGACCTCGACGCCCTGGTGATCTCCAGGGAAAACCGCGACGACGCCAGCAACATCGCCGACTCGGCCCTGGCCGATTACCAGCACGCCCTGGCACAACTGGAGGCCGCCGAACTCAACTTGAAACGCACGCGAGTACTGGCGGCGGTGGACGGTTATGTCACCAACCTCAATGTGCACCGTGGCGACTATGCGCGTATCGGCGAAGCGAAAATGGCCGTGGTGGATATGAACTCGTTCTGGGTGTATGGCTTCTTTGAAGAAACCAAACTGCCCCACGTGAAGGTGGGCGACAAAGCCGATATGCAATTGATGAGCGGCGAGACCTTGAAGGGCCATGTGGAAAGCATCTCGCGCGGCATCTACGATCGCGACAACCCCGAGAGCCGTGAACTGATCGCCGATGTGAACCCGACCTTCAACTGGGTGCGCTTGGCCCAGCGTGTGCCGGTGCGGATTCACATTGATGAAGTGCCGGAGGGCGTGTTGTTGGCGGCCGGGATTACCTGCACCGTGATCGTCAACCCAACACAAAACTAAACTGTGGGAGCTGGCTTGCCTGCGATAGCGGACTGTCAGTTGAAGTATTTGTAGCTGACACACCCCTATCGCAGGCAAGCCAGCTCCCACAGTTGACCGCGTCAGGCTTTGATAAAGGTCTCATGCAAGTGCCGCCACAGCAGCGCGCCACTGGCCTGTTTCTCGAACACCACTGTGGCGCGGCGGTCGGTCTGGGTGCCACTGTCGTCAATCTGATGCTCGCGATACGTGACCGTCGCGCCGCGTGCATGCCGGTCAATCCCGGTCATTTCACTCAAGGTGATTTTCAACCCCGGCCGCATCCCGCCCAGGCGTGTGAACAAGGCATTGACCCCGGCCGTGTTGACCCGCGTACCGGTGGCGGGCGCCACCATGCTGAACTCGGGTGAGAAGCGCGCCAGCAGGTTTTCCAGCGTGCCCTCAGGCGCAACGCCGGCAAACCATTGTTCGATCTCGACGTGGGTCTGGATCACTTCTTCAAAAAAATCGCTGTAGTCAATCATGTTTGGGCTCGCTGCAAGGGTGAAGCAGCGCGCGTACCCTGGAAGAATCCAGGCGCAACACTGCGAAAAGCGGCAACAGGGTCAGAGCTGCCGCCATCGTGAAGGTAATCGCGAAGGAATCCAACGCCGACAGTACTGCACTGAGCACGGCGGCGCCCACGCAGAAACTCACTTGCCGGTTCATGTTCCACAACGCGCTGGCGTGGCCCATGCGCTCGGCGGGAATATCCAGAAAGGCCAGGGTTTGTGCGGTGCTGCTGCACAAGCTGCCGCCCAGGCCCATCAAGACGTAGGCCGCAATAATCAGCGTCGGCTCGTTGAGCAGCAGGATACCGCCGCATTGCAGCGCCATGCCGGCCAGTAACAAGGGTTTGGGGCCAAAGCGATTGAAGAGTCGCTTGCTCAGGTAGATCGCCACGGCCGAGGCCAGTGCCCACGGCAGCATGAGCGCGCCGGTCTGGGTGGCGTCATACTCCAGGCCACGCACGTACAGGATGGCGATCAGGCTGGTGCCGATAAATACTCCCGGAATACACAGGTAAACCAGCATTGCCACGCGCAGCATCGGGCTGGCGGCTTGTTTGAACACACTGCCCAGGTCCAGGGGCGGGCGCTCGGTTAAAGGCACATCGGGTTTTATCCACAGCAGTGCCAGCAGCAGGGGCACTAGCGCCAGAGGCAGGTTGGCGTAGAAAATCCAACGCCAGGACAGGCTGTCCACAATCACCCCACCCAACGCCGGGGACAGCGCTGGCACCAGCAACGCCACCGACATCACCCGCGCTGTCAATTGGCTACGCTCGACCGCGGGAAAGTGTCGGTAAGCCATGGCTTGCCCCACCGGAATCAGTAAGCCGCCGCCGAGCCCCTGCAAGGCGCGCCAAGCTATCAACGCTTCGATGGAGCCAGCCTGGCCGACCATCACCGAGGCGCCGGCAAACAGCAGCAGGCTGGTAGCGATCAGGGTGCGCTCGCCCATGAGCGCCGCCAACCACACACTCAAGGGAATGATCACTGTCAGCCCGAGCATGTAGGCATTGCTGATCCACGCTAACTGGGTGACCGAGGCGTGCAGTTCGCGGGCGATATCCGGGTAGGCGACGGTGGCGACAAACATGTTCACCAGGTCCAGGGCAAAGCCCAACAAAAAGATCCAGGCGACTTTCGAGCGGTAGGTCATGAACGCGTTCCTGCGAGTGGAGCCGGCAGGGTAGGCCGCACGCAGGGTTTGGGATACGTCGGTTTGCCTGCTAGTTTGTCAAAAATTTTTTGACAAAGGAGGGCGTCCACCATGGTCAGCCTGGACCGTTTTGACACTTTCAAGGCCGTGGTCGAGGCCGGCTCGCTCACCGCTGCCGCGGACCTGCTGGGCCAGACTCGCGCCGTGGTCAGCTTCAACCTCAAGCGCCTGGAAGCGGAACTCGGCGTCACCCTGCTGACCCGCAACACCCGCCAACTGGCACTGACCGACGCGGGTGAGCGCTTCTACCTGCGCTGCACGCGCATGCTTGAAGAGGCCCGCCTGGCGGTAGAAGAAGCCCGCAGTGAACATGCCCAGCTCAAAGGCACCCTGCGCATCACCACCACTGTCGAATATGCCCTGGCTGTAGTTGCTCCGGCGGTAGAAGCCTTTCGACGCCTGCACCCGGACCTGAATATCCACTTATCCACATCCTCCACCCACGCCGATCTGATCTCCGAGCGTTTTGACGTGGCGATTCGGCTGGGGCGCTTGCTGGACTCCAATCACCGCGCCGTGCAGTTGTCCACATTCGACGTGTTCGCCGTCGCGGCGCCGCAGTTTGCCGCAGTTCAAACCCTGGCTGAGTTGGAGCAGTTGCCCAGGCTGGGCCACGGCCGCTTGAGCGAACTGAGCGTCACCGACCCGGCAGGTCTCGAACACCCTTATCGAGCCGGCCCGTCAGCCTTGGTGGCCGACAGCGCGGCGGTCCTCCAGGCATTTGCGGTGCGCGGCCACGGTGTGGCGGTTTTACCGCAATGGTTGGTGCAGGGGGATGTCGACGCGGGACGCTTGGTGCGCCTGTTGGCGGACCACCGCTTTGCGCCGCAAGGGGTTTACGCGATGTATCCGGACACGCGGCATTTGCCGCTGAAGGTGCGGGCGTTTATTGATTTCATGAAACCTTAGAGCCTACCGCCCAAGCCAAAGCGCTTCTTCAGCACCTTCTCCAGCAACCCCTTGGGCAACAGCGCCGCCATCAACGGTAACGCGCGGCTGCCGTTGCCCGAACGCAACAGGCGCGGCGGTTGCGCTTGCTGCACCGCCTTGAGCACGTCTGCAGCAAACTCACTGGCCGGGGTTGGCTTGTCCTGGGACGCTTGGCTGCGTGCACGAATGCCCTCGCGCAATGGCCACCATGGCGACTGTTCCTGGATCAGTAACTCGGCCTGGGCGCCGGCATTCTTCGCAAAGCTTGTATTGATCGCACCAGGCTGCACTTCCATCACCCGCACGCCAAACGGTGCCAGCTCCATGCGCAGGGCGTCGCTCAACGCATGCACGGCGGCTTTGGATGCGCAGTAGGCGCCGGCGAACGGCGTCACCAATACGCCGGAAACACTGCCGATATTCACCACCAGGCCCTTGCTGCGACGCAAGGCAGGGAACAGCGCCTGGGTCACGCCGACGATGGAAAACACATTGGTTTCGAATTGGCGTTGCATCGCCTCGGTACCGCCGTCGAGCAACGGGCCCATGGCGCCGTAGCCGGCGTTGTTGACCAGTACATCCAGCTCGCTCAATTGCCCGGCCAGGAGTTGTAAAGCGGCGCTGTCATTGACGTCCAACTGCACAGCATTGAAGCCTGCGGCCGCGAGGGCGGCGACGTCATCGGGTTGGCGGGCGCTGGCCCATACCTCGAAGCCTGCGGCTTTGAACGCGTCGGCGAGGGCGCGGCCGATGCCGCTGGAGCAACCGGTGATCAGTACGTTGGGCATGGGTCCATCCTTTGTCAGTCCGAGAAACTGCCTTGCAGGTGCTCGGCGCGAAATTCCAGGGTTTGTGGGCGATAGCCGGGGCGCAGCGGCGGGGTGGGCAGGCAGTCATCCCAGGTGGCGCCCGCCTGCAACTCGCCGGGGCCGCGATAGCGTGGGGCGGCGTAGACATTGTCGGCCAGGTTGACCGTATCGCCCGGTGCGTAGGCGGCCACGCGCCAGCGCAGTTCGGTGAGCGGTACATCGTTGCCGTTGTTGAGGGTCAGTTTGAGCGGTCGGTCGGCGGGGCAGTCTTGCGGCGCGTAGGTGATGCGCAACTCAAGACGCGCCAGTTGTGACGCTTCGCGATTGTCCAGCCATACCACCCAAACCGCGACAAACCCCAGGCCGACGGCAGCGGCCAACGATACCGGCAGCGCCTTGGCCGGGTAGCGCAGCAGCAGGATCAGCCAGGTGATGATCAGGAGAACGCCGAAGAACATGGAGACCACCTCGAATAGGGAACGAGCATCCTAACTTAAGCGTAGGCGGGATGGGTTAGCTTGAGCATTGTGCTGGCCGCACGGACGCCATCGCAGGCAAGCCAGCTCCCACAGGTTGACCCTATTCCAAGGACGTACCCGGTCAAACTGTGGGAGTGGGCTCGCCCGCGATGACTGACTTACTGAGCACAAGCATCGGCCTGCAAGCCATCAATGCAAGCTTCCACCAAAGCCAAGCCAGTTTCCGCCAACTGCAGACTCGTCCAATTCAGGTAGCTCTGGTGTTCGGCCGTCCCCAGGTACCGTTCGTCGTTACTGTCAGAGTTCACAGGTTCTTTATTTTTTAGAACCACTCAGTTTGTTGGACGTAGCGGTGTATCTCTACCTGAGGGAATGCGTGGGCATGGACAACGACTCGAGAACTGACCGTCTGCTTCTTACGTTGGTCAACGAGCCCGAACGGCAAGTGGGCCTGGAAAAAGTCAGCTTCATCACCGCGATGCAGCAATTGGGCATGGCGTCGGTGTTCGACATCATCGCCCAACCCAAGCCCCACTTCGTCCAACGCCTGGGTGAGATCTGCGAGGCGGATGGCGAGGTGGCCTATGACAATGCCATGTGCTATGCGGTGCAGATCGGTCGGCTGTACCGTGAGCACCAGGTATCCAACGGCAGAACCCAGTACCAGGGCCAGCAGACCGGTGTGCGTGCGCTGGTCGATGTCGGGCCGAGTTTCCCGAACCTGTTCAAGGAAAACTGGGATGAGTTCTGCAAAGTCGGCGCGATGGCGGCGGTCGATTCGCCGGTGGCCTACCTCAGCGCTCAATATCGTTTCGCTACGCGCACCCTGGAAGGCTCCGGCCAGGGTGATCGGCCCAAGATTCTGTTGAGGACTCGGCGGCCCGATCTGGAGGGGTTGATCATTGACCAGCAAAGCACCTTTACCCCCAGACCGATGCTGGAGTTGGTCAATGAGATACTCATGGCCGACATCGCCCGGTACCGGACAGGAAAGCCGGATGCCAACAAGCCGATTTACGACGTGCTGGCCGAGCGGCGCTATCCGTTCATGTTTCCGTATTACTACCCTCACCACCAATGCCGATTAGGGCTGGCCGAAAAGAAGCTTGAGTTGGGGGAGTTGAACTACCGTATCAGCTTGCAGTTGCCCATCAGCCAACGGGGCTTGAACGATTATGGCGCGGTGCAGAACACTGCAGCGCAAGCGCAACTGTTGATGTCGGGGTTAAGCCCTCAGCAACAGCAACTGTTGATCGAACCTTCATTGTTCACCACGTTTTATCTATCGAAGGCTCAGCTGACGCAGACCTGGGCAGGGCCGGGGACTTCTCATCTGAGTCCGCATTCGGCCATCAGGATTGCTTTACTGATATCCCCACAGTCAAGCCTGAAGTCTGTTGTGTCTCAGGCAGAAACCTTAGTCAACCAAGGGAAATTGACGAGCACGGCAACGATTGAATTCTCGGGGCCTGACGATACTAAACGAGAGGGTCTTTTCTGGATTAATTCTGGGACGCCGTTATATGCGAACACGGCTAATATTTGGACGCCTAATTATCTTCACCCCGCGAATACCTCAACAATCTGCACAGTTATCCGCTGGGGGGGAGAAGAACCGTTTCCTATCGAACCGGGCTATCGAGCCTCATTTACTGTCACCACCACCACGGGCACTACCACTAGGCCCGTTTCACTGGCGGTACTCAGCTTCACCATTGTCCTGGATGAGTACGTGACATGGACGGCCGAGCAGCAGGAGTTTTTTCAGCGCAGTTACGGTCTCCAAGGTATTGGCCACCTTGACAACCCACTGGTGCAGCTCGAGACGTTCATGCAACGTTCGGAGCTGGATGCCGAGCAGGTCGAGGCGCTTTTATCCCAGCGTCAGTATTTCCCCCACGTGTCTCCCAATTGCCCCAGCGGCAACCCACAATGGACGGGGGGCAATGGCGTCGGCAAGGCATACCCGCACGCCTCTCACTATGGCGCGTGTTATGTCAACGGCCATGGCAGCGAGCGTTATGACAGTGTTGTGCCTGCTACCGTTGTCTCGACGTGTGCGGACCAGTTCGACAATTCCATGGGCCTCAAGGAAACCACGCTCGGTAGCCGCACGGTCTGGTACCTGACTAAAACGTCCCCTCAACGGTTTGACCGCCTGCAACGCATGATTCGTCTGCAGCGCTGGCTGAAGAAAGACCTGGGTATGGACATGTCCTATGCCGAACTGGACACGCTGCTCATTTGCGCCATCCGCAGCGAGGGTGAACACAACCTGACCATGGACCTGAACACCAATACCCTGCGGGTCTTGGGTGTTTATCGTTATTTCAGCCGACGTTATGGCATCAAGCCCGAAGAATTTGCGGCGTTCCTCCACGATCTCACGCCTTACGCCACGGGTGACAAGGTGCCGCTGTTTGACCAAGTCTTTAACCCTGCTGCGCTGTTCGATACGCCGTTGGAACTCAATAGAGCCGCCTTTAATGTCAGTGGGACAGACGCTGCGAACAAAAAAATCGTCGCACAACTCTGTGCCGCGCTCGGCCTTGAGCCTACAGAGTCATCGCTTTCTCGCTTGGCCAACCAAACGAAGGATTTTGTTGGGCCGTTACTCCGCGACCTTGGCACCCTGTCCTCGCTCTACCGTCAGGCGCGTATTCCGCAAATGTTTGGCTTGTCGCCGGAGGAAGGCTGGGGCCTGGTGGATATGCTGGGGGGGCTGGAGTACCAGCGATTACTCTGTACCGGGCGCCTGCTACAACCCTCATTGTCGTCCCTCAGGCCATGGTCGTTGACTGCGCAGGGCGCCAGCGATATGAGCATCAGGCTGGTGCTGGTGGTTGATGCCGCGCATGAAGGTACCTTATTGCGTCTGCTGCCAGGTTCAGCCTTGTTTGTGCTGGCGGGGACCGACTTTGCATCAGCAGCTGGCACGCGGGTGTTTACCCTGGAACGGCAGCCCCAGCATTCAGACGAAGAAAACTTCGTGCGCAATCCTGACGGCAGCGCGCTTACGCTTGAACCGTTGAGCGCTGGTGGGACGTTGTCGCTCAGCGGCAAGCGCCTTTCAAGGACAGCTTGGGAGGTAATAACCAGCCAACCGTCTTCAGTTCACCACCTGCAAGTAAAGTGCGGCACGCTGCCTAAAAGACACCTACCGACCGTAGAGGCTTGGGAAGAGGATGCAATGGCGCCCGCGCCTGACGTTCTCGATGTGTTGATGCAGATGGATTGGGCCGTGAATTGGCTCAAGGACAGCAAGCAAAGTGTTACCGGGGTACGCCGCGCGTTGGGCCTGGAGCCTGGAGATTACCTGCCCCCCCAAGGCTTGGTGGACCGCTTGGGCATATTGGCCGCCGCGACGCGAGAGGTATTGATTACCGATGAGCAGATCTCGGCGCTGAATCTGCCTGTTTATGAACGGCCCAAGTCCGCTGCCGCACGAGAGCCCATCAAATGGCGCGAAGTGCTGCAGTATTTGCTGGACCCGCAGGGGCTCGTGAGGCCTGTTCCGCTCACAGGTCTCGAAGACCCCCATCAGTACTTGCAAGAAGCGATTAACTATCGAGTGGGGCAGTTGAACCTCTTCCCAGATGAACGTGAGCAGAGCGTGGCGAAGCTTGTCGGCTTGTTACTGGCCGGGCATGACCGCCAACTGCGGCTGATCGAAGGTTTGGCACAAGAAATGATCAACCTGCCGATGGACCGCACCCAAGTTGTACTGCGTTGGGCACAAACCTCGGTACACGCCCTGTTGTCAGCGGTGTTGGGGCTGGCTACTGCAGCCGCCAATGACTCATTGATCAATCAACTCGAGCGTGTATTGCGTCATGGGACAGTGGTGATGGACCTGCGGTTGAGCACCAGTGCCTTGCGTGTGTTTTTGCTTAATCCGCAATGGCTGGGAGTTCCGGGTAGAAATCTGGAGTTGAACCTCAAGAGCTTCTACCTGCTGAGCCGCTACAGTCAGTGGTTTCATGGCCAAAGCCAGGCGGAGGAGGCATTGCTGGGTTATTTCATCGCGGCCAACCCCGGAAAAACAGCGCTCAAAAACAAAACATTGCGCGCTGCAGTCAGCGACCAGGCCGCTTCCGTTTTGGCCAGGCTGTTGGGGTGGCGGCAGGACGACGTGCATGAGCTTTTCCAACTGCTGGCGCAAAAGCGCGCCTGCTCCATGGCCGACATCGACTGGATCCTGCGCAGCCAAGCCACCTGTGCCGCCAGCGGGCTGGCTGCGGCGGACTTGCTCAGGGCCACAGCCCTGCACGGCGACAGTACGGGGGTGGCCTGGCAAGCGGTAGGCAATGCGGTCATGGCTGCCCGGCGCTGAGCGCCTGCGCACTTTTACGATGAATAAGGAGCGAGCATGTCCAGCTCAATCGATAGCCAGCTCAACGAAACCCTGCGCGATGCCCTGGTGGCCTACTATCTGGATGAGGTGGTACCGAACGCAGCGGAGTTTGTCGACGCCCAGTTGAGCGACAAAATCAAGACCGCCAACGACCTCTACCAATACAAGCTGCTGGATGTGCAGGTCAGCCAGGCCGTGCCCACCAGCCCGGTGGCCTCGGCCATCGCCAGTATTCAGCAGTACATCAATGCCGCGCTGATGGGCATGGAGCCGGGCTATGAAACCAAAGTGATGGAAGATCACCTGATCAGGCAGTGGCGCGAGATCGACTGCCAATACCCCATCTGGGCGGCCAACCAGCAGTTGAGCTATTACCCGGAACTGTATATCGACCCCTCGTTGCGCCTGACCAAATCCAAGTATTTCCAGCAACTGGAAAACGACCTCAATCAGAACAAGATCGAGATCGACACCACTCAGGAAGCGGTGCTGTCTTATCTGGCGAGCTTTGAGGAAGTGGCCAACCTGACGATTATCAATGGTTACATCAATACCACCGATTTCAAGAATGGCATGTATTACTTTATCGGCAAGTCCCGGGCCGAGAGTGTGTACTACTGGCGCTCGGTGGATATGTCCCAGCGTACTTACATGAACCTCAACGGCACGGATCCCAACCGGCCAAAGTTCGATTATCCGCAGCCGGGGGCGTGGTCAGACTGGCACAAGGCTAACTTGCCGATTTCGGCCAGTGCGATTGAGCGCACCATCAGGCCAGTGTTGTTTAATAACCGCTTGTTTGTATTGTGGGTGGAGTGTGTGGATAACAACCCTTCTCAGATGACGGTTGAAGAAGGTTATCTCCCAGGTGGTACCCCCACACCGCCAGATCCGGGTTCACCGGTTATCAAAGTACACAGTAACCCGATGTTGCGCTTGAACATGGTCTACAAGAAGTACGACGACAGTTGGAGTATGCCGCAAACCGTCATTGAAGCCTGGAGTGAGTCACCGTTGTTCAAGACTACGGACTTGGCGGAGCAGGTTGAGAGCATTGCCGTGGCCGACAGTTCGACAATGCCGGAGTCGATGTTTGTGGCGATGTATATGGGGTATACCGCAGGTAATGCGACGGATGGTGCGGCGGATCAATATGCGTTTCTAAAAACGGCGATGATCGATAAGAACTTTAATGTAACGGCGCTGTTTCCCAATCGTGGGTATGTGCCCAGTATCGGAACTCGAAAGGAGATCAAGGCACCCCATGTCTTGAGGGTGGGAAGGTTATTTGCTCAGGATAATAAAGGGCGGTTTCAGTTCAAAGTGCCTGAGCTTAGTATAGCGCTGAAAAGTGTCGAGTCGCATCGGCCGCATCAAGAGCTGGATAACTGGAATTTTGAAGAGAGGCAGGTTTCGATTGTTAGCCCTTCCCGTGGGGATGATGTTACTTATGATAAGTCTACAGGGGAAGTGTTCTTTAAATCTAAAATATCAGCTGTATTTTCAAAGCCTCCGGATGTGACGTTTTCTATAACGGCTTTTGATTCGGAGACGCAAGATAGATATAAGCTTGAAATGGTTTTGCCCGCAAACCAAACGGCGGGCTATGAGACGCTTTTGAACGGTTCTAGAATTCAAGTGTTGAGTGGTTCGCAGTTTAGTGGTGGGGGGAGGTGTAGGGTTAGTTTGATATCTTCTCGTACTAATGGATACGTTGGAAGCGGGTTATTGTCTTATTTCTTGTGTGACACATATGATGTTCATCATTGTACTCTTGGTCTGCCGGATGCAAATGGTTTTATATCAATATCTTCTAAGATTGCTGTGCTGGTGCGTGATTATTTGATGCACACCGGTTTAGTATTAAAAACAGTGCAGACGGATTGGCCTGCTGGATTCCGTCACGCTGAGGTCCAGGAGTTTATAAGGCCCCCTACTTATGTTTTTCAGCACGTTATTCTGCGACCTCTGAATCTGAGTGATCCGATGGCAGCTAATCCTGGCGCGGCGTCACTTTGGCACTCCGGTGGATTCGCAGTAATAAATCCACCCGACACCCATACATTAAAGCTCCCCATTAACCCTGAAACCCTGTTGCCTGACTGGCCGGGAGCCTGGCCCATCGGCTCAAAAAAAATTCCGATTATCCATGGTATCAAGGTGTTCAACGGTACCACCTGGCAGGTTTTGGGACATGCCCTGAAAATGACCTACGTAGAACTGGAGCTTGTCGCGCAAGTCACCACACCGCTGATCGCCCCTCGCATCAACACCCGTGCCAGCCCAACTCTGGGCATCGCCGAATTCATCGATTTCACCAACTCTGGCATCAAGCTAAACGATGCCGGCACCGCTCCACGCCAACCCATCCGCATGAATACATTGTTTGCACGCGAGTTGATCAACCGCGCCAATATCGCCCTGGAAAACCTGCTGTCCTGGGATACTCAGCTCCTTGAAGAGCCCCCTCTCAATCCACCAGCGGCCATTAACCAGATGGATTTTCACGGTGCCAACGGCTTGTATTTCTGGGAGTTGTTCCTGCACCTGCCTTTCATGGTCAGCCACCGTCTGAACCAGGAGCAAAACTTCGAAGGCGCCGAACAGTGGCTGGGCTTTATCTTCGACCCTTCGCGCAAAAAAGACGAGAAGGGCCGTCCGGCCTACTGGAACGTACGGCCTTTGATGGATGACCCGGTAGAAATGGACTACGTGTCGCGCAAACCCGCCGATCCGGACGGTATCGCTAGCAGCCACCCGGTGCGCTATCGCAAGGCGATCTACATGTTCTACATCAAGAACCTGCTGGACCGGGGTGACGCCGCCTACCGGCAACTGACCCCCGACAGCCTCGTAGCGGCCAAGCTGTGGTACGTGCGCGTGCTTGACCTGCTGGGGCCGCGCCCTGATATCAACGTGGTGGACCATTGGCAACCGATCCCCCTGAAAACCCTGAGCGACGCCACCAACTCAAAATTGCGCGAGTTCGAACAGCGCCTGATCCGGCAGGACCAACTACGCGAAGAGAGTGCCGCGGCCAACGATGGCGAGTCGCTCTACCACTTCGCCGAACCGCCGCTGTACCTGCGCACTTTCGCGCCCGACCCTACCCTGCTTGATCTGGATAACAGATACCTGCGCTTGCCCTTCAACCGTGAGTTGGTCCAGAACTGGGATACCGCCGAGGCGCGCCTGGACAACCTGCGTAACAACCGTACGCTGGACGGCAAGCCGCTGATGCTGCCCTTGTTTGCCGCCCCCTTGAACCCGCGCGATCTGCTGGCGGCGTTCGGTCAGGGCGCGGCCTCCGGTGGTGCCGCGCGGTTGTTGGCCCAGGAGGTGCCACCTTATCGCTACAGTGTGATGCACAACCGTGCCAGCAGTGCTGTGGAAACCCTGATCCAATTTGGCAATACGTTGTTGTCATTGATCGAGCGCAAGGAACAGGCGCAACTGCAGGAGCTGCAATACCACCAGGCTTGGGAGTTCGCCCAGTTTGCCGTGGACCTGCAACAACAGGCACAAGCGATTGACCTTGAGCAGAAAAAAGCACTGGAGGCGAGTAAGGCGCTGGCTCAGGGGCGCCTGGATTTCTACCGTAAGTTGGCCGATGAAGTGGTGAATGCCGGTGAAAAAGCTGCTGCAGCGCTGCACTTGGAAGGGCGGGTGTTGGACAACATCAGTCAGGTGGCCAATGCCGTTGGCAGTGGCCTGAAGGCCCCCCCCAATTCGGCTGGCGGCGGCGGCGGGGCTCACGCGGGTTTGACTAATGGTGCCGTTGCCATAGCGTCCTCCGGGGGATGGCGCCTGGAGGGCGTCGCCGAAATGGTCAGTGCCTATTCTTCAGCCAGGGCGGCGATGCTCCATACCATTGCGGAGGCGACGGACCGCGCTGAAAACTTCCGCCGCCGCCACCAGGAATGGATGCAAGCCCGTGACCAAGCCACGCTGGAAATTGCCCAGATCGAGGCACAAATGCAGGTGCTTGAAGCACAGGCCCGCGCCACCACCCTGCAATTGAACCAGGCCCGCGTCGCCCAGGATCAGGCGTTGGCCAGCTATGATTTTCTGCGCACCCGTTTTAGCAATGCGCAACTCTATCAATGGCTCAACGGCCAGTTCGCGACCTTCTATTACCAGGCCTACGATGCCACCTTGGCGCTGTGTCTGGCCGCCGAAGCCTGTTGGCAATTTGAACTCGCCGACTTCAGCACGCGCTTTATTCAGGCGGGCGTCTGGAAGGACAGCTACCGAGGCTTGAGCGCCGGCGAGGCGTTGAAGTTGTCCTTATTGAAAATGGATTCGGCGTACCTGAGTCGCAATGAACGACGGCTGGAGATCACCAAGACGGTGTCCCTGCGCCAACTCAAGGACAAGGATCCGACCTCCGCCATCAATCAGGACTGGGACACCATCAAGCTTGGCCTGATAGACAACTGCCGCGTCGATTTCCAGCTGACGCAGCCCATGTTCGACAGCAATTACCCTGGGCATAGCGTGCGCCGGATCAAACGTATCAGCGTGTCGTTGCCTGTGGTCCTGGGGCCCTACGAAGACATTCACGCCACCTTGACCCAAACCTACAGTGCCGTGCAGATAGGCGACACCCTCAAGGAAAACCTGCGGGCCAGCCAGCAAATCGTTTTGTCTGGCGGGGTGGATGACGATGGGCTGTTCACTTTCAGTTTCGACGATGAGCGTTATTTGCCCTTTGAGGGTACGGGCGCTATTTCAAGCTGGGCGTTGGAATTCACCTCGACTGACGTTGCGGCGCGGAACCGCCTGTTCGAATCGCTGACCGACATCATCCTTAAGCTGCACTACACGGCCAAGGCTGGCTAGGAGGAGGCATAGTGAACCATGACGAGTCGCTGCAAATCGCCGCGCCGTCCCTGCCCAAGGGCGGTGGCGCCATCCAGAGTATCGGCAACGGCCTGGGACCGGTCGGTATCAGCGGTGGTGCATCGTTCGAGCTGCCCTTGCCAATCTCCCCCGGGCGGGGTTTTGCCCCGGACCTGACGCTGGGTTACAGCAGCACCAACGGCAACAGCTCGTTCGGAATAGGCTGGGGCAAGACGCCCAATGCGATCACTCGACGAACGTCCACAGGGGTGCCGGCGTATACCGATGAAGACGTGATCCTGGGGCCGGATGGGGAGCCCTGGATGCCGGAACGCAACCCGATGACGGGTACAGAGGTTTCAAGGGTCGAGACGGCCTATAACGGCTTGCCGGTGGGGCCTTACACCGTTGTACGCTACTGGCCTCGCACCGAAGGCGCATTTGCACTGATCGAGCGTTGGTCCGATACCGACAACCCGGGGGGGTTCTGGCTGATTCACAGTGCGGACGGCAATCTGCACCTGTACGGCAAAACCGCTGCTTCACGACGTGCCGACCCGGATGTCGATGCGCGTGTGGGGGAGTGGCTGCTCGAAGAAAGCCTCAACCCGCGTGGCGAGCATATTGTCTACCATTATCAGGCCGGCGATCACGCAGGTGCCCAGCGTTACTTGAGCAAGGTGCTTTACGGCAATGCGCTCGCCGATGACCAGCTGTATGCGTGGCGCGTTGAGGCTGGGCAAGGCGTGCTATGGCATTTTCATCTGGTGTTCGATCATGGTGAGCGTCCTACTGCCCTCATGACCGCTCCACCTTATGAGGCCACCCAGGCATGGCCTGGGCGCAGCGACCCGTTCTCCAGCTATGTCTATGGTTTTGAGCTCAGGACGCGACAACTGTGTCGGCAGGTGCTGATGTTCCACTGCTTTCCCGATGAGCCAGACATGGGGTCGGCGCCCGTGCTGGTGCGCCGACTACTGCTTGAATATCGGCCATCGTCACTGGGTTATAGCCTGCTGCATGCGGCCCATGAACAAGCCATTGACCGGGCCGGGAAGGTACAGAGTCGGCCGCCGTTGGAGTTCATCTATAACGCGTTCGAGCTCGCACCGGATCCCCAGCGCTATCAGCCATTTGAAACCATGCCGGGTCTTGACGACGGCCAGCGTTATCAATTTGTCGACCTGTACGGCGAAGGTTTTCCGGGCATTTTGTATTCTGACGATAAAGCCTGGTATTACCGCGCACCTATGCGGGCCAAGGCGGCGAGCCACTCTGACGACGTGGCCTATGACGATTGGCATGAGTTGCCAGAGATTCCGATAGCTGACCGCCTGCAAGCACCCCGGCAGTTTTTAAGCGACCTCACCGGTGATGGCTGCCTTGAATGGGTCGTAGCCCAGCCTGGGCTGTGTGGTTTTTTTACCTGCAACCCGGACCGCAGTTGGTCGAACTTCGCGACCGTGGATGCCTTCCCTCACGAGTTTTTTCATCCCCAGGGGCAATTGGCCAATCTGATGGGGGGCGGCTTGTCTGACCTGGCGATGATCGGCCCGCGCAGCGTACGTTTGTATGCCAACCAGCGGCAAGCGGGGTTTGCCCCCGCCACCCAGATTAAGCGCAAGGAAGGCGAGGATGATCTGCCGTTGATCAGTAACGCCGCCACCGAGTTGGTCGCCTTCAGTGACGTGCTCGGCAGCGGCCAGCAGCACCTGATCCGCATCCGCCACGACCGGCTTGAATGCTGGCCCAACCTGGGGCGAGGCCGCTTTGGTAAAGGGTTCAGGTTCAGCACGCTGGGTTTTGCTTATGACGAGTTCGATGCATCGCGGGTCTTGCTCGCGGATCTGGACGGCTCCGGTGCCGCAGACCTGGTCTACTTGAAAGCCGAGTGCGCGCTGGTGTTCATGAACCGTTGTGGCAACGGCTTTGACGACGCCGTCGAGCTTCCTTGGCCCAAAAACGTTCGCTATGACAGATTTTGCCGGGTGAGTACCGCTGACTTGCAAGGGCTGGGTTGCTCCAGCCTGGTGTTGACGGTGCCGCATATGTCGCCCATGCATTGGCGGTATGACTTTGTCGCAGCCAAACCCTATTTGTTATGTGCCACCAATAACAACCAAGGCGCCGCCGCGAGCGTGAAATATCGCAGTTCGGCCCAGGAGTGGCTGGATGAAAAGCAGCAATTGCTCGCCAGCGATCAACCGGCCGTGTGTCGTTTACCTTTCCCCGTGCCGGTGGTGAGTGAGCAGGTTCAATGTGACGAAATCACGGGCAATCGGCTGACGCAACGGTTCGAATATCGAAAAGGTTTTTACGACGGACAGGTACGAACGTTTCGAGGTTTTGCCCTGCTCCTGGCGACTGATACCGACACTGCTGCCGAGGCATCACGGGAGTCGGGTTTCAGTGAGCCGGTATTGCGCAAGACCTGGTTTCATGTCGGACAAGTGATCGACCCAGCGTGCGATGAGTATTTCAACGGTGATCTGGCCGCTCACCCCTTGGGAGCAACCTTGCTTAGCCATTATCACGAAGCCGACGGTGTCGATGAACTTGTCGTACCCCAGGCCGATGAGTTGCCTGGCATGCTCCAAGCACTGGCAGGCCAGGTATTGCGTGTGGAAACCTATGGAGGGCGCAACGCAGGCGACGTCCCCTATAGCGTCGAGCAAAACCGCTACCTGGTACGCGTGCTGGATCGGCCAGTAGGCGGTCAATTCGCACCTTACAAGGTGATGCTGGCGTTATCGTTGGAGTCGATCGCCTACCAGTACGAGCAACAGGTCGATGACCCGCAGTGCCAGCACGGGATCAACCTGCGCTGGGATGCCTTTGGCAGCCTGACCCATGGCGTCAGGGTCAGTTATGCCCGGCGCCTGACGGCCCAGGATGATCCGGCCTGCCAGGTGGACCCGAATGAAATCACACCGCAGAAACGCTGGTGGTGTGATGCCCATGATTCGGCGCAGCAGGTTTACTACCTGAGTGAAAGTCTGGCGCGGTTTATTCACCTGACACACCCACAGGGCTGGCGCCTGGCCCTGCCTTTTCAGCAACGTGACAACGCGCTGGTGCTGGGTAAGGGCTCTGGTCCCAACGGCTTGCAACCCGACGCGATCAGCTATGAAGCCTTTATCGCGCAAACCGCCGCAAACCCCTTGAATCCCCAAGCTCAGCGAACACTGGTGGGGCAGTCGGTGCAGCGCTACCGGGACTTGTCCGGGGTTCACCCCTTACCGGATGGAGAGGCCATGTTCCTGGCCTTGGCCGATGAGTTGGAAATTGCCGAGCTGGATGAGGCAGCGCTCAAGGCGTACGACTTGCTGCGCAATGACGAGGGTGAAATGCCGTTTGACCTGGAGCAAAAACTCCTGGAGGTCGGGTACCACAAAATGCGCCTGGTTCTGCCGTCCATCGACGGGGCGCAAGCGCCATTGTGGTCGGTCAAGCGCGGTTTCAATACCTACGCTGGCCTCGCGGGTTTCTATAACGTCATCACCGTGCAGCAAACCCGCAGTCATGGTGTGACCCATCTGAGTTACGACCCCTATGGCTGCCTGAATACTCGGGTACGCCTACCTGACGGCTGTGAGACGCGTGTGGATTCGATTGACTATCGCTTGCTGCAACCGGCGCGCATTATCGACCCCAATCAAAACACTCAGGAGGTGCTTTACGGGGCATTCGGCCAGGTGATCGCCACCAGTTTTTTCGGCACCGAACGTGGTCAACCCGTGGGCTTTGCGTCGCTCGATGACTACCGTCCTCCACTCGGCGGCACACCTGGCCAAATCATTGATGCACCGGCCGCGGCGTTGCAGGATGCCGCCACTGCGCACTTTGCCGACCCGTTCAGTTGGATGGGCCGAGTGCCTGACGCCGACCTGCAGGATCGCCAATGGCTGGACGAATGCGTAGCGCAGGGCGACCTGCTACCCAGCGGGCATATTCGTGTGTCGCCCCGTTTGCTCTCGCCATCCGATGCATTGACGCCCGCGCGACAACGCCTGTTGAGCTTGATCCCTCAGGTGCGCCGCGAGCCTGTTCACGCCGTTACCTTGCAGGCTGATCGCTACCCGCTCGATCCGGAAAAACAAATCCGCGTCGCCTTGAGCTGTTGGGACGGTTTCGGTCGCGCCTTGCAGAGCAAGCAAAAGGTCGAGCGCGGTTATGCCTACCATGTACAGGAAGATGGCTCGTTGGCGCTTGACGGCAATTGTCGGCCGGTGACGGTACAGGATGTTGAGCGCTGGCGGGTCAGCGAGCGGGTCGAGTACAACAACAAGGGGCTGATTGTGCGCATCTACAGGCCCTATTTTGCCGATCATCATCGCTACATCAACGATGTCAGCTTCAGGCAACACGGTTACAGCGACCGACAATTCTATGACCCGTTGGGCCGTCCTACTCGTACCGTCCTCGCCAAGGAGGACTACCTGCGGCGTCATACCTACTGGCCTTGGTACAGCATTTACGAGGATGAAAACGACACCTATGAAGAGGTGATGGCGATGAAAGAGGCCCGGGGGAAGACATTGCAATGACCGCCCTTGCGCTGCACCGGCAGACCCCAGGCCTGAGTGTGAGCGACCCTCGCGGGCTGACGGTGCGCACGGTGCGCTATTGGCGTGAGAGTGGGCGGGAGCAGGCGCAGGCAAGGAGCAGTCGTAGTGGCTTCGACGGTGCGGGCCGAGTCGTGGCCGAGTGGGACCCGCGTTTGGTGGAGCGGGCCAACCTGACGCAGGTTTACTCGCTCGGCAGCAAGGTACTGGGCTCCCACAGCGTTGATGCAGGATGGCGTGTCAGCCTGTTCACGCAGGCGGCTGAACAGGTGCAAGCGTGGGACGCTCGCGGTAATGAGCGACAGGTTGAATACGATAGTTTGCTAAGGCCTGTGGCGGTGTTCGAGCAAGCTGCGTGCGTCGAACGTCATCACTACGCCGATGCGTCGCCGCACTATGCCGCGCACAACCAATGCGGCCAGTTGATCCGCCACGACACCCCGGCTGGAACGCAGCATTTCAATGAGTTCGGCTTGACCGGCGCGGTGCTGGAACAGCATCAACACTTTCTGCAAAGCCTGGATATGCCCGATTGGCCACTGCCCCTTGATGAGAGAGATGATTTGCTTGAACAAGCAGCCGGTGCTCGCAGTACTTTGCAGTTCAACCCGGTGGGCAATGTGCTGGAGCAAACCGATGCGCAGGGTAATCGGCAGCGTTTCACTCACACCATCGACGGCCGATTGCGCGAGGCCTGGCTGCAGCTGAAAAACGCGACCGCCGCGCAGCGGCTGGTACATGACATTCACTACAACGCTCAAGGACAGATAGAACAGCAAACGGCAGGCAACCAGATCACCAGTCGGTTTGATTACTGCCCGAAAGACG
Source organism: Pseudomonas sp. Pse35 (assembly GCF_024519715.1). Taxonomy (NCBI): domain Bacteria; kingdom Pseudomonadati; phylum Pseudomonadota; class Gammaproteobacteria; order Pseudomonadales; family Pseudomonadaceae; genus Pseudomonas; species Pseudomonas sp. Pse35. The sequence goes on along the minus strand of NZ_JALJRP010000001.1, from coordinate 107,385 downwards.
GGCGATTGAACCGTCTGAGCGCTGCCGGGCCTAGCGACGAACCGCTACAGGATTTGCACTACGTCTATGACCCGGTGGGCAATATCCTTAGCCTTGAAGACAAGGCCCTGCCGGTGCGCTTCTTTGCCAATCAACGCATCGAGCCGATCAACCGCTATACCTACGACAGTCTTTACCAGTTGATCGAAGCCACCGGCTGGGAGGCCGGCAGCGCTAATCGCGGGCCTGCTCATCTCGAGGATCCGGCTGCCGTGGCTAACTATCGTCAAACCTATCGCTACGACGCTGGCGGCAATTTGCTCGAGCTGATCCACCACGGCCCACAGCAACATGGGCGTGTGTTGACGGCGGCCAAGCACAGTAATCGCTGCCTGCCCGAGGTGGGCGGGAGGCCACCGACCGAAGCGGAGATTGCCGAAGCCTTCGATGCCAGCGGCAACCTGTTGATGTTGGACCGGGGCCGAACACTGAGTTGGGATGCACGTAACCAACTGAGCCATGTGCATATGGTGGAGCGCACGTTGTGCCTCAATGACACCGAGCGCTACGTCTACGGTGCCGACGGCATGCGCCAGCGCAAGGTGCGCACGACGCAAACCAACGCCCGCACCTTGGTCAGTGAGACCCGATATCTACCAGGGCTGGAAACGCGCGATGGGGATGGCGAGAAACTGCACGTCGTCACCGTCCAGGCCGGCCGCACCACGGTGCAGGTGTTGCATTGGGAAGGCGCGGCGCCGCAGCAACTGGCGAATGATCAATACCGTTACACCCTTAGCGATCATCTGGGCTCTTGTTCGCTGGAACTGGACGGTGAAGCGCGGATCATCACTCGCGAGACGTATCATCCGTTTGGTACGACGGCCTTCACGCAGAAGGGTGATTCGAGCGAAGAGAGTTATCGCACGTTGCGTTATTCGGGCAAGGAGCGGGATGCGACGGGGCTCTACTACTATGGGTTCAGGTACTACGTGCCGTGGTTACAGCGATGGAGTAATCCCGACCCTGCAGGTGAAGTGGATGGGCTTAATCGCTATGAGATGGTGCGCAATAACCCAGTGACGTTCACAGATATCCTTGGGCTTTCACCCACCGTGTGGTTTACCTATGTTGATGGTCAAGAGCGGGCGTTAAGTGATAATGAACTGAGAGCTGCGTTTAGCGATGGGACACCTAAGATCATATTCTCGGGGGATGGCCACGCCAGTCCCTCATTTGCTTACGCCTCGGATATACCTGATGTAATGGCTGCAAACAGAAACGGTGCGCTAAGTTTGTATGTGGAAGCCACTCCAACTGACGCAGCCATTAAGGTTGAAAAATTCATTCCTGAATTTATCGACAAAAATAAAAGCGCGGTGATTGGGTGGGAACCAGAAGAACTCTCGACTTCGATGCTAGAGCTCTTTATCATCGCGATGGAACATTCTGAGTCGAGTGTAATCTCGTCGGGCGCGGTTTTGGATGATGTCGAGATGCTTGGAGCGAAAGTTACCAGCCAGTTATTTATGCAGGCTGAAGAGTTAGCCAAGGAGTTTTCATTGGTTATTTCAGACTTTACAAAGCCGGAAGGTTATCCCGAGAGTACCGTTGAGCGATTAAGAACTATCACCTCGTCGGTTTGGAGGGATGAATTCATTAACCCGTATCTGGCGGAAAAAGTCGGGGTTGAGGCGAGTGCAAATAATGACCGTACATTTATGGTTTCAGTAGGGTTTGCCCATCTGGATGTTCGCTACAATCCGGTTCAGCAGATATTGAGCGAAATAAGAGAGACTCATGGCTTTCAACAACGAATCTTTTTTAATCGATCCAACAACCCTATAGTAGTTAAAGCAGAGCAATAATTTTTTAATCAATAAAGGGTGTTTGCACTCAGTAAAAGCGTTCCCGCCACTAGCGATGGATCAGTGGTGTGCTGTCTGCCGACATCATGAGCCCACAAAGTTTTTCCGTAATCTATGGGGGCCGTCAAGCTGTGAAAAGGGCTCCCGAAGAAGACTGAACAGGCACCGCAAAGCCCAAATAAAAAGCCCCCACCCAACCCACTCATAGCTGACATGGATCTTCTGAAAAAGAAGGGATCCTATGAATCTCTGAGGCCGTCAAACCTCATCACGAATGCGTCGTGGTAGGCGCAAGGATCGGCAAGATGAGGGCAAGGGTCAACGTAGGTCATTGCACCCGACGATGTGGGAACCGGTTTGAATAACTTGCCACACAGTTTGCGCAAGGAGGCTTGGTTGATCAACGACGGAACCCAACGTTGCACTTATACAATGTGAGTTTTTTATGAATATTTCAGACGCCGCTGTAAGCCTGTCCACCCCTCTCAGCGTGTCCGCACCAGCGGAGGCCTCCAGCCAGGCAGGACACGTGCAAGCGAGTGCCGCCCCCCTCGAATCGCGCTCGGGGCCGCGTATGCAAAGTATGGGGCTTACGAGCTTGCGGCAAACTGTGCTGCAAGGCCTCGGCGATACAATTCGTTCGCATGTTTTGCCATCCTCAGTACTTCATAGCACCGACAGTTCGAAAGACAAAGCCTATGGGGCCGCGTTGACGTTCGTTGGCGGGATGGCGAAGGTGGCCGGCAAGAAGATGGCAAGCTCAGGTGGCGTTTCCTCGAAAGTCGCAGGTTCGGCGCTGATGTGGGGGGGTAAAGCGGCGGAGAAAATCGGCAAGAACACGTATAAAAATGCTGAACCCAAGGAGGACGGCAATTACAACGCGTTTGCACCGCGTAACTGGGTTCGTTAAAAACAGGCCTGACATCCCGCGAGGAGCTTTCTGTCTGTTTTGATGGTCATTGAACCGAAAAGCCCCCACCCAACCCACTGCGGATAGGGGACGCAATGGGCTGGGCGAGGGCTTCTTGTACGACTGTTTTACTGCGCGATAGTTTTCACCGATACACCACGTTCAACCGGTGTCGAGCGACCGTAGATATCTTCGAAGCGCTCGATATCGTCCTCACCCAAATAGCTGCCCGATTGCACTTCGATGATCTCCAACGGGATCTTGCCCGGGTTGCGCAGGCGGTGCACCGAGGCGATCGGGATGTAGGTGGACTGGTTTTCGCAGAGCAGGAACACGTTGTCGTCACAGGTGACTTCGGCGGTGCCGCTGACCACGATCCAGTGTTCGGCGCGGTGGTGGTGCATCTGCAGCGACAGGCACGCGCCCGGCTTGACCGAGATGTGCTTGACCTGGAAACGCCCGCCCATGTCCACCGAGTCGTAGGAACCCCACGGACGATAGACTTCGCAGTGGTTCTGGGTCTCGCTGCGGCCTTGTTCGTTGAGGGTGTTGACCATCTGCTTGACGCCCTGGACCTTGTCCTTGTGGGCAATCATCATCGCGTCCTTGGTTTCCACCACCACGATGTTGTCCAGGCCGATCACCGACACCAGTTTGCCGTTGCCATGCACCATGCAGTTGCGGCTGTCCTGGATCACTACATCGCCTTTGCTCACGTTACCGTTGGCGTCTTTATCGTTGACCGCCCACAGCGACGCCCAGCAGCCCACGTCGCTCCAACCGGCTGCCAGCGGGACTACGCAGGCGCGCTGGGTTTTTTCCATCACGGCGTAGTCGATGGAGTTGTCCGGGCAGCACGCGAACGTGGAGTCGTCAAAGGTCACGGTGTCGGCGGTCTGCTCGCTGCGTTCCAGGGTCAGCACGCAGGTGTCATAGATATCCGGGTCGTGCTTTTTCAGCTCTTCGAGGAAGCGGCTGGCGCGGAACAGGAACATGCCGCTGTTCCAGAAGTAGCCACCGCTTTTGACGAACTCGACCGCACGTTTTTCATCGGGTTTCTCCACGAACTGCTGCACGCGGCTCACGCCTTCAGGCAGCAGCGAGTCGTTGGTGGACTTGATGTAGCCGTAGCCGGTTTCCGGGCGGGTGGCCGGCACGCCGAACAGCACCATCTCGCCACGCTCGGCGGCCACGGTGGCCAGGGCCAGTGCGCGTTGCAGGGCTTTCTGGTCGTCGATCACGTGGTCGGCGGGCAGTACCAGCATCAAATCGTCACGGCCTTCGTTGACCAGCATCATCGCGGTCAGGGCCACGGCCGGCGCAGTGTTGCGGCCGAAGGGTTCCATCAGGATGCGCTGGCAGTCGAGCTTACGTGCGCTCAGTTGCTCGTTGACGATGAAACGGTGATCTTTGTTGCAGACCACGATGGGGGCGTCCATGCCTTCGAACACCAGGCGCTCCAGGGTTTGCTGGAACAAGGTGTGCTCGCCAGTCAGGGCCAGGAACTGCTTGGGGAACTGTTTACGGGAAAGCGGCCAAAGACGTGAGCCGCTACCACCGGAAAGGATTACTGGGATCATGGGTGTGTCTCCTTGAATCGATATGGGTCAGAGCTACGAAGGTTTGTCGTTTCACTCTTGTTTTTGTCTCGGTCCTGAGTTGAGCCCCGGTCAGTGTGGGAGCTGGCTTGCCTGCGATGGCGCCTACAAGACCGCCATCGCAGGCAAGCCAGCTCCCACAAGGGGGCGTGTCAACTCAGGGAAATAGTCAGCGGGTCGACACTGGGCGTTTCACCCACACTGGCGACAGGCTCGAGCCCGAGCCGGTGACATACAGCACCGCCGCTTCACCGCGTTCCAACGCAACCGGCTTCACATCGCCGACTTTCTTGTCACCGTCATACAACGCCAGGCTCACTTTCACCGGGTTGATCTCCCGCTCGCCACGGCCCTTGGCAGCCACCGACTTGACCACATCGGTCTTGCCGTCGGCGGTTTTCAGGGTCAGGGCCTTGTCGCTGAGGTTCTGCACGCGCACCAGGGATTTCTGCTTGTTCTTGAACGGGGGTTCTTCAATCAACTGCGGCTGGCCGCTGCCACTGTTGACCAGGGTGTAGTAGTGGTCGGCAGCCAGCTTGACCGGCAGGGTCTGGCTGCCGACCTTGGCGCTGTAGTCGCCGCCCGGCATGAAGCTGAAGTCGCTGCTGGCCAGTGGCGCAACGTCGCTGAGGTTGGTGCTGCCGACGGTGGCGCTGACCTCCTGGTTGCTGGCGTTGTAGATACGTACAAAGCTGGAGCCTTTTGGTGCAGTCGGGCCATACAGGGCGGCGTCACCGGCAGCGAAGGCCGACAGGGATACGAAGCTCAAGCCCGCTGCGATAGCCAGGGTTTTAGCGAGACGACGAGGAGTAGTAGTGAAAGTCATTGTGAGTTACCTCTCTTTCAGTTTTGCGCCCGGTCGGGCGTCTCGGATTTAGATGTGTTGATTGCCATGTTCTGTTGGCGCGAACCGGCTTGTTTAAGCTGCGCAACCCAGGCTGGGTCGGCATCACCGATTTCGTTGTTAACGGGCAGATAGCGTTCAGGAAACTCCCAGATCAGCACCTGGGGCGGGCTTTTCTTGAAGTCATCACTTTTGAGATAGCTGAGCATCGGCAGGATCGGGCCATGGCCGTCTTCGGCGTAGCTGACCACGTCGCTGTGCAAGGCTTGCTTGAGCGCACCGACGAAGTTCCAGTTGGGGTTGGCGCTGTAGCTGGTGCCGACCAGTGCCACCGGGGTTTCGCTGTCGCTGAACAGCGCGTCATCACCTTTCTCTTCGGCCAGGTGGGTGACGCGTTTTTCCAGCGGCTCTTTAGGTGGCATCAGGTTTTCGAACAGCGGGTCCAGGGGCAGGAACAAACGCAGGTCGCCTTTATGCGGTTCGGTTTTCTCGGCCTCGGTGACAAAACGCTGCGGCTCGCCGCTCAGTGGGGTCTTGTCGGCAATCGCCTTGGCCAATTGCTTGGCGGCGACTTCGGCACCGTCCGGGGTCCAGTGGGTATCGGTACGCAGGAACACCTGCTTGCCGGCGAGCTTGGCCTGTTGCAGCGGGCCGAGCAGGTCTGGCGCCGGGATGTTGTCTGCCGCCACGCGAGCGTGGAAGTCCTGGTACAGGTTGGCGTGGATGCTCGCCGGTTTCACCTCACCCAGGTGTTCCGGATACAGGCGCACCTTGGCCGGCACGATCGCCATCACCAGTTGGATGCCCTGGGCCTTGAGCTTCTGGCGTACGCCTTCGACCAGCGCGTAGTTGCCTTGCAGGTTCTGGTCTTCGTTGACGGCGGGGTTGAATTCCTCGTCGCTGTACAACCAGTGATCACGGCCCAGCACCACGCCAGGGCGGCCTTCATTGAACAGCTTGTAGTCCAGCGCTGCCCACAGGTTGGTGCCCAGGCGCTTGATCGGGAACTCGTCGTCGTAGTGAGTCTCGACGGCTTTGGTCCAGCGACCGTTAAGCACCGTGGCATCGGCGTTGGTGCTGAAGCCAAAGAAGCTGCGCAGTGACCAGGCGCCCAGTGCCAGCAGCAGCACCAGGAACAGGCTTATGTAGAGGACGCGTAATGAACGGGTCATGGTCGGCTCCCTCAGAATTGGAAGTAAAGGAACGGCGAGAAACTCTGCGCCGACAGTTTGAGAATCGACGCCACGAACAGCAGCAGCACCGCAGCGCGCATGGCGTAGCGTGGCCAGTCAGCGGTCCAGTAGGCCGGTTGCACGGCAGCGTCACGGCCCACGCTGAAACCGGGCTCGTGGATGCTGCCAGGATTGTCGCCGGGTACGGCCTTGATCAGGCTCGGGTCGGCTGGCTTGGCCTTGTCGGCCGGGCGGTTGGTGTAGAAGTCGCGCAGGCCGAAAAACGCCAGCGTTGCGTAGGCCACCACCAGGGTTGCCACTTGCAGGCCGGTAAGGTCGGCGCGGTTGAGTTCCGACAACGACCATTCGCTGAAGCTGAACATCGCACCGTACATGCGCCCGGCAACGTGCAGGTTTTCGGCGCGGAAGATCACCCAGCCCATCACCACCAGCAGGAAGGTGAAGGCCCAGCGCAGCACATTGAAACTGCGCGGCGCGGTGTTCAGGCCAATGGCTTTTTCAATCGCCAGCCACATGCCGTGCCAGGCGCCCCACACGATGTAGGTGATGTTGGCACCGTGCCACAGGCCACCGAGCAGCATGGTCAGGAACAGGTTGCGGTAAGTGGTCAGGGTGCCTTTGCGGTTGCCGCCCAGGGTGATGTACAGGTAGTCACGCAGCCAGGTGGACAGGCTGATGTGCCAGCGCCGCCAGAACTCGGTGATCGACTGGCTGATGTACGGCTGCTTGAAGTTTTCCATGAAGCGGAAACCCATCATCAAGCCCAAGCCAATGGCCATGTCGCTGTAGCCGGAGAAGTCGAAGTACAACTGCGCGGTGTAGGCCAGCGCGCCGAGCCAGGCATCGCCTGTTGTGGGGTTTTGCAGGGCGAAGCAATGGTCGGCCACCACCGCCAGGGTGTCGGCAATAAAGACCTTCTTGATGAAACCCTGCATGAACCGCGTGCAGCCCTCGGAGAATTTATCCAGGGTGTGGGTGCGGTTGTTGAACTGGTCGGCCAGGTCACGAAAGCGCAGCACGGGACCGGCGATCAGGTGCGGGAAGATCGCCACAAACGCCGCAAAGTCGATGAGGTTGCGAGTCGCCGGAGTGTCGCCACGGTACACGTCGATGATGTAGCTGATGGACTCGAAGATGTAGAACGAGATCCCGATCGGCAACAGCACGTGGGTGAGGATGAACGGCTCCAGTCCCGCGGACTTCATCATCACATTGATGCTGTCGACGCCGAAGTTGGCGTACTTGAAGTAGCCGAGGATGCACAGGTCGACCGCCACGCCGAGCAACAGCCAGCGCTGCGCCGGCTTGGTGCGCACACCGGCGGCACCGACCTTGAGGCCGATCCAGTAGTTCCACAGCGTGACGGCCGCGAACAGCGCCAGGAAGTCCACTCGCCACCAGGCGTAGAACACGTAGCTGGCAATCAGCAGCAGCAGGTTGCGATAGCGTTGCCCGCTTAAGTAGTACAAGCCGAGAAAGATCGGCAAGAACAGAAACAGGAACACATTGGACGAGAAAACCATCCCGATCTCTCCATGTTTAACCAACAGTCAAGGGCCGGAGCCCCCCCAAACCCCCCCACGATTTCGGGGGAGGTTGTGATCGTTCCCACGCTCTACGTGGGAATGCCTCTTGTGACGCTGTGCGTCACGCTTTGGGACGCAGAGCGTCCCGTGCTGCATTCCCACGCAGAGCGTGGGAACGATCAGCGACTAGCTGCCTTTGTTGCCTTTTTCGTGCGCCGGGTCGTAGACCTTGGTCAGGTCGCCGCCCAGGCGGAAGGTCTTGAACGGTTGCATGCCATGCTTGCGTTCGATCACGTCCGGGGCGCAGGTGTAGAGGGTGCAGAAGGGCTCAAGCCAGGCAAATTTCATGTCTTCCTTGAGGTCCTTCATGTCCTGCTCTTTGCCGTTCTTCTGCTCGAAGATGTCCGGGTCTTTCACCCCGGCCAGCACCTTGTCGCCCAGGCGCTTGAGCGCGCTGTTGTTTTCCTGGCGCAGGTCCACGCCGTTGACCAGGGCAAAGCTGGCGATCATCGACAGCGGCGGCAGGGCGTAGTTGTGGTACGACAGGGCGCGTTGCTGGCGCTTCAATTCGTTCGGCAGGAAGCCCTGGTCATCGACCTGGTTCACGCCGACCTTGTATTCCTTCACCGCCCAATCAAACAGGTCGCGGCGGTTGGTAGCGATGGACGTTGCCATCACCGACCAGGCGGCCCAGTAGGAGTGGTTGTTGGTTTTTTCCAGGGGCAGGTTGTCCCAGTCGCTCACCACCTGGTCGGCCAGCTTGTTGAACCAGGCTTCGATTTGCTGGGCTTCCTGCGGGTGCTTGGCCAGCGGCTGCGACTCGGAGAACTTCAAGCGCACATAGGCCGAGGCCATGCTGCCCAATGCCCATTTGCGCATGGACTTGCCGGTGTGGTTGAAGTCCTTGGACATCAACGCATCGGCCTTGGCCCATGACACCAGCCAGTTGAGCGTGCATTCGAGCTGCTGTGGACGGCCGTCGCGCATGAACTGCATCACGCGCTTGCTGGTGTCTTTTTCCAGCTTGGTGATGTCGGCGGTGCTGTCGCGAAAGGCTTTTTCCGACTGCACATTCAGGGTCGAACGGGCCTTGTCGGAGCCTTCGTACTTGCTGCGAAACTGCAATGGCCCGGTGTAGGGCGTTGGCATGCTGTCGCAATCATTCTTGAAGTCGCCGGTCTTGAACGCTTCGATCGGTGCGAAATAGCCCTGGGGCGGGCGCAACGGCGCGGCCGCATTCACGGAGCCGGCAAACACGGCCAGGCCCAGCAGGGTAGGGAGCAATAACTTTTGCATAAGTAACCTCACTTCCCGAGTTGGGCGGTCTGCTGACCACCGCTTGGGAATACGTTGCGTGTGCAAATTTTCGCTTCAACCTTCTGCGCCGCAGTGCCCGCTTCGGGGCCCTGCACTTCCACGGCCAGCAAGTTCTGCGAGGCCCAGTCTTCATCGGTGCGCAGTTCAAAGGCGAAACGCCCGTCTGTATCGGATGTTTCGGGTTTCTCGATCTTGATGTCCTCGTGGCGCCCGTTCATGTACCAGAGGGTGGCTTGCAAGGTTTTCACCGACGGATCGGCGAAGCGGATATCGACCTGATGGTTGGCGTTGCGCAGGTCTTTGTTCGCGCTGTTGACCATCAGTTCGTTTTTGCCCGGTTTGAGCGTGGTGCTGGCCGACATCTGCGCGGTCTTGCCTTCGCAGCCGTTGTCCAGCAGCGCCATCATCTGGCGGTAGATGGTTTCCTGGTCGAGGCGGTACAGCGGCGAGAATTCCCAGATCAGGATCTTCGGTGGGCTCTTCTGGAATTCATCGCTGCCCAGGTACTGCAGCATCGAGCCTTCCAGGCCGCCGCCGGGGAAGGCGACGTTGAGGATGTCAGCGCCGATTTCTTCTTCCAGGAAGCCGGCGAAGTTGTAGTTCTTGCCGCTGTGGCTGGTGCCCACCAGGGTGATCTGCGGGTTGCCGGAATCGCCGAACAGGTCGCCGTCACCGGCTTCGCCCTTGGGTTCGGTGGTGAACTGGTCCATGTACTGGATCGCATAGCTGGTGCCGCACAGTTGCCCGGCCATGTTGTGCAGGGTGCCGGTCTTGCCCATGCGGCCCGAGCGCTTGGTCTCGAATTCACGCTTGGGAATCTCGGCATATTCCGGCATCTGCTTGACCTTGGCCGCGACGATTTTCGCGGTGCGCTGGGCGCCGTACGGGGTCCAGTGCTGGTCGCCACGGAAGTAGAAATCGTGGGCCGGCAACTCATCCGGCAGTTGCTCGTTGGTCAGCGGCGACAGGTCTGGCACCACGTAGCCCATCTTGGCGAAACGCCCGAGCATGGTTTTGTAGTTGGTCAGGGCCTTGTCGAAATCGTACTTGGCCTTTTCCTCAGGGTTGAGCTTGTTGCGGTTCACCAGGCCACGGGTCGGCTGGTAGACCACCACCAGTTCCACGCCCTTGCTCTTGAACGCATCGTGCAACTGCTGCATGCGCTTGTAGCCGGCCGGGGTGGTGTCGAACTCGGTGCGCAGGTCTTCCTGGGTACGGAACAGCCAGTCGCCCTGGGCTTGCACCAAGGTGGTGAAGTTCTGCTGGTAGCGCGTGGTGTAGTTCTTGGCGTCATGGGCGGCCGGGCACAGGCTGCAGCACGGTTCGGCGGTGAAGGTAGGGGCTTGCACTTCATCGGCGCGTACGCCCTGGCTGGCCGCCAGCAGGCCGAGGGTCAGACCCGAGAGGCTCAGCAGTTTGATCATGTGTGGGTGCATAAGGGTCATCCTCAGTCCTGCAATTCGGTCTGGCGTTCGACGGGGTCGATCAGCACGGCTTTCTGCTGGCGCACCAGCAGGTCGAGAATTTCTTCCTGGCGGTCACCCAGGATGCCGGAGAAGCTGATACCGCTGGATTTGGTCGGCGCCAGCATCGACACGCGATACAGCTCGATACTCAACGGCGAGTCGATAGACAGCGGCCCGCTGCCGTTACCCGCCAGTTCACCGCCAACCACGATCAGCGAGACCTTGGCATCGAACGGGTCGAGGGCGATGTCGCGGTCGGTGTCGGTCAAGTCCTTGATGTGGCCGTACACGCCGGTCAGGCCGTTGGCCATCGAGGTGTTTTCGTAGAGCTTGATGTTCACGCTGTTACGCACGCGGATCCCGTGGCGACGGTTGCTGATCACCTTGTTGCCCCACAGCAGGTTGTCGCCGCTCTCATAGAGGGTGATGCCGTCGGTGTGGTTGCGGTAGATCTCGTTGTCGGCGATCAGGTTGTTCACGCTGTTACGGTCGATCACCAGGCCCGAAAGCTTGTTGTCGTAGCTGCGGTTGTTGAAGATGAAGCTGTCGTTCACTTCCCGGGAAATGATGATGCCGTGTTTCTTTTTGGTGCCGTACACGGTGTTGTCCGCGATGATCAGGCCGTGGGAACGGTCATGGGGGTCAATGCCGTAGACGATGTTGTCTTTGTAGGTATTGCCCTTGATCACAAAGCCTGTGGTCTCGTAGCAGTAGAAGCCGTACCACATGTCCGAGAACTCGGAGTCGATGATCCAACCGGTCGGCTCGGGGCGCTTGAGCACCTTGGCCATGTTCGGCGTGTACTGGGAAATACTCACCCCGTACGACTTACTGTTGGCGTAGCCGAAGCTGGCCATCTTGGTCTTGGAGATATAGGTCTCGGTGCCGCCCCAGGCCAGCAGGAACGGGCGGAACTCCTTGGCTGACTTGAACAGCGCCGGGCCGTTGGTTTTTTCATCCCAGCCGGTGACCTTGGTGTCACGCACGAACAGCTGGCCGTCGTTGATCAAAAACGAGCCGGCTTGCTGGGACAGGCGCAGTTCCTGGGTGTTTTTGTCGATATCGAGGATGCCTTTACGGCCCACCACGATCGGCAACTTGGCCAGGAACACGCCCGGCGACGTTTCGCTGAAGTACTGCTTGGGCACCTTGCCCAGCAGGTCCTTGAGGTTCATGTAGCCGTCGTCGACAAAGATCGCCTGGGGAATGCCGTGTTGGCGCACCACCCATTCGGCCATCTTGTTATCGCCGCCGATAAAGTCCTTGAGTGCGTCTTCCTGCATCATGCGGCGGATGCTGATTTTGCCGACTTTGGTCTTGACGATTTTCTTTTCCATCGCCTGCGCGGTGTAGCCCGACAGGTCGGGCAGCGCCGGCTTGGCCATTTCCAACGGCGCGGTGGGCGGGCTGGAGATGGTGTAGGTTTTGGCCTGTTGCAGTTCCTTGGCGATGATCGGCGCCTTGGCCGCCGTATCGGCAAACGCTGTGGCGCTGGCCATCAGCATTGCCGCGACGAGTAGGCTTTGAGCATTCATGGCGCAGGCTCCCATCAGAATTTCCAGACCACGTCGACAAACGCGCGGTGCATGTAGGAGTCGACCTGGCTGCCATAGGCATCGCCGGGCTTGAACACACCGGCACGCAAACGCACCAGGGCTGAAGGCTCGTCGATCGACTGGCTCAGCGCGGCTGGCAGCAAGCCTTTCTTGAAGTACTTGGTGACCACCAGGTCCATTTCTTGGCCGAGGTCTTTCTTGCCGTCTTCAAGGGGCAGGGAGGTGCTGGAGAGGATCGCGCCGGTGACGTCATCGGTGTTGTTCTGCACCGCGTCGATGCCGTTGCTGCCCACCGGCTTGTTGCCGTCCACGCGCCAGAACTTGTGGTACACCAGGCTGGCGTCGTAGTCCTCGCGCAGTTGCCAGGAACCGAACAGGCTCATGGACTGCATGTTGTTCATTTCACCGCGAAACGCTTCACCGAAGCGATGCACGCGGGACTGGGTGCCGGTCCAGTTCGAACGGTTGCTTTGCAGGCCGTTCTGTTCGTACTCGGCACTGGCGCGCGAGTACGCGGCACCCACTTGCCACTGCGGATCCAGGCGCAGGCGCACGCCGATATCGGTGGCCCAGCCGCTCAGGTCATCGCTGCGCTTGGCGCTGGTGGGGCGTGTGCCGTCGGCGTTCAAGGCGTTGACCTTGTCGCGGTCGCCGCGCATGCCGGTGATGCTTGCCCAGTAGTTGACGGTGTTGGTGTTGCGCCAGTTGTAGGCGTCGCTGTTGGCTTCGATGCCCAGCCAGGTCAGGTCGCCGTTTTCGCGCTTGTCCAACGGGTCGCTGGCGACACCCGGTTCGGCGTAGTCGAGCTTGCCGTCGTCATGGGTGTGGTGGCCGCGCACGCCGATCCACTGGCCCGGCGTCCACTGGTAGGCAGCGTCGGCGTAGAAGTGCTGGCGGTCTTTGTCGACCGGCGACAGTTCCTTGAGGTCGGTGCGGTATTCGCTGAAACGTTCGGCAGCGCCGACGTTGGCCTTGAGCAGGGTGGTGTCGAAGGTCCAGTTCAACGCTTCGATGTTGGTGTCGCGCCACTGGCCGTCGTCATTGCGCAGGCGCTGGCGGCCGAACTTGAGGATCTCGCCGGGGTAGGGCGTGAAGCCGCTGTAGCCGACCCAGAACTCACGCAGGGCCAGGTAGTTTTTCTTGGCCTTGCGGTCGTCGTTGCTCGACTGCTGCTCGGTGGTGTCATCGGCCGACTGTTGCAGGGTGTCGGTCTCGATGATATCGCTGGAAACCACTGCCTGGCCCATGGCGTAGGCGCTCCATGCGCCGCTTTCGCCGTAGATCCAGGGGCGCAGGTCGAGGCCGATACCGTTGACGTCACCGCCTTTCTGGGTGCCGAGGTCGCGGTCATCTTCAGACTGCGCGGTGGCTTTGACTTCCAGGCCGAAGTTCTTGGCTTCGGTGAGCGCGGCCAGGGTCGGGCACGACCACAGCAGGGCGAAGGTCAGGCCGATACCGGCCTTGACGAATGGGTTGAGCTTCATAGGGATTCCTCGCCGTCTTCTTCTTGCAGGGCGTGCAGTTGCAGCGTGCTTTGGGCCAGGGTGCCGCGGGCGGCCAGTTCCTGTTGCACCAGGCGTTGGCCTTCGGCGCGTTGCTCAGGCGTCAGCGGCGCTTCGAGCTGGGTGGCCAGGTCATTGGCCTCTGGCGTGTCCTGGGCCTTGGCCAGTTGGCTGAAGACATAGGCGTTCAACGGGTCGGGCTTGGTGCCCTTGCCTTGGGAAAACAGTTGGGCAATGGCGAAGTCGGCGCTGTTCTGGCCGTTGCGCGCTGCGGTCAGCAGGTGGTCGAGGGCTTTTTGCGGGTAGACCTTGCCCAGGTAGCCACGGCGGTAAATCTGGCCGAGGTAGTAATCGGCGGCCACTTCACGGCCCACGGCTTTCTCGAAATGCGCCTCGGCAGCCTTGGCATCGGCCGGCACCCACTTGCCTTCGTAGTAGAGCTTGCCCAGCAGCAATTCGGCGCGTGGCTGGTCGGCGGCACGGCCGTTGTCGAGGTACTTCATCATCTGGTCGACATCGCCCAGTTCGGGGAAGTCGTAGAGCAGTTGCGCCAGGCTGACCCAGGACGCCGGGTAGCCAGGGGCGATTTTTTCCAGCAATGCCTGGGCAGTTTTTTCGTCCGGGGTACCGAGGGTGGCATCGCCGAGTACGCGGGCCACGCTGTCGACGCGCTGCGCAGTCACGGTGCCACGGCTGACGCCTGCTTCCATTTGCTTGAGCAGTTCGGCCTGTTGTTCCGGCTGCTGTTTTTTCTGATAGACCGTGGCCAGTTCGACGTAGCAGATATCGGTGGTGGTCAGCGCGGCTTTGCAGATGCGCTCCACATCATCCAGGTGCTGATCGTAGGTATCCTGGGTGCGATACAGCAGCACCTGGGCCAGGCCGGCCTCCGGGTAACCCGCCGCCTGCCATTGGCTGATCTGCTGTTGGGCATTCACGTTGGGAAAGCTGTGGGGGTATTGCAGGTACAGCATTGCCAGCGGGATCAAGGTATTGCCTTCACCATTGGCAAAGGCTTTTTTCAGCAGGCTTTCGGCTTCATGGTGTTCGGCCTCAGTGGCGCCGGGCTTGGCCGCCAACAGGCGACCCAGGCGTGCCTGGGCACGCGGCGACGTATCTGCCGCCGCACGGTAGGTGGCTTCGGCCTGTTTGATTTGCGCCGGGTCACGGGTGCCGACCTGGATATCGGCCAGGCCCACCTGGGCCTCGCTGTAGCCCAGGTCTGCCAGTTGCTGGTAATTCTGCTGCGCGGTGACGGTGTCGCCGCGCTTGAGGGCTTCGTTGGCCAGGCGCTGGTCGGGCAGGCCGGCGCAACCGGCCAGGCTGATTGCTAGGGCGATCAACGCTACCGAACCAATGTGGGCACTGCCTTTGTGGCGAGGGAGCTTGCTCCCGCTGGGGTGCGCAGCGCCCCCAAAAGCCGGCTCCAGCTGCGCTGTCGAGCGGGAGCAAGCTACCTCGCCACAGCAAGCCCGCTCCCACAGGGATTGTGGTGTTTTTGAGAGAGTCATCACAGGCATGTCCTCGCTTACAGACCGTGAGCCATGGCTTTGTCGATCAGCCAGTTCAGCGATGGGCCACGGTCGCTGGTGACTTCCACCGGGCGGCCGGCGTAGGTGCTGTCCAGCGGTGCATCAGGCTTGATCTGCACGCGGATGTCGGAGGACAGGTCGGCGCTGTTCAGGCTGGTGCTGCTGACGATGGTGCCGGTGCGAACCTGTTCTTCATCGGCGACCTGAAAGCTCACCGGCGTACCTGGGCGTACATCGCCAAACTGGCGGTAGGTGAAGCGGGCTTCAACATTAGCCTGGCTGCCACGTGGCACCAGTTGGAAGATCACATCGCCCTTGCTGGCGTACTGGCCGTCGGCGACCAGTTGCTGGGCCACCACGCAATCGCACGGCGAAGTCAGGGTGCCGGTCATTTGCTTGCCGAACAGTTCTTCGACCTTGGCCGGTTGCAACTGGTCTTCGTCCAGGTGGCCCTTGAGTACATCGAGCATGCTGGTGCTGAAAGTCGCCAGCGGCGCGCCCTTGGCTGCTACCGAATCACCCTTGAGCAGGCTTTGCACGGTGC
The DNA here is from genome assembly GCF_024519715.1 of Pseudomonas sp. Pse35. Taxonomy (NCBI): domain Bacteria; kingdom Pseudomonadati; phylum Pseudomonadota; class Gammaproteobacteria; order Pseudomonadales; family Pseudomonadaceae; genus Pseudomonas; species Pseudomonas sp. Pse35. The sequence continues at coordinate 91,550 of NZ_JALJRP010000001.1, read as the reverse complement.
CGTCACGGGGCATGGTCACGTTCATGCCCGGTACGCTGACGAGGCCGGCCTGGGCGTGGCTGACGAAGTACATGCCGTAGAGCGACTTGACCACAAAACCGAAGGCCGCCAGGCCCACCAGGAAGATCGCCAGGCTGAAGGTCACGGCGCGCAGGCGACCGAACGCGGTCATGCCGCTGCCGCCGTCCTTGACCTTGCGTGCCTTGGTGAAGTTGTCGCGTTGCAGGGTCGCGAGTACGTCGCCCATGGTCACGATGTCACCGGACAGGTGCGAGGTGATCAGGTGGCGCAGGGTGGAAATATCCTGGGCATCGAGGTTCTGGAACTGGCAACCGGTGCGGCCGGTCTGGCGGTCGTAGGAGCGAATCTGCAGCTCCACGTCCATGGCCAGGCCGAGGTTGTCGATCACGAACTGCAGGCGGCCCTTGTGCACTTGGCCGATGGTGAGCGGCTGGGTAGCGGTGAAAGCCAGGCCGCCGGCGGACAGGTCGATAACCTTTGCTTCGGTCGGCGTGCGGTCGCTGTTGAAGAAGCGCAGCTTGGCCGGGATTTTCACCCGGGCGTGTTGGCGCTGGGCTTCGGATTCGTGGACAACGTTGGCGTTTACTTGGCTATTCATCGGGTGTAATTCCTAGGTTAATTCAGGCTTGGCAGGGTCAGACCATCATCAGCAACACGGCAACGAAGATGCTGCCGGCGGAGAAGGTCATGGTCCGAGACGACCAGGTGTTGAACCAACGTTGAAAGCTGGCCAAATCGCGGGTCAGTTTGGTGTCCTGGCGGGTCCAGGACTGTTGATCAAGGCGGAAGAACACGTAGATCTTCACCAACGCGCCCATGATCTGGTTGTAATAGAGAATCAGCGGGTAGGCCGGGCCGATCTTGTGGCCGGAGCACGACAACAGCAGGGTGAGGATCAGGCGGGTAATGCCGATCCATAGCAGGTAGGCGAGGATGAACGCGCCGCCGTACTTGAAGGTGGCGATCATGGCCACGGTCAGGCCGAGCAGGGAGGTCCACATCGATACGCGCTGGTCGAACAGCACCACGCTGGTGAACAGGCCGAGGCGACGCACGCCCAGGCCCAGGGCACGGGAGTTCTGGCGCAGGTTGTTGCCGTACCAGCGGAACATCAGCTTGCGGCTGGCCTTGATAAAGCTCTTTTCCGGCGGGTGTTCCACGGTGTTGATGGCGGCGTCCGGCACGTAGAAGGTGTCGTAGCCCAGGCGCATCAGGCTGAACCAGCTGGACTTGTCATCCCCGGTGAGGAACTTGAAGCGGCCCAGGCGCCAGTGTTGCAGCGAGTCGCTTTCCACGTCGGCGATAAAGCCCGGGTCAGTCACTACGCTGGCGCGGAATACCGACATGCGCCCGGTCATGGTCAGCACGCGCTTGGACAGGGCCATGGAGCACATGTTGATGTGGCGTTGGGCGAAGCGCAGTTTGTGCCATTCGCTCATGATGTAGCCGCCGCGCACTTCGCAGAATTCGTTGGTGGTCAGGCCGCCGACATTGCCGAACAGCTGGAACCACGGCACGGTCTTGCGCACTACGCCTTCGGCCAGCACGGTGTCGCCATCGATCACGGCAACCACGGCGCGGTCGTCCGGCAGGTGACGCGAGATGGCGCGAAAACCGAAGGCCAGGCCGTCACGCTTGCCGGTACCGGCGATACGCACGAAGTCGAGCTTGACGTGAGCCGGCGGGTTCATCTTTTCCCAGAGGCTTTTCACCAGCAGCTCATCGGACATTTCCACCAGCGAGCACACCACGGTGGTGGGGAAGCCGCAGTCGATGGCTTCGCGAATCACCGAGCTGTAGACCTGGGCGGTGGTCAGCGCATCGATACGAAAACTGGTGACCATCAGGAACACATGGGACGGGTCGGCGGCCTTGCCCAGCTTGCGCACTTTGCGGCGCAGGTGCGGGTACACCACGTACAGGAACAGCATGCCGCGAAAGAAATGCGTCGCGCCCATCGAGTAGCGCCAGATACCCACGGCACCAATCAGGAAAATAAAATTCTTCGATTGCGAATCGAAGGTGCTCGCCGGCAACAGCAGGGCGAGCCCCATCAGCAGGCTGAGAAAGAACAGCCAGCCGGCAGATTGCAGAAATACATGTTTTAACTTGGACATAAGCGTCATCCGCAAGGTGAGGAGGCTTCAGGCTGCAAGCGCTGGGGTAAGCCACTGGCAGCCTGAAACTTGCCGTTGCTGTTACCAGCAAATACCTTCGGTACGGCCGCTCACGCTGGTGGCCTTGGACATGAAGCCCACCAGGTCGACCACTTGCTTGCCGTGCGGGGCTTCGTGCGCAAGGGCGCGGAACTTCTCGTCACGGTTACCGAGGATGATCACGTCGGAGTTGTTGATCACTTCGTCGAAGTCCGAGTTGAGCAGGGACGACACGTGCGGGATCTTGCCTTCGATGTAGTCCTTGTTCGCGCCGTGCATACGGGCGTACTCGACGTTGCTGTCGTAGATGCTCAGGTCGTAGCCCTTGCCGATCAGCATTTCCGCCAGTTCTACCAATGGGCTTTCACGCAGGTCATCGGTACCGGCCTTGAAGCTCAGGCCCAGCAGGGCGACTTTGCGCTTGTCGTGGCTGGAGACGATGTCGAAGGCGTTCTGCACTTGGGATTCGTTGCTGCGCATCAGCGAGTTGAGCAACGGTGCTTCCACGTCCAGGGAGCCGGCGCGGTAGGTCAGGGCACGCACGTCTTTTGGCAGGCACGAACCGCCGAAAGCGAAGCCTGGGCGCATGTAGTACTGGGACAGGTTGAGGGTCTTGTCCTGGCAGACCACTTCCATCACTTCACGACCGTCAACGCCGACGGCCTTGGCGATGTTGCCGATCTCGTTGGCGAAGGTGACTTTGGTGGCGTGCCATACGTTGCAGGTGTACTTGATCATTTCGGCAACGGCGATGTCCTTGCGGATGATCGGCGCGTCGAGTTCTTCGTACAGCGACTGCAGGACGTCGCCGGAGGCTTTGTCGAACTCGCCGATAACGGTCATCGGTGGCAGGTCGTAGTCGGCGATGGCGGTGGATTCACGCAGGAATTCCGGGTTGACCGCGACGCCGAAATCAACACCGGCTTTCTTGCCGGAGCAGTCTTCGAGGATCGGGATTACCACGTTGGCCACGGTGCCCGGCAGTACGGTGCTGCGCACCACGACGGTGTGGCGGGTGGTCTTGTCACGCAGTACAAAACCGATCTCGCGGCATACCGACTCGATGTAGTTCAGTTCCAGGTCGCCGTTCTTCTTGCTCGGCGTACCGACGCAGATCATCGACAGGTCGGTGTCGCGGATGGCTTCGGCGAAGTTGGTGGTACCGCGCAGTCGACCGGTTGCGATGCCTTGGCTCAACAGTTCGCCCAGACCCGGTTCAACGATGGGGGATTTACCCGCATTGATCAGGTCGATCTTGTCCTTGGAGATGTCTACGCCGACCACTTCATGGCCACGGGCAGACAGGCAACCGGCACACACGGCGCCAACGTAACCCAAACCAAATATGCTGATGCGCATCGCAATTACCTCTATGTTTAAATCATGCCATTAGATGGCCGGAGTTCATGTTTGCAAGCGTCACTGATGCCGCGAAAGTTAGGCGAATAGACGCCGACTTACCGCGTGCAGGCATGTTAAATAGCGAGTGACTAACTATTGCACTCAAGTTGTGCGCAACGTGGCCTTGTTATTGGGGCTTGCCCTGAAATGCAGCCGGTTTTCCATGGCGGAAGGGGCCGGCGCCAGTGCCGCAGGGCTTTGATACAGGCAAGAAGCCTTTTGATATCAACGCCTTGGGTGTTAACACTGGCTCATTTAGGTCAGCGCTGCCTTGGCCTTTAGGGGTTGGCAATGAGTCCTTATCGCCGCCCTCAACTCAATCAGTTGATGATATGACCCTCGAGCCAAAGTGCTTTATGACAACTTGGCTACTTCCATTGGTCGGTATGTAAGTCATCTCTTACGTAAACAGAGAATTTCGTTACCGGTGGTATGAGCGGTGCTTCAAGACGAAGTTCCGGGCCGCTCATCCCCTTTCCGGAAATTTTTTGAAATATTAGAAAAGATGGCACTAGTACTATATTGATAGCACTTGCTATTTAGGCCAGTAGTTATGGGGAGTTGGTGCGAGAGGATAGTTTTGTGCCACTACCGTTAAAAAAAAGTGGTGCCACTACGAAAAAAACCGACGAGTGTCGAGTGAAGAAATTGTTAGAGATGTGTCTTGATATTTTTTGACGTCAAATAAATGACGATTGGTGGGGTGAAATGCAGGCAAAAAATGTGGGAGCTGGCTTGCCTGCGATAGCGGTGTATCAGCGACATGTGAGTCGGCTGACCCTCCGCTATCGCAGGCAAGCCAGCTCCCACAGTTGATGTTGGTGGCTGTACAGGCCTTATTCCGGTGCGTGATCGCGCAAAAACACCAGGTTATCCGGCTTGGACTGCTCCGCATTGAAGCGATAGCCCTGTACATCGAACTGCTTGAGCTGGGCCGGATCGTTGATGCGTTCTTCAATCACAAACCGGCTCATCATGCCCCGAGCTTTTTTCGCGTAGAAGCTGATGATCTTGTACTGGCCGTTCTTCAGGTCCTTGAACTCGGTATTGATGATCCGCGCGTTCAAGGCCGTGCGCTTGACCGCCGAAAAATACTCATTGGACGCCAGGTTGAGCAGCACATCGTCGCCTTGCTCGGCCAGGGCTTCATTCAACCATTCGCTGATGCGTGTGCCCCAGAACGCGTAAAGGTCCTTGCCGCGGGCGTTGGCCAGCTTGGTGCCCATCTCCAGGCGATACGGCATCATCAGGTCCAGCGGGCGCAGCAGGCCGTAGAGGCCCGAGAACATACGCAGATGGTCCTGGGCATAGCTGAAATCGGCCTCGCTGAAAGTCTCGGCATTCAGGCCGGTATACACATCGCCCTTGAACGCCAGCAGCGCCTGCTTGGCGTTGGCCGGAGTGAAGGCCGGCGTCCAGCTGCCGAAACGCGCAGCGTTGAGGCCACCGATCTTGTCGGAGACGTGCATCAGCTCACTGATTTGCGCCGGGCTCAGTTCGCGCAGTTGCTCGATCAGTTCCTGGGAGTGGTCCAGGTACTGCGGCTGGGTGAAGCGCGCAGTGACCGGCTTGGACTCGAAGTCGAGGGTTTTGGCGGGGGAAATCACCATCAGCATGAAGTTGGCTCCTGGAATCGTGGGGGGATTCTAGGGGGTTGGAGCGTTCGACTCCACCTATCAAGCCGATAGGCCCCGGTTTTTGTAGGAGCGAGCTTGCTCGCGAAAGTCGTCAACGAGAATGCTGGCAGACTGAATAGACGCGGTGCCCGGACGTTTTTCGCGAGCGAGCTCGCTCCTACACAAAAAGGGCGGACCAGTCCGCTATGATGGGCGGTAACTCTGTAGAGGGAGACCTCGTGTGCGATTAGCGCTTTTATTGTCCGCTTGCCTGCTGTGCCTGAATGCCCAGGCCGCGCCGGTGGATGTCGCCAGCCTGGACCGTAGTACCTGGCCGGAAAAACTCGCCAGCCCGGCGCTGTTCGATGTGGCTTCGCGTGCGGAGATCCTGATGTTCGCCCACGGCCTGCTCGCCAGCGAAGCCCTGGACGACGCGGCGCTCAAGCAACGCCTGGGGCTGAAGAACATCAACCTGGCCGCCATCGGCGACCTGCGTCGCCAGCTCTGGCAACGGCTGTTGGAGAACTACACATTCGCCCAGCAGAGCTGCGAAGAAGACGCCTCGTTCTGCTACCTGGTGGAAAACATGGACGACCTGCGTGAGCAGGCCGGCAAGTTCGAGGTCAGTGACAACTCTTTCTATATAGGCTGGGCCGCCCCCAGCCGGCACTTTCACGAACGCTATCTGGACGAGTTGTTGCGCAAGGCCGCGCTGTTTCCGCAGATCAGCAGTGAAGTGGCGCGCTTTGGCGATCATGAGCGCAACGGTGATGAACTCAATGACCGGATGTTTTTACTGACCTTTGACGGTGGCCCTGCACCTGTCAGCGGCAATACCGACTGGCTCACCGATTACCTGCGCAAGCAAAAGATGAACGCGACGTTCTTTGTCCTTGGCAGCAGCTTGCAAACCCGTGTGGAGCGCAGTTCCGCCGCCGATGTGCAGGCGCTGTACCAAGGGCAGTGCGTGGGGCTTCAGGGCTGGCAGTACCGCTCCCACAGCCATTGGGTCGACTGGCAAAGCTCCATCACCCGCAGTGCCGGGCTGGTACAGAACCTGATGCCGGAAAACTATGTGCCCTTGTTCCGCCCGCCGTATGGGCAGCGCCGCGCGGACAGCCAGGGATTCTTCCAGCAACAGGGCCTGCAAGTGGCGTTATGGGACATCGACTCCCAGGACGAGCCGGGCAAGCTCAAGGCCGATGAGTCGGCGCAACGGGTGCTGACATTGATGCTGCTGTGGCGCAAAGGCGTGATCGTGTTTCACGACACCCAGGACAAGGCGCGGGTGGCATTGCCGATGGTGTTGCAGGCTACGGCGCAGAGTGGCTTGGGTTGGCAGGAGTGTCGCGAGGCATTTCGATGAGGTGCCCGGCTTTGCTGGGGATGGGGTGTTTTCGGGGCGATTTGATGCGACATTTCGATGCAGGCGGACTTCCGACTTTAACGGGGTACATGGCACTCGGCTAGTGCTATTCGTCATCCTGAAAAATAAACTTCAAAAAAGCGTCAAAGTGCTTTTTCCTGTCATGGGTTTTGCGGTATTACGAAGTCAGACCGCCGAAACCTGCAACACAGGTGGCGTCTTCCAAGACTCCGCATGTGGGCACTGCACTTGACGTCCCTCAGGTGCACTCGGTGGTCGAATCGAGGCGCAGCACCGCCCAGGTATTGCGTCGAATGGCTCCCACAAAGGTGACCGAGTATGGATGATCATGGACGTAACCCTTCTTCCGACCAGCCAATCCTTTATGTGCTTGATACCAACGTATTGATCCACGATCCAAATGCACTGCTGAACTTCGAAGAACACCACGTCGCCATCCCGATGATCGTGCTTGAGGAGCTCGACAAACTCAAAAGCGGCCACCACAGCGTTGCCGCCGAATGCCGCCAGGCCATCCGCCTGATCGACAAGACCCTGGGTGAAGCTTCGCCCGAGGACGTCGAGGTCGGCGTGCCCATCCAGCGTGGCAAGAGCGGGCCCAAGGGCTTGCTGTCGATCCTGATGAGCAAGCGCAGCGAGCCCAACAGCCTGCTGCCGGAAAACCTGAACGACAACAAAATCATCAACCAATTGATCGACCTGCACGCCCGCGACAAGGACCTGCGCGTGGTGCTGGTGACCAAAGACATCAATATGCGCCTCAAGGCACGAGCGTGTGGGATCGCTGCCGAGGACTACAGCACCGACCAACTGGTCGACGACGTGTCGATGCTCTCGCGTGGTTATCACATGATGACCGGCTCGTTCTGGGACCGTGTCAGCAAGGTCGAAACCCGTCAGGACCACGGCCGCACCTGGCACCAGGTACAGCTGATCGACAACCTGCCGGCCGTGCATATCAATGAGTTCATCGTCGACGAACAGGGCTTCGTGGGCTGGATCAAAGAGATCCAGGTCGACAAGCTGCTGATCCTCGACCTGCATCAGGAACCCCTGTTGCACCAGGAAGCCTGGGGCCTGAAACCGCGTGATATCTACCAGAGCCTGGCGCTGTATGCGCTACTCGATCCGGACATTCACCTGGTCAACCTGACGGGCGCCGCAGGTTCGGGGAAAACCATCCTCGCCCTGGCCGCCGCCATCGAACAGACCATGGTGACCAAACGCTATCGCCGCATCATCGCCACCCGCAGCGTGCAGGGCCTGGACCAGGAAATCGGTTTCCTGCCCGGTACCGAGGCGGAAAAAATGGAGCCGTGGCTGGGGGCGATTACCGACAACCTCGAAGCCTTGCACATGGATGACGAAAACACCCATGGCAGCGTCGACTACATCCTCAGCAAAGTGCCGTTGCAGTTCAAATCCCTCAACTACATCCGAGGTCGCAGCTTCCAGCAAAGCCTGATTCTGATTGATGAATGCCAGAACCTTACGCCGCACCAGATGAAAACCATCATCACCCGTGCCGGCGCCGGTTCCAAAGTGGTGTGCCTGGGCAACCTGGCGCAGATCGACACCCCTTACCTGTCCGCGACCAGCTCCGGGCTGACTTACCTGACGGAACGCTTCAAGGACTTCCCGAACGGCGTGCACATTGCGCTGCAAGGGGTACCGCGTTCGATTCTGGCTGAATACGCCGAGTCCCATCTGTAACTGCAGCGAACCTGCGACGAAAAGCCCCGGATTTTTCACGAAGTCCGGGGTTTTTGTTTTGTGCGACATTTGCCTGCGTTAACGCGTCCCGGGTGCTTGTGGTCTCTGTAATTATTTTGTTACATTTTTTCTTGCGATAAAAACTATAAGAACACTGCAAGACCCCGTCGGAACACCACCTCCTTGATTCGACGAACGTTTAGAAAACCTGTCCAGGGTTTTCACCGTGACCCTGCCTATTACAAAAACATCGCTCATTGATGACGCACATATCCAAAGGGAAAGGAAAATGGACGTAGCAGGTAATGGCTTCATTGTGTCGCAACGCAATCGCACCCCCCGTTTCAAGACCACACCCCTCACACCCATAGCACTCGGCCTGGCCTTATGGCTGGGCCACGGTTCCGTGGCCAGGGCAGACGACAACCCCTACACCCCGCAGGTATTGGAATCGGCGTTCAGGACAGCCGTCGCCTCATTCGGTCCTGAGACTGCCGTGTACAAAAACCTCAGGTTTGCCTACGCGGATATTGTCGATCTTGCGGCCAAGGACTTCGCGGCCCAGTCCGGCAAGTTCGATTCGGCCCTCAAGCAAAACTATGAGCTGCAACCCGAGAACCTGACCATTGGCGCCATGCTCGGCGACACCCGTCGGCCACTGGACTACGCTTCGCGCCTGGATTACTACCGCAGCCGGCTGTTCAGCAACAGCGGCCGCTACACCACCAATATTCTGGACTTCTCCAAGGCCATTATCGCCAACCTGCCGGCCGCCAAGCCTTTCACCTACGTCGAGCCGGGCGTGAGCAGCAACCTGAGCGGGCAATTGAACGCAGGCCAGTCCTGGGCTGGCGCAACCCGTGACTGGAGTGCCAACGCGCAAACCTGGAAGACCCCGGAAGCTCAGGTCAATTCCGGCCTGGACCGCACCAACGCGTATTACGCCTATGCCTTGGGCATCACCGGCAAGGGGGTGAATGTCGGCGTACTCGACTCGGGCATCCTCACCGAACACTCCGAGTTCCAGGGCAAAAATGCCCAGGGCCAGGACCGGGTGCAGGCGGTGACCTCCACGGGCGAGTACTACGCCACCCATCCGCGCTACCGCCTTGAAGTACCCAGCGGCGAGTTCAAGCAGGGGGAGCCTTTCAGTATCCCTGGGGAATACGACCCGGAGTTCAACGACGGGCATGGCACGGAAATGTCCGGGGTGCTGGCTGCCAACCGCAACGGCACTGGTATGCACGGCATTGCCTTCGACGCCAATCTTTTTGTCGCCAACACTGGCGGCAGCGACAACGACCGCTACCAAGGCTCCAACGACCTCGACTACAACGCATTCATGGCCAGCTACAACGCCCTGGCGGCGAAGAACGTGGCGATCGTCAACCAGAGTTGGGGGCAGAGCTCGCGCGATGACGTGGAGAACCACTTCGGCAACGTCGGCGACAGCGCCGCGCAAAACCTGCAGGACATGACCGCCGCCTATCGCCCATTCTGGGACAAGGCCCACGCCGGGCACAAAACCTGGATGGACGCCATGGCCGATGCGGCCCGGCAAAACACGTTCATCCAGATCATCTCGGCGGGCAACGACAGCCACGGTGCCAACCCGGACACCAATGCGAACCTGCCGTTTTTCAAGCCGGATATCGAAGGCAGGTTCCTCTCCATCACGGGCTACGACGAGACTAGCGCCCAGGTCTACAACCGTTGCGGTACCTCCAAGTGGTGGTGCGTGATGGGCGTGTCGGGCATTCCGTCTGCCGGCCCCGAGGGCGAAATTATCCCGAATGCCAACGGCACCTCGGCCGCCGCGCCGAGCGTTTCCGGGGCCCTGGCGTTGGTGATGCAACGCTTCCCCTATATGACGCCCAGCCAGGCGCGGGACGTGTTGCTGACCACCTCCAGCCTGCAAGCGCCGGATGGCCCGGACACGCCGGTTGGCGAACTGACCGGAGGCCGCACCTACGACAACCTGCAACCGGTGCACGATGCCGCGCCGGGTGTCCCACAAGTACCAGGTGTGGTCAGTGGCTGGGGCTTGCCCAACCTGCAAAAAGCCATGCAAGGGCCGGGGCAGTTCCTCGGTGCGGTGGCAGTGGCGTTGCCCAGTGGTACCCGCGATATCTGGGCCAACCCGATTTCCGATGAAGCCATTCGCGCCCGCCGCGTAGAAGACGCTGCCGAGCAGGCGACCTGGGCCGCCACCAAGCAGCAAAAAGGCTGGCTCAATGGCCTGCCCGCCAATGCCTCGGCCGACGATCAGTTTGAATACGACATCGGTCATGCCCGGGAGCAGGCAACACTCACCCGCGGCCAGGACGTGCTCACCGGCAGCACCTACGTCGGTAGCCTGGTCAAGTCCGGGGATGGCGAGTTGGTGCTGGAAGGCCAGAACAGCTATTCGGGCAGCACTTGGGTACGCGGTGGCAAATTGTCGGTGGACGGCGCGTTGACCTCTGCCGTGACGGTAGACGGCAGCGCCGTTGGCATGCGCAATGCCGATAACGGCGTGATGACCACACTGGGCGGCACCCTGGCCGGCAACGGCACGGTGGGTGCCTTGACCGTCAACAACGGCGGGCGAGTGGCCCCGGGGCATTCGATAGGCACGCTGCGCACCGGCGATGTTACGTTCAATCCGGGTTCGGTGTATGCCGTCGAAGTCGGCGCCAATGGTCAGAGCGACCAGCTCCAGAGCAATGGCGCGGCGACTCTCAACGGTGGTGTGGTGAGCGTGTCCCTGGAGAACAGCCCCAACCTGTTGACCGCCACCGAGGCGCGCAGCTTGCTGGGCCAGCAGTTCAATATCCTCAGCGCCAGTCAAGGTATCCAGGGGCAGTTTGCAGCGTTCGCCCCCAACTACCTGTTCATTGGCACTGCGCTCAACTATCAACCGAATCAGTTGACCCTGGCGATAGCTCGCAACCAGACCACCTTCGCCAGTGTCGCGCAAACCCGCAACGAGCGTGCGGTGGCGACGGTGGCCGAGACATTGGGCACTGGCAGCCCGGTCTACGAAAGCCTGCTGTCATCGGATTCCGCCGCCCAGGCGCGGGAGGGCTTCAAGCAACTTTCAGGGCAATTGCATTCGGACGTGGCCGCAGCGCAAATGGCCGACAGCCGCTACCTGCGTGAAGCGATCAACGCTCGCCTGCAACAGGCGCAGGCACTGGATTCCAACGCGCAGATCGACAGCCGTGACAACGGCGGCTGGGTACAGCTACTCGGTGGACGCAACAACGTCAGTGGTGACAACAACGCCAGCGGTTACTCCTCGTCCACCAGCGGCGTACTGCTGGGCCTGGACACCGAGGTGAACGACGGCTGGCGCGTGGGCGCAGCCACCGGTTATACCCAAAGCCACCTCAACGGCCAGTCGGCGTCGGCGGACAGCGACAACTATCACCTGTCGGTCTATGGTGGCAAACGCTTCGAGGCGATTGCCCTGCGCCTGGGCGGTGCCAGCACCTGGCACCGCCTGGACACTTCGCGACGGGTGGCCTATGCCAATCAGTCGGACCATGCCAAAGCCGACTACAACGCGCGCACCGACCAGGTGTTTGCCGAGATCGGTTATACCCAATGGACCGTGTTTGAACCCTTCGCCAACCTCACGTACCTGAACTATCAAAGCGACTCGTTCAAGGAAAAAGGCGGTGCCGCAGCCTTGCATGCCAGCCAGCAAAGCCAGGACGCGACACTCTCCACCCTGGGCGTGCGTGGCCATACCCAGCTGCCGCTCACGTCCACCTCGGCGGTGACCTTGCGCGGTGAGCTGGGTTGGGAGCACCAGTTTGGTGATACCGATCGTGAAGCTTCTCTGAAGTTTGCCGGCAGTGACACGGCCTTTGCGGTCAACGGCGTGCCTGTGGCCAGGGATGGCGCGGTGATCAAGGCCAGTGCCGAAATGGCGCTGACCAAGGACACCCTGGTGTCGTTGAACTACAGCGGCTTGCTTTCCAACCGGGGTAACAACAACGGGATCAATGCCGGGTTTACCTTCCGGTTCTAACCTTGAATGTAGGAGCGGGCTTGCTCGCGAAAAACGTCAACGATAACGCGTGCACCCTGGGTAAACGCGGCGCCTGAGAGTGTTTCGCGAGCAAGCTCGCTCCTACGGGATGGGATAAACAGCCCTGCGCAAATTTTGACCCACAGGTTTACAATCGCTGCTCCTGATCAGGAGTATCCCTGTGCTGACTCATCTCGATTCCCAAGGTCGCGCCCATATGGTCGACGTCACCGAAAAAGCCGTGACGTTCCGTGAGGCGGTGGCCGAAGCGCGGGTGCGTATGCTGCCCGCCACCCTGCAAATGATTGTCGACGGCGCCCACCCCAAAGGCGACGTGTTTGCCGTGGCCCGCATTGCCGGGATCCAGGCAGCGAAAAAAACCAGTGACTTGATCCCTCTGTGCCACCCGTTGATGCTCACCGGCGTGAAGGTGGAGCTGAGTGCCGACGGCACAGACGCGGTTCGTATCGTGGCGCGCTGCAAACTCTCCGGCCAGACCGGCGTTGAGATGGAAGCCCTGACCGCCGCCAGCGTCGCGGCCCTGACGATCTACGACATGTGCAAGGCGGTGGACCGCGGCATGACCATTGAGAGTATTCGCCTGCTGGAAAAGCTGGGCGGTAAGAGCGGGCATTTCAAGGCGGATCAGCAATGAGTATCAACGTACTGTTTTTTGCGCGCTACGCCGAAGCGGTGGGCTTCGATTCGCTGGAGATGGAAGGTGAGTTTGCCACTGTTGACGCCGTGCGCCTCGCGCTGGCTGCTGATCCGGAGTTCGCCGTGCTCAACGAAGCGAGCCTGATGTGTGCGCGCAACGAGGAGTTGTGCAGCCTGGACGAGCCGGTGCAAGCCGGCGATGAAGTCGCCTTCTTCCCACCCGTGACCGGAGGCTGATCATGGCCATTCGTGTGCAGGTCGAAGCCTTTGATCCAGGTGCCGAAGTCAACGCTATGCACGCGTCCAACGTGGGCGTGGGCGCGGTGGTGAGCTTTGTCGGCTATGTACGCGACTTCAATGACGGGCGCGAGGTGTCGGGTATGTTTTTGGAACACTACCCCGGCATGACCGAGAAGGCCCTGGCCAAGATCGCCGTGGAAGCCGAACAGCGCTGGCCGTTGCTCAAGCTGGAGGTGCTGCACCGTATCGGCACGTTGGAACCGGGCGAGCCGATTGTGTTTGTCGGCGCGGCCAGTGCGCATCGGCAGGCAGCGTTTGATGCCTGTGCATTTGTGATGGATTACTTGAAGACGCGGGCGCCGTTCTGGAAGAAGGAAAACACCAGCGAGGGGCCGCGTTGGGTAGAAGGGCGCAGCAGTGACCACGCCGCAGCGGATCGCTGGAAGTAGCCAGCCAGACGCTGAAACCCATGTGGGAGCTGGCTTGCCTGCGATAGCATCACCTCGGCGTGACTGAAAAACCGAGGTGTCTGCATCGCAGGCAAGCCAGCTCCCACACAAGCCCGCTCCCACATTTTTTACCGCATTTCAGCTCAAGGGCGTTTGCGTTCTACAGCGCGCAACAAATGCGTCGGCGGCGTTTCACAGCTGATCTTGCGCCCCAGCAACGCCTCGATGGACGGCAACTGGTACGAGTCATCCTCGCCCGCAAAGCTGATGGACACACCCGCAGCCCCAGCACGCCCGGTACGGCCGATGCGGTGCACGTAGTCGTCCGGTACTTCCGGCAGGGTGAAGTTGATCACGTGGCTGATGCCGTCGATATGAATACCGCGACCGGCTACATCGGTAGCCACCAGCACGCGGATCTTGCCTTCACGGAAGCCTTCCAGGGTCTTGATGCGCTTGTGCTGCGGCACATCACCCGACAGTTGCGCGGCGTTGACGCCGTCGCGCACCAGGCGTTCTTCAATGCGGCGCACTTCGTCCTTGCGGTTGGCGAAGACCATCACGCGCTCCCAACCGTTATCGTTGACCAGGTTGTAGAGCAGCTTGTACTTGTCGGCACCGGCGACGGCGTAGATATGCTGCTCGACGTTTTCGCTGGCAACGTTGAGTGCTTCGATCTCGACGATGGATGGGTCGGTGGTCCACTGCTTGGCGAGGTTCATCACGTCTTCGGTGAAAGTCGCGGAGAACAGCAGGGTCTGGCGCTCGGTTTTCGGCGGCGTCTGACGAATGATCTGGCGTACTTGCGGGATAAAGCCCATGTCGAGCATGCGGTCGGCTTCGTCCAGCACCATCACTTCGACCATGTCCAGGTGCACGTCGCCACGCTGATTGAAGTCGAGCAGGCGGCCCGGGGTGGCGACGAGGATGTCGCAATGACGGGCTTCGAGGTGCTTGAGTTGCTTGTCGAAGTCCATGCCGCCCACAAACGTCATGACGTTGAGGCCGGTGTACTTGGTCAGGTCGGCGGCGTCCTTGGCGATCTGCACCACCAGCTCCCGGGTCGGGGCGATGATCAGCGCGCGCGGTTCACCCATGTAGCGTTCCTTGGGCGGCGGCGTTTGCAACAACTGGGTGATGATCGAGATCAGGAACGCGGCGGTCTTGCCGGTGCCGGTCTGGGCACGGCCGATGGCGTCTTTGCCCGCGAGGGTGAAGCCCAGCACTTGTGCCTGGATGGGCGTGCAGTACGGGAAACCCAGGTCCTGGATGGCGTGCATCAGTTCCGGGGCCAGTTTGAAATCGTGGAAGCGGGTTTTGCCTTCCTGGGGTTCGACGACGAAGTCTTCGAGTTTCCAGGGGGTCACGGGCGGTTTGGGCGCACGTTCGCGACGGGGCTTGGCCACAGGCGCCGGGGCGGGTGCGGCAGGCTTTACCTGTTCAGGCGGCGTCACCGTGGTTTTGTTCGGTGAGGCGGCGGGCGCGTTCCGGCCGGGCTGTTGACCGTCATTGCGGTTGCCGGGCTTGGGGGCAGGAGCACTGGGAACAGGCGCGAGCGGCTCAGCCTCGCTTTTGCCGAACATCTTCTTGAGTGCTTTGAGCACGGTCATCTCATTAATTGATTAAGGAATGTACGCCGGCCAGTGTAATGCAAGAATCGGGCGCGGCGTAGTGCGTCTGTCATACGGCTACATAAACACGGGATTCAGCGCAGGCGTTCAGTCAGCCAGGTGCCTATATCGTGTATCTCTTGGGGTAACACTTCGTGGCCCATTGGGTATTCCTGCCATGTCACGGTGACACCACGGTCCTTCAAATGCTCGTAGGCGCTGCGGCCCATGGCGTTCTGCACCACATCGTCGTACTGGCCATGCAGGCAGAGCGTGGGAATGCGTTGCTGGCTGGCGGATAATTCCAGGTCATTATCGAAGGTTGGCGCATAGGTGGAGAGGGCGATCACACCGCCCAAAGGCCCCTCCCATTTCTTGAACGCGGTGTGGAAAACCACCGCGCCACCTTGAGAAAAACCGGCGAGGAAAATTCGCGAGGTGTCTATTCCGGTTCTCTGTTGCGCCTCAATCAGGTCTGTGACCATTTTTGCCGACGCTTCCAGTTCTTCCAGGCTGATCGAACGGGCCGGGCTCATGGCCTTGATGTCGTACCAGCTCGGCATCTCGTAGCCACCGTTAATCGTCACCGGACGCGTGGGCGCCTGGGGCAAAACGAAGCGGGTGGTCAGCAGGGTTTCCTGCAGGGCTTCGGCCACCGGCAGGAAGTCGTAGCGATCGGCGCCCAGGCCATGCAACCAGATAACGCAGGCGTCTGCGGGCTTGGCGGGCTGAAGAATCAAGGGTTCGGTCATGTCTGCTCCATAGATGTGCGGGCGCTCCGATGAGGTGCGTCGGAACGGTGCGCGACAGGTTGATCTGTTAAGAGAATGTCGCAAGGTTGGATCTTTTGCCATCGAAGCGCAGTTACAGCCACTCGGCCAAGACTCTGGTACGCGCCTTGCTATGTGTAGCTCGATGTCAGAACTCTCCCAGGGCGGTAACACTATCAGTGACTGCCGCTCGTGGGAAAGCAACTGGAATTACCGCAAAAACCTCATGCTGCTTGGCCCCAAAAAAAACCAACACGGGTCGATATCGCCTCATAAGGGTGCGCTGAGGTTGGAGCTCCGACACAACAAGAGCAATTGGAGGTTTGTAATGAAAGTATTGAAATCCACCCTGGCCATCGTCTCTGCGGCGGCTGTACTGGGTGTCAGTGGTTTTGCCCAGGCGGGCGCCACCCTGGACGCCGTGCAGAAGAAAGGCTTTGTGCAGTGCGGTGTGAGTGACGGCCTGCCGGGTTTCTCGGTGCCGGATGCCAGCGGCAAGATCCTCGGGATCGACGCTGACTATTGCCGCGCTGTGGCGGCTGCCGTATTTGGCGATGCCACCAAGGTCAAGTTCAGCCAGTTGAACGCCAAGGAGCGTTTCACCGCGCTTCAGTCAGGCGAAGTCGACATCCTGTCGCGCAACACCACCATGACCAGCTCCCGCGATGCGGGCATGGGCCTGAAATTCCCGGGCTTCATTACCTACTACGACGGCATCGGCTTTCTGGTGAACAACAAGCTGGGC
Organism: Pseudomonas sp. Pse35; assembly: GCF_024519715.1. Classification (NCBI taxonomy): domain Bacteria; kingdom Pseudomonadati; phylum Pseudomonadota; class Gammaproteobacteria; order Pseudomonadales; family Pseudomonadaceae; genus Pseudomonas; species Pseudomonas sp. Pse35. Next base: position 74,767 of record NZ_JALJRP010000001.1, on the reverse strand, counting down.
GTCAAGAGCGCCAAGGAACTGGACGGTGCAACCATCTGCATCCAGGCCGGTACCACCACCGAGCTGAACGTTTCCGACTATTTCCGCGCCAACAACCTCAAATACACCCCGATCACCTTCGACACCTCCGATGAAAGCGCCAAGTCGCTGGAGTCCGGGCGTTGCGACGTGCTGACGTCCGACAAATCCCAGCTGTTCGCCCAGCGCAGCAAGCTGGCTTCGCCGAAAGACTACGTGGTGCTGCCGGAAACCATTTCCAAGGAGCCCCTGGGCCCGGTCGTGCGTAACGGTGATGATGAGTGGCTGGCCATCGTGCGCTGGGTGGGCTACGCCATGCTCAACGCTGAAGAGGCCGGTGTGACCTCCAAGAACGTCGAAGCTGAAGCCAAGGCCACCAAGAACCCGGACGTTGCGCGTCTGCTCGGTGCCGACGGCGAATACGGTAAAGACCTGAAAGTGAAGAAGGACTGGGTGGTACAGATCGTCAAGCAAGTGGGTAACTACGGCGAGATGTTCGAGCGCAACCTGGGCAAGAGCACGCCGCTGGAAATCGACCGTGGCCTGAACGCCCTGTGGAACAACGGCGGCATTCAATACGCACCCCCTGTGCGCTGATCGCTGATGGTTCTGTCACCCGGTAGGCCAACTGCCGGGTGATGTTCTGTTCCATTATTTTCGGGGCACTTCATGCAAAATAAAATCGGCGCACCCAAGCAGAAGCTCAGCTTCAGCGACCCCAAAGTGCGTGCGTGGCTGTTCCAGATCATCACGATCGTGGCGGTGGTCTCGCTGGGCTGGTACCTGTTCCATAACACCCAGACCAACCTGCAACACCGGGGCATCACCTCGGGTTTCGACTTTCTTGAGCGCAGTGCCGGTTTCGGCATCGCGCAGCACTTGATCGACTACACCGAATCGGACAGCTATGCCCGGGTGTTTGTCATCGGCCTGCTCAACACTTTGCTGGTGACTGTCATCGGTGTGGTGCTGGCAACCCTGCTCGGCTTCATCATCGGCGTGGCACGCTTGTCGCCCAACTGGATGATCAACAAGCTGGCGACGGTGTACGTGGAGGTATTCCGCAACATTCCGCCGCTGTTGCAAATCCTGTTCTGGTACTTCGCGGTGTTCCTGACCATGCCAGGGCCGCGCAACAGCCATAACTTCGGTGACACCTTCTTTGTCAGCAGCCGTGGCTTGAACATGCCGGCAGCGCTGGCGTCCGACGGGTTCTGGCCGTTTGTCACCAGCCTGGTGGTCGCTATCGTTGCCATCGTGCTGATGACCCGCTGGGCCAACAAGCGCTTTGAAGCGACGGGGGTTCCTTTCCATAAATTCTGGGCGGGCCTGGCGCTGCTGGTGGTGATCCCGGCGTTATGCGTGTTGATCTTCGGTACGCCATTGCATTGGGAAATGCCCAAGCTTGCGGGCTTCAACTTTGTCGGTGGCTGGGTACTGATCCCAGAGCTGTTGGCGTTGACCTTGGCGCTGACGGTGTACACGGCGGCATTTATTGCCGAGATCGTGCGCTCGGGCATCAAGTCCGTCAGCCATGGCCAGACCGAAGCGGCACGTTCACTGGGCCTGCGCCCGGGGCCGACGCTGCGCAAGGTCATCATCCCGCAAGCGTTGCGCGTGATCATTCCGCCGCTGACCAGCCAATACCTGAACCTGGCGAAAAACTCGTCGTTGGCCGCCGGTATCGGTTATCCGGAAATGGTTTCGCTGTTTGCCGGCACGGTGCTCAACCAGACCGGCCAAGCCATTGAAGTCATTGCCATCACCATGAGCGTGTACCTGGCGATCAGCATCAGCATTTCTCTGCTGATGAACTGGTACAACAAGCGCATTGCGCTGATCGAGCGGTGAGGACACACCCATGACTACGCATACGTTCAAACCTGATATGCCGCCGCCGAGCAAAGTCTTCGGGCCGGTGGCCTGGATGCGCGCCAACTTGTTCTCGAGCTGGCTCAATACACTGCTGACCCTGCTGGCGATCTACCTTGTGTACCTGGTGGTGCCACCGATCCTGCACTGGGCCATCCTCGATGCCAACTGGGTGGGCACCACCCGCGCCGACTGCACCAAGGAGGGCGCCTGTTGGGTATTTATCCAACAGCGCTTCGGGCAGTTCATGTATGGCTATTACCCCGTCGACCTGCGCTGGCGCGTGGACATGACGGTGTGGCTGGCCATCGTGGGCGTGGCGCCGTTGTTCATCTCGCGTTTCCCACGCAAGGCGATCTATGGCCTGGGCTTTTTGGTGCTGTACCCGATCATTGCCTACTGCTTGCTGCATGGCGGCGTGTTCGGGCTGAGCAACGTGGCGACCAGCCAATGGGGCGGCTTGATGCTGACCCTGGTTATCGCCACGGTGGGCATCGCCGGCGCCTTGCCGCTGGGCATTGTGCTGGCGCTGGGGCGGCGTTCGAACATGCCGGCCATTCGGGTGGTCTGCGTGACCTTCATCGAGTTCTGGCGCGGCGTGCCGTTGATCACCGTGCTGTTCATGTCTTCGGTGATGCTGCCGCTGTTCCTGCCTGAAGGCATGAACTTCGACAAGCTGCTGCGGGCGCTGATCGGTGTGATCCTGTTCCAGTCGGCCTATGTGGCCGAAGTGGTGCGCGGTGGTTTGCAGGCGATTCCCAAGGGCCAATATGAAGCCGCTGCGGCGATGGGTCTGGGCTACTGGCGCAGCATGGGCCTGGTGATCCTGCCGCAAGCCTTGAAGATGGTGATCCCTGGGATCGTCAACACCTTCATCGCCCTGTTCAAGGACACCAGCCTTGTGATCATCATCGGCCTGTTCGACCTGCTCAACAGCGTCAAGCAAGCCGCCGCCGACCCCAAATGGCTGGGCATGGCCACTGAAGGCTACGTGTTCGCCGCCCTGGTGTTCTGGATTTTCTGTTTTGGTATGTCGCGCTATTCCATGCATCTGGAACGCAAGCTCGACACTGGCCACAAGCGTTAGGAGTTTTTTGATGAGCGAAGCAATCAAACAGCCTGTGAGCCCTGAAGGCATTATCCAGATGCAGGGCGTCAACAAGTGGTACGGCCAGTTCCACGTGTTGAAAGACATCAACCTCAACGTCAAGCAGGGCGAGCGTATCGTGCTGTGCGGCCCGTCGGGCTCGGGCAAGTCCACCACCATCCGCTGCCTCAACCGCCTGGAAGAGCACCAGCAAGGCCGCATTGTGGTCGATGGTGTGGAACTGACCAATGACCTCAAGCAGATCGAAGCGATCCGCCGCGAAGTCGGTATGGTGTTCCAGCACTTCAATCTGTTCCCGCATTTGACCATCCTGCAGAACTGCACGCTGGCGCCGATGTGGGTGCGCAAGATGCCCAAGCGCAAGGCCGAGGAAATTGCCATGCACTACCTGGAGCGTGTGCGCATTCCGGAGCAGGCCCACAAGTTTCCCGGGCAGCTTTCAGGTGGTCAGCAACAGCGTGTGGCGATTGCCCGCGCGCTGTGCATGAAGCCCAAAATCATGTTGTTCGACGAGCCGACATCGGCGCTGGACCCGGAGATGGTCAAAGAGGTACTGGACACCATGATCGGCCTGGCCGAAGACGGCATGACCATGTTGTGCGTGACCCACGAAATGGGCTTTGCCCGCACAGTGGCCAATCGCGTGATCTTCATGGACAAGGGCGAGATCGTCGAGCAGGCGGCGCCGAATGACTTCTTTGATAACCCGCAGAATGAGCGGACCAAGTTGTTCTTGAGCCAGATACTGCATTGATGGAAGGTTAAAAAACAAACCCGGCCTGGAGCCGGGTTTGTTTTTTGCCTGTTGATCTGCATCAGGATGCTTGGGCCGCACGTTGTTGCTGATCTTTTGCAATGAGCAGGCGATTGAGGTCTTCTCCGACATTGAGCGCCTCGATCTCGGCCAGCAGATGCGGATGCTTATCCAGTAGGCGCATGAGTGTAAACAATGGTTCAGGAGGGAAAACCTCAGCCCTTTCGTAGCGAGAAAATGAGTTTTGCCCGCGCACAGTCAACAGCTTCACTGCCTCCTTCTGAGTGAGGTGCAGTTTGCGACGGATTCGCTTCATTTCAGCCGCGATGACTTTTCTGCCATCAATCAATAATTGGTCACTGGCATCGGAATAACGCTCTGCGCTGTCATCGTCATGATCGAATTCGATTTCCTTACAAACCTGGCATTCCCAGCCCGCGATGTTTGGAATGTCGCGCATCATGCCGCGTGTGTTGATGGTGAAGGTGCGACCTGCGAAATACTGCATTCCATCATGGGTTCCGCAATTCACGCATTGTTGGGTTTTCATAAGGTTTTCTCCTTGAAGGAGATTACGGGAGCTTCGCCGCCTGGGCGGTGAGTCACCTTGATGTAAATCTCCGTACCGTACATCTTGATCAGATAGACGTCCTGCCATATCCGGTGGTCTGCATAGGTTGTCATTGATTTGTACAACATTCGCGTTTCAAGGGCGCAGACCGCCAACCGCATCTGGCCGATGCTCAATTCAAGTTGACGAGCGCTCTCCCGCGCAGTTGCCGTAAAGGCTCTGTGGCCCAGCCGGATGACTTGCGCCTTGATCAAGGCCAGATCGTAATGAGGTGTGTACTTTTCCATAAGACACCTGAGTCCAATAATTACCCTCTGAGGGTAATTTTACCAATCGAAAATACTGCTCCTTTCCCTGCCTAAAAACCCTAGTGCGTTGCCTTTGTAGGCGACTCCTAATAGGCTGTAGGAAAATTCATCCTATGATTGGACGAAAGCGTAAAGCCCATGACAGACATCGCCCCGCTGATCAAACGCTCTCTGGTTGACCAGGCGCTGGAACAACTGCGTCTGCGCATTGCCCAGGGTGCGTGGGCCGTTGGCGAACGCCTGCCCACCGAGCCCGAACTGTGCGCCGAACTGGGGATCAGCCGTAACACCGTGCGTGAAGCCATGCGCGTGTTGGCATTCTCCGGGTTGATCGAAATTCGCCAGGGCGACGGCAGTTATCTGCGCTCGATGACCGACCCGTTGGGCACGATGCGTGCGTTGTCTCATTGCACCCTGGGGCAGGCGCAGGAGACGCGGCAGATTCTGGAAGTGGAAGCCATCGGCCTTGCTGCGCAACGCCGTACTGCAAGTGACCTGCGAGCATTGCGCACAGCGCTGGATGCCAGCGCCGCGCTGTATCAGGGCGACCTCGAGGCCTATATCAGCGCTGACCTGGCGTTTCACCAACGCTTGGTGGACGCCGCACACAACCCGGCCTTGAGCGAGCTGTATCAGTATTTCTCCGCCATCGTCGGCGCGCAGTTGCGTCAGACCCTGAACCTTTCACCGCGTCGCCAGGCCGTGTTCGACTTGCACGTTGCCCTGCTTGACGCCGTGGAGCAGCAAGACCCCGAACGTGCCAAATCCCTCTGCCGGCAGTTGATCAATGAACCCTGAAACCCAACGCACGCCCGAACTTGAAGAGTTGTTGATTGACGCCGAGGCCGATGACGACGAGGTGCAGCACAGCCACCCGCGGGTGAGCCGGCCCTGGTTGCTGTTGCTGGGCCTGATCCTGGTGGCGCTCAACTTGCGCCCGGCCTTGTCGAGCCTCTCGCCGCTGTTGGCCGACGTCTCCAGCAGCCTGGGCCTGTCGGCCGCCCAAGCCGGTTTACTGACCACCCTGCCGGTGTTGTGCCTGGGCCTGTTCGCGCCCATGGCACCGATCCTGGCCCGACGCTTTGGGGCTGAGCGGGTGGTGTTCGGCATCTTGCTGACCCTGGCTGGCGGGATCATCCTGCGCAGTTCATTCGGGGAAGTGGGCCTGTTTGCCGGCAGCCTGATCGCCGGCGCCAGCATTGGCATCATCGGCGTATTGCTGCCGGGTATCGTCAAGCGCGACTTCGCCGCACGCGCGGGCGCCATGACCGGCGTCTACACCATGGCCCTGTGCCTGGGCGCCGCACTGGCGGCAGGGGCAACGGTACCCCTGAGTCATTACTTCGGCGACAGTTGGCCCCTTGGCCTGGGGTTCTGGATTCTGCCAGCGCTGTTGGCGGCGTTGTTCTGGTTGCCGCAAGTCGGGCAGAAGCACGGCGCCCATCGCGTCGCCTACCGCGTGAAGGGGCTACTGCGTGACCCGTTGGCCTGGCAAGTGACCTTGTACATGGGCCTGCAATCGTCCCTGGCCTACATCGTGTTCGGCTGGTTGCCGTCGATCCTGATCGGCCGTGGCCTGAGTGCCACAGAGGCGGGATTGGCGTTGTCCGGCTCGATCATTGTGCAGTTGTTCAGTTCCCTGGCCGCGCCATGGCTGGCTACCCGTGGCAAGGACCAGCGCCTGGCGATCGTGGTGGTGATGCTGCTGACCCTCGGCGGCCTGTTCGGCTGCCTGTATGCGCCGCTGGACGGTTTGTGGGGTTGGGCGATTCTGCTCGGTCTGGGGCAGGGCGGTACCTTCAGCCTGGCGCTGACCTTGATTGTGCTGCGCTCGCGTGACGCTCACGTAGCCGCCAACCTGTCGAGCATGGCCCAGGGGATCGGTTATACCCTGGCGTCCCTTGGCCCTTTCGCTGTGGGCGTGGTGCATGACTGGACCGGCGGCTGGACGGCCATCGGCTGGATCTTCGCAGTGATCGGCCTCGGCGCCATCGTGGCGGGCCTGGGCGCCGGACGTGCGCGCTACGTGCACGTCACCTGTGAGAAGGTCTAGAGATAAACCACTTCCAGCGTGGCCGAACCGTCAATCGGGGTTTGCGTGCTCAAGTCCAGATTCTTGCGAGCATTGATCACGGTCTGCACCGTGACGTGGCTGCCTATTATGCCAATGGCGGTGGGGCCGCTGACGCTGCCCTCGATCGACGTAAAGCCCAGGTAGCTGCGGGAACCGATGTCGATGGGGTTGAGGTTGGACGTGCGCCATGCCAGGCCCCCGGTGGTGGATTCGGTGCCGTAGAGTTGCCCGTTGTTGCTGGCCTGGGTCTGCCGAGGATCGAAGGTCATGGAGTAGACGCCCAGGGGCGTGCCGTTGCTGTCGAACCCCAGCCCGTAGTAAATCTCGCTTTCGACCAGGGTCGAGTCGCTGCGGTTGTCTTGCATGCGCAGGGCATAACGTACCGGGCCGGTACACGCCATGCCGAAGAACAGGGTCTTGGCGGGTAGACGGGTGCGAGTTTCCAGGTTCAAGTCTTGTTGAGATATTTTGCCGTAGTCAATCAGGCCGCCGTTTGACAGTTGCGGCAGGCACGCGGCGGGCGTGACCAGCCCCTGGACGCTGAGGTCCACCGTCGAGGCCGCCAGCGCCGCCTGAGTGCTGGTCAATAATAGAAGGCTGCAAAGGGCAGGAATTTTCATGGTACGCACTCCTACAAGTAAATGATTTCGAGGGTGCCGGACCCATTGATACGCACGACATCGCGCAGATCCAGCGATTGGATGGGGGCCAGGTACGTCTTGATGCGCATCGTGCCGGTCAGGACCTGTATGGCGAGCGGGCCCGTAGTCACGCCGGTCTTGTCGGTAAAGCCCATGAGGCTGTTGGCAGCCATGGGGATCTGCCGCGCAGTGGAACTGCTCCAGGCTGCGCCATTGCTGGTGGAGTCGGTGCGGTACAGCGTGGATAAGCTGTCGGCGCTGAATTCCGCTGGGTCGACCGTCAGGTAGAAACGTCCGATTTTGTTGTTGCTGGCGTCCAGGTCCAGGCCATAGGCCGTTTCATCGGTGCCGCCGGTGGCTGAGCCATCGCGATTGTCTTTCATACGCAGGCCGAAGCGGGCCGGAGCATCGCAGGTCACGCTCAGGCGCACGGTGCGCGTCGGTAGCGGTGTTTCGTGGGTGGCACTCAGATCCTTGGCGTACAGCGTGCCGTAGTCCACGACGCCCTGGTCCGACAGTGTCGGTTGGCAGGCGGTCGGCGCGAAGTGGGCGCGCAACGTGAGGTCGCGGTAACGCCCGCTTGCGCTGTGGTACATCATCCCGCTGACTTCCCAGGTGGTGGCGTCGCGTACCTGGGTGGCGGCCGGGTCGGCCCAGGCGCGCAGAGTCAACTGCAACGCCAGGGTTTTCCCCTGCAATATCGTGCCTTGGTGCAGCGGCGCGATGCCATGGTCGGGCCGCCATTCCAGCACGCTGGCGCTGCTCACCGGCGCCTGGCCTGCGCCGGGTAACAAGCCCAGTTCCACCGCCCGGCCGTCGAGCACGGCGTTGCCGACTTCTATGGCATAGCTGCCGTTGGGAGTGAATTGCAGACGTTGCGCGGAGGCGGCGGTGCCGCGATAAAACAGGCTCAGGTCCTGGGCCTGGGGGCAGGTGAACGTCAGGCTCAAACGGCGCTCGCCGAGCAGGCGTTCCGGCGCGCTGTCGCTTTGCGCCAGGCGACTCATCAAGCCCAAATCCACCAGCGGTTCGCTGAGGTTGAATTGGCATTCCTCAAAGGCTTGAGCAGTGCCGGCAAACGCGAGCAATAACCCCAGGCTCACGTAGCGCAAACAGGTTGCAGGGTGCATGGCAGTAGTCCTCATGGTGTGTGGCAACGAGCAGGTGCGGTTTCGAAATACACCGTGGGGTCGGCTTTTGCCGGCAGTTGGTAGCGCAATTCACAGCGTTTGCCTTGCGAGGTGGTGATCCACAGCGCTCCTTGGTCCAGCACATTGGGCAGGAACACCTGGCTGGCGTCCTGCACCAAGGTGATGAACTCACCTGTGGTCGTCGTAACGGAGGCTCCCACCGGCATGGGGTTTCCATGATCGTCGCTGACGGTGAGCAGCATGCGGCGGGTCAGGCCCACACCGAACTCGACCCGATCGACAGCGCCACGCCCGGCCGAGATCACGGCCAGGCCATTGTTGATATCGGCGTTGCGCGGTAGTGAGCGGGTCTGCACTTCCACTGGGCTGCGCCCGTAGGCGGCCACCTGCGGCACCACGGCCTGGCCTTGCCAGTCGGTCCACACCGGCCCACTGGGGGTGCTGAGCTTGATGCCGCTCATGTCGCCGACGGATACCAGAGCGAAGGTGTCGCGCACCGGGTAGGGGGTAAATGTCATGCCGTCGCCATGCACGACTACACCGCCGCGGGCGCCGCCCTGGTAGCTCGAACGCTCGGCATCGGAGCGGCTGTAGCTCAAGTCGAGTTGGGTATAGCGCGGCAATGCCGAAACGCCCACGCTGGTTTCCACCTGATGGTCACTGCTGTCGTGTTCGGCGCTGACGCGGTAGCTCAGTTGGTCGTCGATCTGTTCGGTCAGGCCCAGGCCGGTACGGTTTTGGCCGCCGGAGTTGCGCACCCAACTGCGCAGCCGGCGGCTTTCGCCCAACGGCACGCTGACAGTGAGGTAGACCGCGTTGTCCTGTTGCTGGCGTCCGCCCATCTGCCACTCGGCACTGGCCGATAACGAGACTGCGCCAATGCTCGTGCCCCACGCTGCCAGCGCGCGGCTGCTGCTGTTGCCCTCGAAGGTACTCGAACGTGAAACGCCGGCGCTGAATGCGCCCAACTGCGGATGTGACCACCCCAGGTTGATGCTTTGTTGGTCGCGATAGCGTGAGTTGCGCTGACTGCCGTCGCGCTCGTAGGTGCTTTCCTCCAGTTCGCGGTAGCCGCTGCTGCGCCAGGAGTTGGCGGCGCTGAACGACCATCGCTCGCTCAGGCGCTGTGACCAGGAAAGATCGGTCTGCACGCCCGAGACTTTTTCCCACGACTGGGTGTTGGACAATTGGGTAGACACCTGGATCTGACTGTCCAGCCACGGCAGCCAGCCCAGGCTGGCGCCCGCCGAGCGATACTCGCCGGTCGCCAGCACGCCACTGCCCAGGGTCAGTTGCGGATGCAAGTTCCCGGTCCAACCGGCGCTGACCACCCACGGCGCCTCTGCCTCGGCCCCGCCGACGTTACGTACGCGCCCCGCTGCGACCGAATAGCCGGGTGCAGGCAGGCCGAGACCGAGCATGGCGGCGGGTACGGTGAAACGTCGTTCCCCGCCGACACTTTCCTTGACCGTGACTTCGACGTCCGAGCGCGTATTCAGGCGACGTACATCGTTCAGCACAAACGGCCCGGCAGGCACCACGGTGGAGTGAATCAGCGCGCCGTTCTGGCGCACCTCTACCTGTGCCGGGCTGTTGGCGATCCCCTGAATTTGCGCGCTCTGGCCTTGCTCCTGAAGGGCGTGTTCGGTCAGCACCTGCACGCCGGTGATCTGTGCGCCAGACAACACCGGGTTATAGAGGTTGATCTGCCCGGCCTGCAGCACTGCCTGATGGCTGGCGAAGGTCCGTTGCGCGTAGGCCTCCAAGTGGGTGCTGCGCGATAAGCCATCCTGCCAGGTCTGTACTTGGCGGCTGCGCACGATCCAGTCGCCGGCGTTGAAGCCGACTTCGGTGTTGGCTGAACCAAACCGGCTGGCGTCTTCGCCAAAGCGGTTGTAGAACCCGCTCAGGTCGTAGTTGAGCATCCCGGCAAACCCGCCGGTCTGGTAGCCCGAGATGTCCTGTTGCACGGGGCGCAGTGCTTCGGTGGGCACGACCAGTGCCAACGTCAGTGTCGACGGGTCCGGTTCCACCAGGCTTTGCGGATACCGCAGAAGAAAATCCTGACAACCCACGGGGTCAGCGGGTATCACCAGGTTGGCGGCGTCCAGCAACGCACGGTCCAGGCAGGGGTTGCCCTGTTGATCGAAACTGACCTCCAGGCGTCCCCGGCGCAGGCCATTGACCCGCAGGTTGACGTTATGACGGCCGGCGGCAAAGCGCGGGGTTGCCAGCAGCAGGCTGGCCAACTGTGGATCGATGCCGCGCTGATGCAAGGTCTGGGCGTCGAAGCCTGCGGGGCTGGTGTCGTCGGCCCACGCCTTGTCCGGCATAAGCGCATACAGCAGCAACACCAGCGGCAAGGCTGGGCGAATGGGCACGGCTTCGCCGTCACGGTAACTCAATACTGTTTTCACGCAAGGTACTCGCTTAGTGAACGCACAGCCCTCATTGGGTTCGGGGCTTTGGGCGTTCTGGTGACGGTCGATAAGCCGTCACTTCGTTATCCAGGCGGCGGTCTTGGCGACGCCTGTGGTTTTCTGTCAGAGGGTGATGGGGGCGTCGTAGGCCTTGACCGCAAACCCGTACACAGTGGCCGGTTGTAGCCTCACCGTCTTGGCTTGGCCACCGCTGGCAGGCACGCTCAAGGCTTCACCTGGCAGCACGTAGGTGCGCGGCAGCATCGCCTTGCCGTCGCCGGGCAACAGCCGCAGCTCCTGGGCCAGGCGCACCACATAGGGCGTGTCATTACGCACCTGCAATTGGCCGTCGCGCAGGGTCCATGTCAGGCCGGTCCAGGGGCTGCGATTGGGTGCCAGGCCCTTGGGATGCACAATCACCGGCAGGTTCTGGCGCACGGTCACGCCCACGCGGGCATGACCGGCGGCAGTGGCTGCGCGGCCCTGGGGCATGCCTTCGAACACGGCGCGTTTGAGCCGCTGGGTGAGCAACGGTTTTTGGTTTTGCAGAATAAAGCGCACCAACTGGGATTTGGACGCTTCGACTCGGGACAGCGGCGGCGTCACCACCAGCAGGGGTTCGGTGTCTTCCGGAATATCCTGCAAGGTCACATGCAACAACGAGAGCTGGCTGTCGGAGTTGGTCACCGAAACGGAAGCTTCACCATCGTCCTCGTGGACGATCACCACGGATGTGTCCGGGACCATGCCGTCAGCCTTTGCTTGGTTGCCGAATATCAGCAGCAGGGCAATAAGGCCGAACGCGGTGTTTGAGCATGTCATCGTCATGATGGGTTTTCCATTAGGCGAAATGAGTGGGTCAGAGGTAACGCAAATCCAGAACGATGGAGCCGTCGAGGGGCACTTCCTGATTCAGGGTCAGGTACTGCGAAAAGTTGATGGCGGTGTCCACTTGAAGCTGGACCCTCAACTGGCTGATGAAGTCGGGCTGACGGTCGCCCGTCGGAGCAAATGCCATATAGGATCGTGGATAGCCATTGGGCTCGGGCGTCCAGCTTTCGCCGCTGTTGGTGGAGGCCAGGACTTGCATGGCCTGGGAGTCCCCCACTGGGTTGCGGTACGACAACGCCACGGAGCCGAGGCGTTCGTCCGGTGCATGGATGTTTCTGCCCAGCCCATAGAAAAAATCCGGTGCCAGGGAAGACTCCGCACGATTGTCGATACCCACCAGCGCAAACAGCATGGGCCTGGCGCATTGCACCTGCAGTTCGAGTTGTCGGCTGGGCAGCACGGTGAATTCGTCGACAAGGAGGGTGTGTGCGGGGATCTTTCCGTGGTCGACAAAGCCTTCATCCGACAGCTCGATATAGCAGGCATCCGGTGTCACACGACCGGTTACCGTAAGCTCGGCAGCGCTGCCCGCACTGGCCTTGGCCGCAGCGCACAGGGATAACAACAGCACGGTAAAGAAACGGGTGAACATAGTCATCGATTCATCACTGGCACGGGTGAGCACAGCCCACGGCGAAGCCCATGCCCTTCAAGGGTAAGGGCATGGGGCGCCATGGGTCAGAGGTACTTCACTTCAAGGGTGGCGGAGCCGTCGATGGTCACTTCGTTGCTCAGGTCCAGGCCGTCGGCGCGGTGAATTGCAGTGCTTACACCCACATCAACGCTCAAGTCCTTGACCGCCAGGGGCAGGGTAAGGTCCTCCATTGAGGCAACTGACATGTACAGGCCTGGGTCCAGGAACTTCTCTTTGAACCAGGTCTGGCCCTGGTCAGTGGAACCGATCGTCTGCACTACAACGCCATCATCGGCGACCGGGTTGCTCAAGGTGAGGAAGTAGTAACCCAGTTTCTGGGTATCGTTGATAAAACCCAGGCCAAAGTACGAGCTGCTCATGCTGGAACTTGCCCGATTATCAATCGGGTGCAGGGCAAACTGAATCGGAGCGTCACAGTTGACCGTCATCGTCAGGGTGCGTTTATCCAGATATGTTGCGTCGTCCAGATTCAGATCCTTGGCGGAAATCTTGCCGTGGTCGACCACGCCACCACCGGACAAGCTGGGTGTGCAAGCGCTGGGCACGATCAGCCCCTTGACGGTCAGGTCAACGGACGATGCAGCGAAGGTTGTCGCCGAGCCGAGCAGCAATACGCCGGCGGCCAGGGTGGTCAATCGGGTTTTCATCGTAGGGACTCCTTAAAGGTAATTGACTTGTACGGTGGCGTGACCGTCGATGGGGACTTCGTCGGTCAACGTCAGGTTGTTGGCAGGTGCGATATGGGTGATCAGGCGGATCTCGGCGTCCAGTTCCTGGACTGCAATCGGTATCACGTCGTCGCTGTGGGCGATCGCCGTCAGCAAGGTATGGCTGAGCATCACCGAAGGCATCCAGGTCACGCCGCCATCCCTTGAGGTGATGGTGCGCACGGAGACGCCGTCGGCCACGGGCATATAGAGACCCAGCCCGGCATCCCCGACTTTTTCATCACTGGGTGTGGTGCCCAGCCCATGCCAGCTGAAGTGGCTGGCGGCGGTGCCTGAACGGTTGTCGATGGTGTTGAGGGTGAAGTACGTCGGCCCGTCGCAGCGCACACTCAACAGCATGGTTTCTCTGGGCAGATCGGTGTAGGTGTCGGTGTTGAGGTCCTTGACCGACACCTTGCCGAAGTCCACAGTCCCGCCGCCGGAGATGATTGGTGAGCAAGCGCTGGGGGTGATGCTGCCGCGCACGAGCAAGTCTGTGTTGCTGGCGGCGAATGCGGTCGGGCTGAGGAGCAAGGCGCCTATCAGGCTGGATGCAAAAACATTCATGTCAGTGAATCTCCTTGGGCATGGGGCAGAGGCGTTATAGGTATTTGACTTCAAGCGTGGCGGACCCGTTGATTGGAACCTCTGCGGTCAGATCCATTCCTGCTGTCGGCGCGATGATGGTTGCCACCATGAGGTCCGCCAACACCTGCTGGACCGGGGTGGGTGCCCACCTGCCGGTGGTGTTGTCGCCAAACGAAGCGAGGTAGGAGGCTGGCCACATGTCACCTGGGAAACTTGCCCGCCAGGTGAGGCCGTTATCCGAGGACTCAATCATGGAGATCGCTGCGCCATCGGCGATTGGATTGCTTAAGGTCAGGGAGAAACTGCCTAATTTTTTTCCGCTGACCAAGCCCAGGCCATAGCTGTTCCTCGGATCGTGGGCGTCACCAACGTTATCAATGCCCTTCAGGGCTAGCAGGGTTGGCGCATCGCACGTGATGCCCAGTTGCAGGTTGTGACTTTTAAGCACGGTCCATCCATCCGGCCTCAAATCCTTGGCCGAAATTTTTCCGTGATCGACAATCCCGCCGCTTGAAAGGCTAGGTGCACAGGCGCTGGGTGTGATCAGCCCTTTGACGGCCAGTTCCACGCTGCTGGCTGCGAATACCGATGAACTCATGGCGAGCAGCAGGGCACTGCTCAATAGGGCTACAGGGCTCTTCATTTTTCTGTTTTTTCCATTGCAGGCTGGCAGATAGAGGTGCGTGCAACGCAACGCCCGCTTCGGTGTCGGCGGGTGGTTGTCGGTGCGACGGTCTCGATATTTTTTGCGGCTGCCGGGGAGTGGCAAGCCGTCCCTCTTTTGGGGTGGGGCACAATTTAGCGAGAGGTGTGCGCGGGGGAAATACAACTAATACGAAATTGGCAGGGTGGATCGAATAGGGTCAGTTCGCGTTTTTTCGTAGTTGTTGTATCGGCTTTAAGCCATTCAAAAGGTTATTGGTTTTTCGTCGATAGCATTCAAAGGAATGTGGCGATCGTTGCTGCCTAAGTAGGCCTCTATGGCTATTGCGCCAGTGCCGAAGGTTGCTGCCGTATCAATAGCTACGAAGAGGTACTGATGGGTTCGCTGTCAGGTTCAACCGCAGGCGCGAGCCGCAAATCGAGATCGCCTGTTACTCCCCCGCCTCACTGGCGGCAGTTGCATGTCCTGGTGGCGGAGGATCATTCAGCCCACCGTCTATTGCTGGGTTGCTTGCTGCGAAAACTCGGGTTGGACCATGAGCTGGTCGCCGACGGGTATCTCGGGCGAGTGGCTTATGCTTGTCGGCCCTTTGACCTGGTGATCACTGATTGCCAGATGCCCGTTATGGACGGTTACAGCATGGCCCGCGCCATTCGCCAATATGAGCACCACGTCGGCTTGAGGCGAGTGCCGATCATCGCGTTGACCGCCGACCTGCAAAACGACAGCCCCCAGCGCTGCCGCGACGCGGGCATGGATGCCTGGCTGCTCAAGCCTCTGACCCTGGAACAATTAAGTGCCGTTTTGGCGCGATGGCTCCCGGGTGCCGATCACATGCCTATCGGTGCGGAGCCTGTTGCGAAGGTTATGGGGTGGCCCGCCCGCGCGAGCCTGGTCGCGACGTTTGGCAGTGAACAGGTGGTCAATCAACTGTTGGAAAATCTGCTGGTCGAGGCTTGGCAAGATCACGACCTGTTGGGCCGTGCCTGTGCCGCATTGAACGCATCATTGACCGCCGAACGCCTGCATCGATTGACGGGTAGCCTGGTATTTATAGGAGGAACAGGGCTTGAGTCCTGTGCCGTGAGGTTGATCGAGCAGGTTCAGCGCGATGGCGTGTCTGCGCACCAGGCGGAGTTGACATCGTTCCAGGCACGCTTGCGCACCTATCTGGATTATCTGTCCACTCTGTGAAAGGTGTTTACAGAGGGTTTAAGTTATTTGGAAGTCTAGTTTTTGCTGTAGGTGGTTTCCTATTATGTTGTAGTCCAAAAAATAGCCGCTACTAAACATTGGCTTCGGCTGCAAGTGGGTCTTTGTTAGTAGTTGTTGATGAGCGCTGACAGAGGTATTTTGCGCGGATTCAAGTTGCCACCATTCGTAGGTATCTATGCTTCGAGTAATTATTGCTGACGATCACCCTATTGTTCGAGTCGGGCAGAGAGTCGTGATTGAGGCGAATGGCAAGTGCAAGGTGGTCGGCGAAGCCGACGGCCCCGATCAATTACTCGGGGTGTTGAGTACTACGGCATGTGATGTGCTGGTCACCGATTTTGCCATGCCGGGCGGTCAGCAAGCTGATGGCTACAGCCTGTTGAGCCTGTTGAGCCTGTTGCGTCGTCAGTACCCGAACGTGCCAGTGATCCTGGTGACGATGTTCGCCAACGTTGCCACCCTGCGTGCCTCCTTCGCCCATGGTGCCAAGGCAGTGGTCGCCAAAAGTGCCTCTGCCAAGGAGTTGCCCCTGGCGATCAAAGCCGTGTGCGCCGGCCAGACCTTCGCCAGTGAATGCCTGCGGGTGCAACTGGTGGAGGCGGGGACAGGCAATCAGTCCCATGAGCCGCAGTTGTCCGGCAAGGAGAGCGAGGTGGTGCGTATGTTGGCCAGCGGCATGACTGTCAGCCAGATCGCGGCCAAGGTCCACCGGAGTATTTCCACTATCAGCAAACAGAAAAGTACAGCGATGCAGCGGCTGAGTATCTCTACCGATGTTGAACTGTTCGCCTATGCGCGCGCATCGGGAATGGTGCCTTAGAAAGTTGCAGTTTTATGACAGTGGTTTAACTAAAGGCCAAGTGCAGGATTCGTATTAGTTGTATGGGTCTGGTGCGCTAAGTGCTCTAACTTGTTGTTAGAGCCTGCTGGCATTAGTTGAGGGTTGTTTAAAATCCCGGTCAAATTAGTTGAGACGAAATACCCATTGTGCGATGTACTTGCTTGTGCCCGCGTAACCGCTGGTTGATCGACCGTAAGTGATGCAACCCTGACGGAGGTCAGTTGCAACGCGCCTGCATTGATAGCCGTCAAGGCCGCGCGGCTAGTGTTCAAGTCCGCACTGCCGACCGCTGAAGAGATCCAGATCGACGGCAGCGCTATTTTTGTCATGAATGCCCATGGTCTTCGCGGCCTGTGCGGATTATCGTGCAGGCCTGACAATAATTGCTGCGGAACCTGCCCATGAGTGCTGCCCACGATGCTCTGATCCACCGCTTCTATGAGGCCTTTCAGCGCCTTGACGCCGAGGCCATGGCCGCTTGCTACACCGACGATGTGGTCTTCAGCGACCCGGCGTTCGGCGAACTGCGCGGGCGGGATGCCGGTGATATGTGGCGCATGCTTACCACGCGGGCCAAGGATTTTTCCCTGACGTTCGACCATGTGCGCAGCGATGACAGCACCGGCAGTGCCCATTGGGTGGCGACGTATTTGTTCAGCGCCACCGGCAATACCGTGGTCAACGATATCGGTGCGCGGTTCGTGTTCCGTGACGGCAAGATCTGTGAACACCACGACCACTTCGACCTGTGGCGTTGGTCGCGCCAGGCGTTGGGCCTCAAGGGCCTGTTACTGGGTTGGTCGCCCGCGCTGAAAAACGCGGTACGTGCCCAGGCGCTCAAAGGCTTGAAGGCATTTCAGGCCGGGCGTTGATAAGCTTGGCGCTCTTCTGGTTTGCCGACATCGACTTGTGACTGATCCCTCTGAACCCAAACCCTGGTTCGTCTATCTGGTGCGGGCCGCCAATGGCTCGCTGTACTGCGGTATCAGCAATGACCCCGTGCGCCGGTTTGCCTCGCACCAAAGCGGCAAGGGCGCACGGTTTTTTCTGTCCAGCCCTGCCGTGGCCTTGGTCTATACCGAGCAATGTGCGAGCAAGGGCGAGGCGCTGCGTCAGGAGCGCTTGATCAAGAAATTGAAGAAGAGTGCCAAGGAGTGCCTGGCCGCGAGTGGCCTCGAGGGCGGCATACACAAAAATAGTTGCGAACCCATGTGAGGTAAACCTGCGCCCCATCCGTGTAGTGCTTGAAACTGCGATCTATTCGCATTAACAGCGTTTTCAACACGGGTTCTCAGAGCATGAAGTCGACGGCGGGCGGTTGGGTAAAACAGTGGCTGGGAGCTTCGGTCTTGGCAGTGTCGGGGCTGGCGTTGCTGCCCTTGAGCGTTGCGCGTGCGCAGGAGCAGCACAGCGCCCAGTTCAATTTTGCCCTGGCAGCCAAACCACTGCCCCAGGCCCTGAGCGAGTTCAGCCGGGTCACCGGCATCAGCGTGATCTATACCGATGAAGCGCCCTACGGCCTCAATGCCCCGGCAGTCAGCGGGCCGATGACGGCGAGCCAGGCGCTGCAACGCCTGCTGAGCCGATCCGGCTTCACGTTCCGCCAGATCGATGCCCGCACCCTGGCGCTGGAGCCGGTGCCAACCGACGGCGCGGTCAACCTCGGCGCTACCACCATCAGCGGCGCCGACCTCACCCAGGACAGCACCAGCTACCAACCGCCGCCGACCAGCTCGGTAATGCGCTCCCATGGGTTGCTGTTGGAAACCCCACAAACCGTCAACGTAGTGCCTGCTCAAGTGCTGCGCGACCAGCAACCGCGCAACCTGGATGACGCGCTGGGCAATATCAGCGGTATCACCCAGACAAACACCCTCGGCAGCACCCAGGACGCGGTGATGTTGCGCGGCTTTGGCGACAACCGTAACGGCTCGATCATGAAGGACGGTATGCCGATGGTGCAGGGCCGTGCCTTGAACGCGACAGCCGAGCGCGTCGAAGTGCTCAAGGGCCCGTCGTCGCTGTTGTATGGCATCCAGGACCCAGGCGGTGTAGTCAATATCGTCAGCAAAAAGCCTGAGCTGGTGCAGTCCACCTCCCTGACCGCACGCGGTTCGACCTTCGGCAGCGGCAAGAACGGCAGCGGCGGTAACCTCGACACCACCGGGCCCCTGGGTGACAGCGGCCTGGCTTATCGCCTGATCCTCGACCATGAAGACGAAGATTACTGGCGCAACTACGGCACCCACCGCGAAACCCTGGTGGCGCCGTCCCTGGCCTGGTATGGCGACACCACCCAAGTGCTGCTGGCCTATGAGCACCGCGAATTTCTCGCCCCGTTCGACCGTGGCACCGCCATCGATCCCAAGACCAACCATCCGTTGAACATCCCCGCCACTCGCCGTCTGGATGAACCGTTCAACAATATGGAAGGGCGCTCCGATCTGTACCGCCTGACTGTCGATCATGATCTCAACGACGACTGGAAAGCCCACTTCGGTTACAGCTGGAACCGCGAGACCTACGACGCCAGCCAGGTGCGCGTGGTCAAGGTCAACACCAACGGCACCCTGACCCGCAGCATGGACGGCACCCAGGGCGCGCTGACCACCGACCGCTTCGCCACCGCCAGCCTCGAAGGCAAGGTAGATGTCGCGGGTATGCAGCACGACCTGGTGTTCGGCCTGGACGATGAGTACCGCAAGATCTACCGCGCCGACCTGATCCGCCAGGCACCGCGGGGCAGCTTTGATTACACCAATCCGGTATACGGCAACGAAGTCGCCGGTTCCAAAGTCAGCGCGCCGGACAGCAACCAGACCGATCTTTTGCGCAGCGATTCGCTGTTCTTCCAGGATGCCATCCACCTCAACGATCAATGGATTCTGGTCGGCGGTGCGCGCTACCAGATGTACGACCAATACGCCGGCAAAGGCGTGCCGTTCACCGCCAACACCGACGGCAATGGCCAGAAGTGGGTGCCTCGGGCCGGGTTGGTGTATCGCTACAGTGACGAATTGTCGTTCTACGGCAGCTACACCGAGTCGTTCAAACCCAACTCCACCATCGCGCCACTGGCCAATAAAACCGTGTTGAATGGCAGTTTGCAGCCGGAGGAATCCAAAGCCTGGGAGCTGGGTACCAAGTTCGACCTGCCGGGGCGTATCACCGCCAGCGCAGCGTTGTTCACCATCGATAAACGCAACGTGTTGGTGCAGGTAGGCGAGGGCCTGACCTCGGAGTACAGCGTGGCCGGCAAAGTGCGCTCCCGTGGTCTGGAGTTGGATGCCAGCGGCCAGCTGACGGATAAGTGGAGCCTGATCGGCAGCTATGCCTACACCGATGCCGAGGTCACCGAAGACCCCAAGCTCAAAGGCAACCGCCTGCAGAACGTGGCAAAAAGCACCGGCTCGCTGTCAGCGGTGTACGACTTCGGCAGCATCCTGGGCGGTGATCAATTGCGCGTCGGCGCCGGGGCGCGTTATGTCGGCGAGCGGGCAGGGGACGCGGCCAACAGTTTCGAACTGCCCAGCTACACCGTGGCCGATGTGTTCGCCAGCTATGACACCAGGCTTGAGGGGCAGAAGGTCAAGTTCCAGCTCAACGTGAAAAACCTGTTCGACCGTACCTACTACACGTCCTCGGTGAATACGCAGTTTGTGTCCATGGGCGATGCGCGGCAGGTGTCGGTGTCCAGTACCTTGACCTTCTGATTCATTTATCTGTGGGAGCTGGCTTGCCTGCGATGGCATCGACTGGGTTTACCTGATACACCGAGTTGTCTGCATCGCAGGCAAGCCAGATCCTACAGGAAAGCGGTCGCCACATTGATAGCGAGCTGTTAGCGTTGCCGCCATTGCATGCTTATGGAAAACGCTACTGATGTACTTTGGAAAATGGCTACGCACCGGCACCCTGCTGGTCGGTTTGAGTTTTTTACTGGGCGGCTGCGCCAGCGTCTCCCAAACTTCCACTCCGGCAACCCTGGATAAACTGCTGAGCGATCCGGCGCTGCAAGGTGCTACGGTCTCGCTGATGGTACGTGACGCCCGCACGGGCTCCACGCTGTATCAGCACAACCCACGCACCCGGCTGGTGCCCGCGTCCAACCTCAAGCTGTTGACCACGGCGGCGGCCATGGATGTGCTAGGGCCGCAATACCGCTTTGCCACCCAACTGCTGAGCAATGGCATACGCCAGGGCGACCGCCTGACCGGCAACCTGTACCTGCGTGGCCTGGGCGACCCGAGCATTCAGTTTGCCGACTACCAGGCGCTGGCCGCGCAATTGGCCAGCCAGGGCGTGCGCCAGGTGCAGGGTGATCTGGTGTTCGATGACACCTGGTTCGATGCCGAGCGATTGGGGGTGGATTGGTCCCATGACGATGAAACCACCTACTACGGCGCGCAGATTTCGGCGCTGACCGTGGCGCCCAATGCGGATTTTGATGCGGGCAGCGTACTGGTTACGGCCAAGGCGCCATTGCGGAACGGCTCGCCGGTGAGTGTCGATATTTTCCCGCCTACTGATTACCTGCAACTGAGCAACCGTGCCATGAGCGGACCGGGCAACAGCTATGGAATCAATCGCCGTCACGGCACCAACCTGCTGCAACTCAGCGGCGCAGTAGCGCCGGGAAAGCAGAGCCAGCAATTGGTCAGCGTCTGGGAGCCAACGCAACTGGTCGCGAATCTGTTTGAACAAGCCCTGGCGCAACAGGGCATCACCGTACTGGGGCGTCGGGTGATGGGCGGGGCAAGCCCGACGGCGGTAACGGTGCTGGCCGAGCACCAATCGGCGCCGTTACAGGCGTTGATCACACCGCTGCTCAAGCTTTCGAACAACAATATGTCTGAAGCCTTGCTCAAGGCCATGGGGCGCAAGACGGCCAATAGCGGCACGGCAGCGGCGGGTGCTCTGGCGGTGGCCGGGTTCCTCAAGCGCCAGGGGCTGGAAACCGCCACATTCAGTCAGGTCGACGGCTCAGGCCTGTCGCGGCGCAACCTGGTGTCGTCGCAAACCCTCACCGACCTGCTGCTGGCCGCCAGCAAACAGCCGTGGTTCGACGCCTGGTACAACGCGCTGCCGATTGCCGGCAACACCGACCGCATGACCGGCGGCAGCCTGCGCTATCGCTTGCGCGACACGCAGGCGCAAAACAACCTGCACGCCAAGACCGGCTCCATGGGCGGCGTGTCGTCATTGAGTGGATACATCACCACTGCCGGCGGGCGCAAGCTGGTGTTCTCGATGCTGACCAACAACTACGTGGTGGCCGGCGCGCAGGTCAAGGCGTTGGAGGATCGCGTGGCCGTGGCGCTGGCGCGCAGCGACGAGTGATTCAGGGCTGATAGCCCATCCGCCAACTCACGGCCCGGGTCGCCGCCAGCAAGTGCTGCGCCGCCGGGCCATCTTCATCGGCATGGAACAGCGAGGTTGGGCCGACCACGGTCATCACCGCCGCGACTTGCCCGACCGCATTGAACACCGGCGCCGACAACGCATCCACGCCGGGCATCAGCAGGCCATGTACAAAGTGCAGGCCGCGGCTGCGGATTTGCTCGCACACGCTGGCATAGGCCTGATCGTCCGCCAAGGTGTGAGCGGTGCCGGCTTGAACCTCGCGTTCGCGCAGCTCCACGGTTTCCCGCGACGGCAAGTAGGCGCTGAACACCAGCCCGGTGGACGAACTGAGCAGCGGCAACACCGAGCCCAACTGCGTCACCACGGTGACGGCGCGCACGGCCGGCTCAATCTGCACCACGGTCGCGCCCTGGTTGCCCCACACCGCCAGAAAGCAGGTTTCATTCAACTCATCGCGCAGTTCGGCCAAGGGCATGGCGCCGACTTTCAACACATCCATGCTGCCCAGCGCCGCCAGCCCCACGCGCAACGCTTCGCGGCCCAGGCCGTAATGGTTGGTGGCGCTGTTCTGTTCGGCAAAACCCGAGGCGATCAGCGCCTGCAAATAGCGGTGGACCTTGCTCGCTGGCATCTGCACATGCTCGGCCAGGCGTGACAGCGAGGTGGCCGGGGACAGTTCGGCCAGGGCCTTGAGAATATCGGTGCCGACTTCCGCCGAGCGGACTTTCTGTTTACCGGTGTCGCGGGGCTTTTCCATGGAAGGGCGAGAATCCGAGAGATGAATGGGCGTCTTTATAGCTTGACGGTCGACAGTGATCAAATTACGTTATGCGTAACTGGATTACGATAAAAACAACTTCTGTACAGAGGAAGATCCATGGACCTCGAATACCTTTCGGGTTTCGGCAACGAATTCGCCAGCGAAGCCTTGCCTGGCGCGCTGCCGGTCGGCCAGAACTCGCCGCAAAAAGCCCCCTACGGGCTCTACACCGAACTGTTTTCCGGCACTGCCTTCACCATGGCGCGTAGCGAAGCCCGGCGCACTTGGCTGTACCGCATCCAGCCGTCCGCCAATCACCCGGCGTTCGTCAAACTTGCGCGGCAATTGGCCGGTGGCCCGCTGGGGGCGGTGACGCCCAACCGCCTGCGCTGGAACCCGCTGGATATTCCGGGTGAACCCACGGACTTTATCGATGGACTGGTCGGCATGGTTGCCAACTCGGGGTCGGAAAAACCTTCGGGCATCAGCATTTATAACTACCGCGCCAATCGTTCCATGGAGCGCGTGTTCTTCAACGCCGACGGCGAGTTGCTGATCGTGCCGGAGCAGGGCCGCTTGCGCATCGCCACCGAACTGGGCGTGCTGGATGTCGAGCCGCTGGAAATCGTCGTGCTGCCCCGTGGCCTCAAGTTCCGTATCGAACTGCTGGACGCGCAAGCCCGCGGCTACGTCGCTGAAAACCATGGCGCCCCGCTGCGCCTGCCTGACCTGGGGCCGATTGGCAGCAACGGCCTGGCTAACCCGCGCGATTTCCTCACGCCCGTCGCCCGTTACGAAGACCTCAAGCAACCGACCACGCTGGTACAGAAATTCCTCGGCGAACTGTGGGCCTGCGAGCTGGATCACTCACCACTCAACGTGGTCGCCTGGCACGGTAATAACGTGCCGTACAAATACGACCTGCGTCGCTTCAACACCATTGGCACGGTGAGTTTTGACCATCCGGATCCGTCGATCTTCACCGTGCTGACCTCGCCCACCAGCGTGCACGGCCTGGCCAACCTCGACTTCGTGATCTTCCCGCCGCGCTGGATGGTGGCCGAGAACACCTTCCGGCCGCCGTGGTTCCATCGCAACCTCATGAACGAATACATGGGCCTGATCCAGGGCGCCTACGACGCCAAGGCCGAAGGCTTCGTACCCGGCGGCGCGTCGCTGCACAGCTGCATGAGCGCCCACGGCCCGGATGGCGAGACCTGCACCAAGGCCATCAACGTGGACCTGGCGCCGCACAAGATCGATAACACCATGGCCTTCATGTTCGAGACCAGCCAAGTGCTGCGTCCGACCCAGTTCGCCCTGGAGTGCCCCCAACTGCAACCTGCTTACGACGCGTGCTGGGCCTCGCTGCCCGCCACCTTCAACCCGAACCGGAGATAACCCATGACTCAACCAACGCAGACCCGCAGCTGGGTGGCCTCGGCCAATGGTCACGCGGATTTCCCCCTGCAAAACCTGCCCCTGGGCGTGTTCAGTATCAACGGCTCGGCCCCGCGCAGTGGCGTGGCGATTGGCGACATGATCCTCGACCTGCACGCCGCGCTGGATGAGTTTGACGGTGACGCCCGGCGCGCCGTCGAAGCCACTGCGGGCGGGCAGTTGAACGCGTTTTTCGAACTGGGCCGTGGGCCTCGCGTTGCCCTGCGCCAGCGCCTGCTGGAACTGCTGGCCGAAGGCAGCAAGCTGCAAACCCGCGAGGCGCAAGTGCTGCACCGTGCCGCCGATTGCCAGATGCACCTGCCGGCCAAGATCAATGACTACACCGACTTCTACGTCGGCATCGAGCACGCGCAAAACGTCGGCAAATTGTTCCGCCCCGATAACCCGCTGTTGCCGAACTACAAGTACGTGCCGATTGGTTACCACGGCCGTGCATCGACCATTCGCCCCTCGGGTACAGAGGTGCGACGCCCTAAAGGCCAGACCTTGCCCGCCGGCCAGACCGAGCCGACCTTTGGTCCGTGTGCGCGCCTGGACTATGAGTTGGAGCTGGGCATCTGGATCGGCCAGGGCAATGCCATGGGCGACGCGATTGCCATTGGCGATGCCGCCGAGCATATCGCCGGTTTCTGCCTGCTCAACGACTGGTCGGCGCGGGATATCCAGGCCTGGGAGTACCAGCCGCTGGGGCCGTTCTTGTCGAAAAGCTTTATCACCAGCGTCTCGCCGTGGGTGGTGACTGCCGAAGCCTTGGAGCCTTTCCGCAAAGCCCAGCCACCGCGCCCTGAAGGTGATCCGCAACCGCTGCCATACCTGCTGGATAAGCGCGATCAGAACGCGGGCGCCTTTGATATCGAACTGCAAGTGCTGCTCACCACGGCCTCGATGCGTGAGCAAAACCTGCCCGCCCATCGCCTGACCCTGAGCAACACCGAGCATATGTACTGGACCGTGGCGCAAATGGTGGCGCACCACAGCGTCAATGGCTGCCAGTTGCAGGCGGGTGACCTGTTTGGTTCGGGCACGTTGTCTGGCCCGCAGCCGGGGCAGTTCGGCAGCCTGTTGGAAATTACCGAAGGCGGCAAGAAGCCGATTGAATTGGCCTCCGGCGAGGTACGTAAATTCCTTGAAGACGGCGACGAAATCATTCTGCGTGCCCGTTGCAGCCGCGAGGGCTTTGCCTCCATCGGCTTCGGCGAATGCCGCGGTACCGTGGTCGCGGCGCGCTGAGAGGGCAGGGCCATGGAACTCTATACTTACTACCGTTCCACCGCGTCGTATCGAGTACGTATTGCCCTGGCCCTCAAAGGCCTGGATTTCACCGCGCTGCCGGTCAACCTGCTGGTGCCGGCAGGCGGCGCCAACCGCCAGCCTGAATACCTGGCGATCAACCCCCAAGGGCGCGTGCCGGCATTGCGTACTGATGAAGGGGCGTTGCTGATCCAGTCACAGGCGATCATTGAGTACCTGGAAGAGCGTTATCCACAGGTGCCGATGTTCTCCAGGGATTTGGTCGCCAGGGCTCATGAGCGGGCGGTGGCGTCGATCATCGCCTGTGATATCCACCCGTTGCATAACTCCAGCACCCAGAACTTGCTGCGCAAGTGGGGGCACGATGAGGCGCAATTGCTGGAGTGGATCGGGCACTGGATCAGCCAGGGCCTGGGCGCTGTGGAGCAGTTGATTGGCGACACCGGGTTTTGCTTTGGTGAGCAGCCGGGCTTGGCCGATGCGTTTCTGATCCCGCAGTTGTATGCGGCCGAGCGCTTCAAGGTGCCCTTGGCGGCATACCCACGCATTGGGCGGGTGGCGGCGTTGGCGGCCCAACATCCAGCCTTCATGCAGGCCCACCCCGCCAATCAACCTGACACCCCCTGAACCCCCTGTAATGATCGTTCCTACGCTCAGCGTGGGAACGCCTCATGTGGCGCTCTGCGTCACGGCTCTAAAAACGGACGCGGAGCGTCCAGGGCTGTATTCCCACGCAGAGCGTGGGAACAATCATAAAAAAACAGGTACCTTGCGATGCACAATCAGATTGCCAGCTTTCGTGCGGCACTCGACGCCCGTCCGGTGTCGCGCTACCAATGGTTGATTCTCCTGCTGCTGGCACTGCTACTGGTCACCGATGGCTATGACGCTCAGGTGCTGGGCTATGTAGTGCCGGCGCTGGCCCAGGATTGGGGCCTGGAAAAGTCCGCGTTTGGCCCCGTGTTCAGCGCCAACTTGCTGGGCCTCACCCTGGGCTCGCTGCTGGTGACACCGCTGGCGGATCGGTTTGGCGTGCGACGTATTCTGCTGGCGTGCGTGCTGATCTACGCCAGCCTCACGGTATTGATGGTGTTCGCCAATTCCCTGACCACGTTGATGGCGGCGCGATTTATCTGCGGCATTGGTATGGGTGGCGCGATGCCCAGTGCCATGGCATTGATGTCTGAATATTCGCCGCCGCGGATGCGCACCTTGATGGTGACCCTGGCGGCCTGCGGCTTCTCGTTCGGCGGCGCGGCAGGCGGCTTTGTGGCGGCCGGGTTTATCGATGGTTTTGGTTGGCAGGCGGTGTTCCTGGCGGGGGGGGTGACGCCGCTGCTGCTGTTCCCGTTCCTGGTGTGGCTGTTGCCCGAATCCTTGCCGCGCCTGTTGCGCGATGCGCCGCCGTATCTGCGTTTGCGCAAAGTCACGGTGCGGATGCTGCCCGATTGGCAACCGCCACCGGCGACCGAAGCTGAAAACTTGCAGGAGCAAGGCAGCAAACTGACGGTGGTGGAGCTGTTTCGCAACGGCTATGCGCGCCCGACGCTGCTGATCTGGGCGACTTTCTTTGTCAGCCTGATCCTGCTGTATTTCATGATCAGTTGGTTGCCGTCGCTATTGCTCGAAAGCGGCCTGGCGTTGAACGAAGCCAACCTGGTCACCTCCATGTTCCTGTTCGCCGGCACCTTGGGCGCCATCCTCATGGCCTGGTTTGCCGACCGTCTGAAAAGCAAAGTGCGGTTGCTGTCGGGCGTGCTGGCGGCGGCAGCGCTGTGCACCATTCTGCTGGGCTTGAACCACGACAACCCACGCTATCTGGTGGCCTGCGTGTTTGCAGCAGGGTTCTGCATCATCGGCGGGCAACTGACCCTCAATGCCTTCGCGAGCAACTTCTACCCGGCGCACGTGCGCGCCACCGGCACGGGTTGGGCGTTGGGTGTGGGGCGATTCGGATCGATTCTGGGGCCGCTGTTTGGCAGCCTGTTGTTGGCGATGCATATACCGGTCGAGCAGATTTTCTTCTTCTGCGCGATTCCGGCGGTGATTGCAGCGTTGTTGATTATTCAGGTGCGCTCGCCGGGACCCACTACACCGAACACGCCATTGCCTGGCGATATTCTCAATCGCTAACTGTAGGAGCGAGCTTGCTCGCGAAAAACGTTAACGATAACGCGGGCATCCTGGTTAGACGGGGTGTCCTGGGTTTTTTCGCGAGCAAGCTCGCTCCTACAGTTGGGAGTTGGGTCAATGCACCACTGAGTTGGGCGGCAGATGCCCCAGCCGCTCGGTCAGGCGCAGGCGCTGGATCGGGTCGTCGCTGAGCAGCAGGGCGTGTTCCAGGTCGAAGCGTTCGGCGCTGGGGCAGTCCAGGCGTTGATACAGGCTGGCCCGCGCCAGGTAGTCGGAGGCGCTGGCGTTGCCCAGTTCCAGTACGCGCTCGGCGTCCACCAGGGCGGCCAGTGGCTCGTCGTTGGCAAGGTAGAGTTGGCGCAGGTTGCGCGACAGCCGTTGCAGGATGGCCCGTGGCTCGGCGGTCAGTAGGTGGTCGGCCTGCAATTTCAGTTTCGCCCCGTACTGGCGCGCCAGCAACTCGCGACAGTCGTTGGGGTACAGGCGCCGGCCGCCGCAAGGGTCCAACAGGTGGTCGGCTCCCGGTACCCGCAGCAGGAAGTGCCCAGGGAAGTTCACGCCGACCAGGGGGATATCCAGGCGCCGTGCCATCTCCAGTGCGATCAGGCCCATGGCCAAGGGTTGCCCGCGTTTGCGTTGCAGCACTTTGTCCAGCAGCGCGGCGGCGGGGCGCAACGGCGTGTGGTCATCCTGGGCAAACCCCAGGTCATTCATGCGCCGCAGCAGCGGCTGGCCGAGTTCATCCGCCGGTAACAGGGGCATGCCCAGGCTGACCTGTTGTTGTAGCGCGCCAAGGTCGTGCAGGATCAACGCCGGCTGCACGCTGGTGTCATGCTCGGCAGCAATCCACAGCGCGGCCTCAAACAGCGCGGGGGGTGAACGGTCCAGGCAGGCGAAAAAGGCGGTGCGGGGATTCATTGAGTTCTCCGGCATATGCCCCCGTTTTAGCCTTGCTGCGAATTTTCGTCCAGCATCTTGAGAGATATCCCACGCTCTTATGTCGTAGATCCCACGAAAACGCGCGGCTTATTCCAGCGCAATCCAGCAGTTTTCTGCCGCAAGCCTATACTTGGCCCACTACCA
The DNA here is from genome assembly GCF_024519715.1 of Pseudomonas sp. Pse35. Lineage (NCBI taxonomy): Bacteria > Pseudomonadati > Pseudomonadota > Gammaproteobacteria > Pseudomonadales > Pseudomonadaceae > Pseudomonas > Pseudomonas sp. Pse35. The sequence continues at coordinate 46,237 of NZ_JALJRP010000001.1, read as the reverse complement.
GAAGTGATTCGGGAGCCCATTGATGTTTGCGCTCATGCACAGCACCCGCCTTGAATCGCTGCACCTGAGCGTTGATCCGGTGACCGGCTTGAAGGCGATCATCGCCATCCACAACAGTCGCCTGGGCCCAGCGTTGGGTGGCTGTCGTTACCTGGCTTACCCTAACGACGAAACCGCCGTGGCCGATGCCGCGCGCCTAGCGCAAGGCATGAGCTACAAAGCCGCGCTGGCCGGGCTGTCGGTGGGCGGCGGCACGGCGGTGATCATCCGCCCCGTGCACGTGGAAAGCCGTGCGGCGCTGTTCGAGGCGTTTGGCCGTTGTGTGGAAAAACTCGACGGCCGCTTCATCACCTCGATCGACAGCGGTACCTCGGTCGCCGACATGGACTGCATCGCCCAGAACACCCGCTTTGTCACCAGCACCACCGCCGCCGGCGACCCTGCGCCCCATGCCGCCATGGGGGTGTTCGCCGGTATCCGCACCACCGCCATGGCGCGCCTGGGCAGCGACAACCTCGAGGGCCTGCGCGTGGCGGTGCAGGGCCTTGGCAACGTCGGTTATGCCCTGGCCGAACAACTACACGCCGCCGGTGCTGAGCTGCTGGTCAGCGACATCGACCACGGCAAGGTGCAACTGGCCATGGAGCAACTGGGTGCCCACCCGATTGCCAACGACGCCTTGCTCAGCACGCCCTGCGACATCCTCGCACCGTGCGGCGTCGGCGCCGTATTCAACCGTAACAGCGTCGGCCAGTTGCGTTGCGCCGCCGTGGCGGGTTCGGCCAGCGCACAACTGACCAACCTGGACATCGCCGACCAATTGGAAGGCCGCGGCATCCTCTACGCACCGGACTATGTGATCAACTCTGGCGGGCTGATCTACGTCGCCCTCAAACACGCCGGCACCGACCTGCCAGGCATCACCGCGCATCTGTCGAACATCGGCAGCCGCCTGACCGAAATCTTCGCCCACGCCCAAGCCGAAAAACGCTCCCCCGCACGGGTGGCCGATGAGCTGGCCGAACGCCTGCTGTACAAATAGGCCAGGCATTAAAAAGGCCCTGAATCCATGATTCAGGGCCTGTTCAATTCGGGCTTTACTCCGCCGCCGGGTTCAGCAACTCGGACAATGCGTCCGGTTGGCTCTTGAACGCCTTGGCAAAGACATCGCGGTTCTTCGCCATATAGATCCCGGCTTCTTCCACCTGCTGCTCGCTCAACGACGGCACGGCTTTTTGCAACACCTCTGCCAGCAACTCAGCGAGTTCAAGCATCTTGTCATGACGGTCAGCTTCGGCTTTATCCATGAACAAACGCTCCAGATCTCGGCTGCTGCGGTATACCACTTCGACGGCCATTCACCACCTCACATGCCTTCACGATAGTTGTCTTTTGCGACTACTGTATTTATATACAGCGAAAAGGATAAGCCAAACGTCGGGGTTTGGGTAGTAGGTTTTTAATGTAGTTGGGAAATAGGGGGCTGAACCGGAAATTTCGCACGGCACGCTGAGGTCGATGGTCGATCGTTCCCACGCTCCGCGTGCGAATGCATCCCATGACGCTCCTCGTCACCCACGAGCAGGTCTGAGGGACGCGGAGCGTCCCAGGCGGCGTTCCCACCCGGAGCGTGGGAACGATCGGGGGGGTAATTTAAGTGCCTCGTGTCACACGGCCACCATCTTATTCCCCAGCCCTGGCCTTTTTTCTGCATGCAGAACAACCGTCACGTCCACCCCGCATTATCCGGTCGAGCCGACCTAAGGAAGCATCATCGTGAAAATCAATTGGGCCGAAAGGCTGCGTCAGCAAGTACACGGGCTGGCCGAGTCGCTGGGTAATCTGTTTGTCGAGTCGTTCCATTACCTGGCGCTGTTCGCCATTGGTGCGGTGACCGCTTGGGCGGCGGTGATGGAATTCCTGGGGATGCTGGAGAACGGGCACATCAAGATCGATGACATCTTGCTGTTGTTCATCTACCTGGAATTGGGCGCGATGGTCGGGATTTACTTCAAGACCAACCACATGCCGGTGCGCTTCCTGATCTACGTGGCGATCACTGCGCTCACCCGTTTGCTGATCTCCAACGTGTCGCACCACAACCCGCCGGACCTGGGCATCATCTACCTGTGCGGCGGCATTTTGCTGTTGGCGTTTGCGATCTTGGTGGTGCGCTACGCCTCGTCGGCCTTCCCTTCGGTGAAGGTCGAAAGCCCGCGTCGCAAGGGCGAAGCGAGCCTTGAGACCGAGAAGGGCGAGCTTTAAAGCCCGACGCTGAAGGGCAGGGTGCGGGCGGGCGGTCGCTGCAGGAGTTTGTGGCTGTCGCCGTCCGTCATCAGCTCCAGGATTTCTACAGCGCTATGGCCTTGTTCGATGGCGATGCCGAACTGGATGCTTTGCACCAGGCGCTTGAGGCGTTGCGGGTCGTTGCGTTGTTCGGCGCTGATCATGCGCTTGGCCACTACGCCGGTCTCGTTCGAGAGGGTGAGCATAATGCTGCCGTCCAGCCGTTGAATGCTCAGGTTGACGCGGTATTGGGGGCTGAACGTGTCGGTGATGATCTGAAAAGGATTGTCCATGGTGCGTTACCGCCTGATAAGAACATGCAGTCATTGACGGCCGGTGTCGGGATTAGTTCGCATTGCCTGACCACTGGCCAAATTCCGTTTTCCTCAAAAGCTCTACAGCAAAGGCCGTGCCGTACAGCGATTTACCCGGCACAGAAATCCAAATGTGGGAGCGGGCTTGCCCGCGATTGCGGTGTATCAGCCAATCAATAGTTGGCTGAATGATCGCTATCGCGGGCAAGCCCGCTCCCACATTGGATGTATGTCGTGAGCTAATTCAGGGCATTACGGAAAAAACGATCGCAGACAGCGCAATCAGGCCGATGACCACCACAAATACATTCGATACCTGACCTGAATACTGGCGCAAAGATGGCACGCGGCGAATCGCGTACATCGGCATCAGGAACAGCAGGCACGCGATGATCGGTCCGCCCATGGTTTCGATCATGCCCAGGATGCTCGGGTTGAAGGTGGCCACGGCCCAGCAAGTCAGCACCATGAACAACGCGGTGCAGCGTTCCAGCCATTTCGCCGACATCGAACGGTTGCGCCCGCGCAGGGATTTGACGATCAAGCCTTGGAAGCCTTCGCTGGCACCAATGTAGTGGCCCAGGAAGGATTTGGTGATCGCCACCAGCGCGATCAACGGTGCGGCGTAGGCGATTACCGGCGTCTGGAAGTGGTTGGCCAGGTACGACAGGATCGAGATGTTCTGCGCCTTGGCAGCGGCCAGGTCAGCCGGTGACAGCGCCAGCACGCAGCTGAAGCAGAAGAACATCACGGTCAGCACCATCATGCCGTGGGCGGTGGCCAGGATGCCGCTGCTTTTGCGCTCGGCCTGGGCGCCATAGACGCGTTTCTGGTCCACGGCAAAGGCGGAGATGATCGGCGAATGGTTGAACGAGAACACCATTACCGGGATCGCCAGCCACAACGTCTTGAAGAACAGCGGCAACGGCATGCCTTCGCTGGCCGAGGCGAAGAACGCGCCGTTCCAGTTGGGAATCAGGCTGAACGCCAGCAGCAGCAAGGCGGCCACGAAGGGGTACACCAGCACGCTCATGGCCTTGACGATCACGCCCTGGCCGCAACGCACGATGGCCATCAGGCCGAGGATCAGCACCAGCGACAGAATCGCCCGGGGCGGCGGCGCCATGTGCAATTGGTGCTCCATGAAACTGCCCAGGGTGTTGGTCAGCGCCACGCTGTACACCAGCAGGATCGGGAAGATCGCAAAGAAATACAGCAGGGTGATCAGCTTGCCGGCGCCGACACCAAAGTGTTCCTCGACCACTTCGGTGATGTCGCCGGATTTGCCCGACAGCACAAAGCGCGTCAGCCCACGGTGGGCGAAGAAGGTCATCGGAAAGGCCAGCAGCGCCAGCACGATCAGCGGCCAGAAACCACCGACGCCGGCATTGATCGGCAGGAACAGGGTGCCCGCGCCGATGGCGGTGCCGTAGAGGCCGAGCATCCAGGTGGTGTCGTGTTTGGTCCAACCGGTGGTTACTGTGTTTTCTCTGACATCGGGATTTTCGGCAGCAGGTGTACGTACATCAGTCATCGGTATTGCCTCGTTATTATTTTTGCGCGGGCTCACGTTGGGGCGGGTAGCAGTGCTCCGATCAGCACTCCACCCAGCTGACCGCCAGGCCGCCCCGTGAAGTTTCTTTGTATTTGTCATGCATATCGGCGCCGGTATCGCGCATGGTGCGGATGACCCGGTCGAGGGAGATGAAGTGTTTGCCGTCGCCGCGCAGGGCCATCTGCGTGGCGTTGATCGCCTTGACCGCCGCAATGGCATTGCGCTCGATGCACGGCACCTGCACCAGGCCACCGACCGGGTCGCAGGTCAGGCCGAGGTTGTGTTCCAGGCCGATTTCGGCAGCGTTTTCCAGTTGCTCCGGGGTGGCACCGAGGATATCGGCCAGGCCTGCGGCGGCCATGGCACAGGCCGAGCCCACTTCGCCCTGGCAGCCAACTTCGGCGCCGGAGATGGAGGCGTTTTTCTTGCAGAGGATGCCGACGGCAGCGGCGGCCAGGAAGAAATTGACCACGTCGTCGTCAGACGCGTCGGCGTTGAATTTCATGTAGTAATGCAGCACTGCCGGGATAATCCCGGCCGCGCCATTGGTCGGGGCGGTGACCATGCGCCCGCCAGCGGCGTTTTCTTCGTTGACGGCGAGGGCGAACAGGTTGACCCATTCCATCGCCGACAAGGTCGAGGTGATCACGTTGGGCTTACCGATTTCCAACAGGTTGCGATGCAACTTCGCGGCGCGACGGGGCACATCCAGGCCACCGGGCAGGATGCCTTCATCGCGCAGGCCCTGTTCCACGCACTCGCGCATCACCGACCAGATATGCAGCAGGCCGCTGCGGATATCTTCATCGCTGCGCCACGCCCGTTCGTTGGCCATCATCAGCTCGGATACCCGCAGGCCGTGCTTGTTGCACAAGGCCAGCAGTTCTACGGCGCTGGAAAAGTCGTAGGGCAATTGCACGTCGCTGGTCGGCGCAATGCCTGATGCAGCTTCGGCGGCTTCGATGATGAAACCACCGCCCACCGAGTAATAGGTTTGTTCGCTCAGCAGGCCGCTGTCGCCATAGGCGTGCAAGGACATGGCGTTGGGGTGGTACGGCAGGCTTTCGTCCAGCAGCAGCAAGTCGGTGTGCCAGTTGAAAGCAATTGCCTGAGAGCCCGCCAGCAGCAATTGGCCGGACTCGCGCAGTTGCTGGATACGCGCATTGATCGAGGTGGGGTCGACGCGATCTGGCCATTCACCCATCAAGCCCATGACACAGGCGCGGTCGGTGGCATGGCCGACACCGGTAGCGGACAGCGAGCCATACAGGCGCACTTCGACGCGACGGGTTTGGCTGAGCAAATGCAGGTCGGTCAGGGCTTGGGCGAATGTCGCGGCAGCGCGCATCGGGCCAACGGTGTGGGAGCTGGAAGGGCCGATGCCCACCTTGAATAGATCGAAAACACTGATAGCCATGCTAAAGCCTTACAAGCAATGGAGTAGAAATCGCTGCCATGTTTTGTAGAGCAGGCGGAATTGGCGCGATACTGAGCCTCTGGATCGGTACTGACCAACGAATTATCCTAAGACACCCTTTAGCAGGACTAAACGCTATGACTCGCCCCCTCCATGGCCAGACCTATGTCTGGCTGCATGTGTTTTCCTGCGCTGCGCGGCATCTATCGTTCACCCGCTGCGCCGAGGAACTGCACATCACGCCGGGAGCGGTGAGCCAACAAATTCGCCAGCTAGAAGAGCGCCTGGGCTTTCGACTGTTTCATCGGCGTGCGCGAGGCGTTGAACTCAGCGCCGAGGGGCAGCGCCTGGCGGCCGTGGTGGGTGAGGCTTATGGCAGCATTGATGCCGAACTGCAGCGCCTGGACGCCGGGATGATCAGCGGCACCTTGCGCCTGCGTTCTATCCCCTCATTTCTGGGCAAGTGGCTGACCCCGCGTCTGCCACGTTTTCAGCAGCGCTTTCCGGACATTCAACTGCGCATGGTCGCCGAAGACAGCAGCATCGCCCTGCATGAAGGCGACTTCGACCTGGCCATCGACCTCAACGACGGCAGCTACCCTGGCTTGTTATCCACAGCCCTGTTGGACGAACAGATATTCCCGGTGTGCGCCCCCAGCCTGTTGCGTGGCCGCCCACCCTTGCATGGCCCGGCGGATCTGGCCCATTTCCCGCTGCTGCACGACATCACGGCCTGGCGTGGGAGTTATGAATATGCCGAATGGGAGTTTTACCTCAATGCCATCGGCTACCACGGTGCCGACGTACGGCGCGGGCACACCTTCAACCGCAATCACCTGACTATCGAAGCCGCCATCGCCGGCATGGGCGTGGCGATTGCGCGGCGCACCTTGCTGAACGATGAGCTGGAGCGCGGCACCTTGATCGTGCCGTTCGGCCTGGCCGTGCCCAACCATAAACGCTACGTGCTGCTGTATGCGCCGGGCGCGTTGAACCATCCGGGCGTGCGTGCGGTGCATGACTGGCTGGTGGAGGAAGCGGGGATTTTTCGCAGCTTGCACCCGTTGGGAGAGGGGCAATTGTGAGGAAAACAGAACGTAAGAAGTTGTAACTAACTCCCCACCCTACCAGCGTTTTTGCTCGTCGTCAGGGTTAATTTGTAATGTAGGATTTATCTTTGCAAAGGGGTTGAAATGTTTCAGCAGGTGCTCAATTGTGTAATCAAGAGGTCATGGTTTCACCACCCCGGTGTTGCAGTTTGTGACCTCTGGCGAGCTAGCTGAAATAAGGGAAGAACTATGCAAATCCAAGTCAATAGCGATAACCATATTGAAAGCAGCATCCGACTGGAGGAGTGGGTACGTACTACCATTGAGAGCACGCTCGAACGCTACGAAGAAGACCTGACCCGTGTAGAGGTCTACCTGCGGGACGAGAACGGCGACAAGCCCGGCCCCCACGATTTGAGTTGCCGTCTGGAAGCACGGCCAAAGGGCCATCAACCAGTTTCCGTGTGCCATAAAGCCGATACGCTGGAGCAAGCGATCGATGGCGCCGCAGTCAAGCTCGACCACGCACTGGAACATCTGTTTGGCAAACTGCAAGGCAAGCCGCGCGCTGTCGGTAAAAACCAGCCAATCAACAAAGTGAACGAAGACGCTTTGGAAGAGGAATTCCTGGAAAACGAAAACGCTGCCATTAACGGCTGATTGTTTTTTCATTCCCCAATGAAAACGGGCCTGCACATGCAGGCCCGTTTTTCGTTCAGCGCTCACGCCGGAAGAAATGCCGACTCAGCATCGCCAGCCCGCAGGCGCCCAACCCCGCAAACAGCATGGCCCAGCCGGCGCCGCTGCGCAGTGCTGTTTGCGCATCCAGAATGGTCAGCCCCGGCGCATCCAACTTGCCGGCGGCAATATGCTGGCTGAGGCTTGCCCACTCCATTGCCGTGCTGTCAGGCAGCACATGGGCCAGGTTGTGGCTGATCCCTAACAACAACACAAGGCCCATCAGCGCGATATTGATCGCCAGGGTGATCAGCCGTGCGCTGAAGTCGATGCCCGAGGCCATGCCTGCGCGGTCATTCGAGACGGAGCCGGTGGTGGTGTTGGTGGTCGGCGAATTGGTCAACGCCAGTCCGATACCGGCGATCACGCAACTGAGCAGCACCAGCGCCACGCTGGGTTGTTCGGCGTAATTAACGGCGGCCATTCCCATGAACCCTGCGCCCATTACCCCCAGGCCCAGGGGAATGATGCGTTCGGCGCCAAAGCGTAGGGCCAGGCGTTCGGCCAGCGGCGGTACCAGCAAAGTCGGCAAGGTGTAGGCGAGCAAGGCGGCGCCTGTGGTCAGCGTGTCGTAACCCAGGCCCGCCTGGAAGTACAACGGCAGGTAAATCATGAACGGCCAGAAGCTGAAGTTCATGCCGATCGAGCCCATCAACGCGCCATTGAAACGTTGGATGCGGAACACCGAGAAGTCGAACATCGGATGGGCGCTGCGCCGCTCAATCAAGATAAACAGCAGCAGCCCGAAGACCGACAGGCCAGCCCAGCCGAGCATCGCCGGGGCGCAAAAGCCGATTTCGCTGCCCTGGGTGATGAAATAAACCAGCGCAAACACCGTGAGTGTCATGGTCAGCATGCCGGCGATGTCGAGGCGATGGTTGGCCGGGTCGCGGGATTCCTGCACGCTGATATGCAACAACGCCAAGGTGAACAGGGTCAGCGGTACATGCACCAGGAACACCCAGCGCCAGTCCGCCACGGCCAGGATCATGGCTCCCACCATCGGTCCGAAACCCAGGCCCACGCCAGCGATGACGCCCCATATCGCAAAGGCCCGCGCACGCGCCGCCGGTTCGCGGAACTGATGGGACAAGATCGCAAATTGGCAAATCATCATGGCCCCGGCGCCAATGCCCTGGACGAAACGCGCCGCGATCACTGTCGGCGCATCGTTGGCCAAGCCACAGGCCAGCGAGGCCAGGGCGAATACCCACAGACACACCACCAGCACACGCCGACGACCGAAGCGATCCGCCAAGGTCCCCGCCGCCATCAGCACGCTGGTGCAGGCCAGAGTGTAGGCATTCATGATCCATTGGGCGTCTTGAAAACCCGTGCCCAGTTCCTGTTCCAGCGTCGGCAGGATGACCGGCACGCTGGAGATTTCCAGGCCGAACATCAGGGCCACCAGGCAGACGGCGGTGAGGGCCAGGCCGTTCCTGGCGGTGCGCGGGGGAGTGAGGGCCGAGAGTGCGGCGGCGCGGGGCATACGACATTCCTTTCGAAAGCGAGAGGGGCTATTCTCTCGGGAATCAGGTTCTTTATTGGCGATAATTTTTCCGTTAACAAGGGAATACAGGGCGACAATTAAGCATGGCTACCCCACGTTTTGATGGTGTCGAACTCTTTCTGCAGATTGTTGAAAGCGGCAACCTCACCGAAGCCGCCGAACGCCTGAACCTCACGCGTTCTGCGGTGGGCAAGGGCCTGGCGCGTCTGGAGGCGCGCCTGGGCACGTGCCTGTTACAGCGTTCCACCCGGCGCCAGCGGTTGACCGAGGACGGGCAGGCGTACTACGAGCATTGCCTGCGCGCATTGGCAGAGCTGGAGGCCGCCGAGTCCGTGTTGGAAAGCGGCCGCCAGCAACCTCGGGGGCGTTTGCGAGTGAGTGTGCCCCTGGCGTTTGGGCATCACTATGCCGCGCCAGCGTTGTGGGCCTTGCTGGATCGTTATCCGGAACTGGAAATCGACCTTTGTTTTTCCGACCGCATGATCGACTTGGTGCAGGAGGGCTTCGATATGGCCGTGCGCATCGGCCCGTTGCCCGACACCGACCGCCTGAGCGCACGGCGCCTGGGTCAGCAGGTCATGGGGCTGGCAGCGTCGCCGGCGTATTTGCAGCGCAAGGGTGCTATTGGCAGTATCGAAGACCTGGCCGCTCATCGTGGCATTGCCTACCGCAGCAACACCGCGCAGCGCTCGCGCCTGGCTTCGCCCTTGATCGTGGACGACCTCCAGGCGGTAGCCGATGCCGCCATCGCGGGCGTAGGCCTGGCCTGGTTGCCGAGTTGGTTGATTGCCCACTATGCGCTGCGCGGGCAGTTGCAGGCCGTGCTGCCCAGCTACCGTGAGCAACCTGCGCCGATCCATGTGATCTGGCCGACGGCGGCGCATATGCCGGCCAAGACGCGGTGTGCCATTGACGCGTTGGTGGCGGCCACCCCGAGTTGCCTGGCGGGCAGTTAGATCCTGAACATACTGAAAACCATCTGTAGGAGCGAGCTTGCTCGCGAAAAACGTCAACGATAACGCGTGTTTGCTGAATGAACGCGGCGCCTGTGAGTTTTTCGCGAGCAAGCTCGCTCCTACAAAATACAATTAGAACGCGATAGAGGTTTGTACATACACCGTACGCGGCTCACCCACGTACTTGCCCTTGTTGTTGTCATCGAACGAGCGGGTGTAGTACTGCTTGTTGAAGATGTTCTTCACCCCCACCGCCACATTCAAGTCCGACAACTGCGGGCCGAAATCGTAGGCTGCGCGGCTGCTGAACAGCATGTAGCCGGGGATGCGCCCATTGGCACCGTCGGCGCTTTCGGCCTGGGTGTTGGCGTTGTCGGCGAACTGGCTGCTCTGGTAACTGCTGTCCACATTCAGCTTCCAAGGGCCTTCGGTGTAACCCACGCCGAGGGTGCCTTTGTGCTTGGAGGAGAAGGGCACGCGGTTGCCTTTGTTGGGGCCGTCTTCGCGGATGGTCGCATCCACATAGGCGTAGGTGGCGTACACATCGAAGCCGGCCAGTGCGGGGCTCAGGCCGTCGAGGGCGTAGTTGATGCTCGACTCGATGCCTTGGTGGCGAGTTTCACCGCGGGCGATCACGGTGTCGTTGGTCTGGTTGCTGTCGTACTGGTTGTCGAAGTTGATCAGGAATGCGCCGATTTCTGCGCGCAAGCTGCCGTTGTCGTAGCGCGTGCCGAGTTCCCAGGTGCGGGCTTTTTCCGGTTTCACTTCGCCACTGTTCACACGGTTGGGCATCTGGCTGTACTGCACGCTGCCGAACGAGCCTTCGGTGTTGGCGTAGAGGTTCCAATCATCGGTGAGGTGATAGAGCACGTTCAGCGCTGGCAGTGCGGTGTTGTAGTCGCCCTTGTATTTGACGTTGCTCAGGTTGTTAGTCTGCTGGGACTCGATCATCTCGTAGCGAATGCCTGGGGTGATGGTCCACTTGCCGATGTCGATGCGGTCGTCGATGAAGAACGCATTGGCTTCGGTGCCGCCGCGCGTGTCGCGGTCGTTGCGGCTGTTGGTGGTGGGGATTTGCTGGTTGACGGCAATCGGCGTGCGGTAGCGCAGCTCGTGGCCGGCTTCATTGATGTAGCGGTAGCCAACACCCACTTCGTGGCTGGTGGGGCCGAGGTCGAAGCCCTGGGCGAAGCGCGTTTCCAGGCCACGTACCCAATATTCCCGTGGCGACAGCGACAGGAAGCTGCCTTGGTCCAGGTAGCCGCTGCGCAGGGTCTTGGTGAAGAAACTGTTGACCGTGAATTCCCGACGGTCCTGCTCGTAGCGGTAGCCTACGTTGAACATCGTGCGGCGGCCCCAGAACTTGTCGTAGGGGCGGGTGGACTGGTACGGATCAGCCTTGTAGTCCTTGACGTTCAAACCGCCCGGCATGTCGGCCTGGCCTTCGTAGTACTGCGCCATGGCGTTGAAGCTGTTGGCGTCGTCCAACTGGTATTTGCCCTTGAGGATCAGGTCGTCGATGCGCGTGTTGCTGTTTTCGCGCCAGTCGCCGCCGCGGGTGCCGGAGTACAGCAGCGCGCCACCCAACCCATTGTCGGCGGTGCCGCCAGCCAGCAAGTTGCCGGTGGTCTTGAAGCCGTCGTGGCTGGAGGAGGGGCTGGTCTCGGTCTGCAAACCACCCTTGACCGTCGGCGCATCCGGGATGGCACGGGTGACGAAGTTGACGATGCCACCGACGTTTTGCGGGCCATAGCGCACCGCACCGCCGCCACGTACTACATCCACCGCGTCCATATTGCCCATGCTGATCGGCGCGAAGGAGAGTTGCGGCTGGCCGTAAGGCGCGAAGGGCACCGGGATGCCATCCATCAGCACGGTGGAGCGCGACGCCAGGCGCGGGTTGAGCCCGCGAATGCCGAAGTTCAGTGCCATGTCGTGGCTACCGGTGCCGTTGTTGTCCGGGGCGTTGACGCCAGGGATGCGGTTGAGCACATCGCGGGCCTGGGTGGCGCCCTGGCGTTCGAATTCTTCACGGCGGATCACATCTCGGGCGCCGGGGTGTTCGAACACGTTGGTTTGCGCCGCGTCACCGAGCCAGTCGCCGACCACGTTGGAGGTCTGCAACTCCAGTGTGGAGGGGGCGCCGGCCGGTTGCAGGCTGTAGGCGTTATCCCCCTCGGCGCGGGCTTGCAGGCCGGTGCCCTCCAGTAGTTTTTGCAGGCCCTCGGCAGTGCTGTAGCTGCCCGATAACCCAGGGCTTTGCATCCCTGCCGTCACGGCGGAGCCGAAGGACACCAGTACGCCGGCTTCGCGACCGAATTGATTCAGGGCCGCTTCCAGGGTGGTCGGGGCGATATGGTACGCCTTGGCGTCGGCTGCCATCACCGCCGGCAGTGTGGTCAGGCTGAGACTGGCACCGAGCAGGAGTTGGCGCAGTGTACGGGCGAGAAGCGTCGGGTGCTGGGGCATGAAGGGCGGTCCTGAGAAGGAAGGATCAAGGTGGCTTTCCTTCTCTGTCACGCCAGGTGCGGAAAACGGCTCACAGCTGCAAAAAATATTTCGAGCTCACCGCCCACTGTAGGAGCGAGCTTGCTCGCGAAGGTCGTCAACGATCACGCGGGTTGTCTGGTTTAACGCGGTGGGTTGAGGTTTTTCGCGAGCAAGCTCGCTCCTACAAAAAGCGCTATGCATCACGCACGTGCCTGCACGGTCACCCAATAACGGGTAAAGCGCCGCACTTTCACCGGCAGGCTGATCTCCAGCAGGTCGAGGATGCGTTCGCTGTCATCCAGTGGGTAACTGCCGGACAGCAGCAGGTTGGCGACTTGTGGATCGCAATGGAGCTGGCCGCGACGGTAGCGTCCCAATTCATTGAGGAAGTCTTCCAGGCGCATGTGTGCGGCCACCAGCATGCCGTCGGCCCAGGCGCCGCTGTTGGCGTCGGTGGGGCGCGGGGTGTCCCAGCCTTTGCGGGTGAAATTGACTTGGTGCGCGGCGTCGACACTAAGCGGCAGGCCGTTGTAGCGGTTGGGCATCACCTCGACCTGACCGGCCAGTACCGCCAGTTGGGTGTGGTCGTTGAACTGGCGCACAGTCAAGCGCGCCGCCTGGCTGCTGAGCAGGCCCTGGCCGGTCAGCACGTGCAACGGCGCCTGGCCTGCACGGGCGGTGAGCAGGATTTCACCTTCAAGCAGGCGCACCAGGCGCTGTTGGCCGTCGAAATGCACATCCACCGCGCTGCCGGTGTTGAGCTGCAACTGGCTGCCGTCGGCCAGCTGTACTGTGCGGCGCTGGCCCACCGGGCTGCGATAGTCAGCCGTCAGCGGCGGCAGAATATGTTGCTGGCGCAGGCTCCAGGCGGCGGCCGAACCGGCACCCAGAATCAACAGCAATTTAAGCGCCTGACGCCGGCTGGTGGAGGTGGGCGCGTTCAACGCCGCGTGGGCCAGGGGCGAGGGCACGCCGCGCAGGCGTTGGTTGACGCGCTGGATCTGCTCCCACGCGCGTTGGTGTTCGCTGTGGGCATTCAACCATTGCTGCCAGGCCGCCTGCTGGCGTGGGTTGAGCGTGCCTTGCTGCATTTCCAGCAACCAGTGCACGGCTTGTTGGGCGACTTGGCTGGAGACATTCATAGGGCGAAGTAGCAGCGCATGGCCGCTTTGGTCAGGTGGCGTTTGACCGTGGCGATGGAGATGCCCAGTTGCGCGCCGATTTGCGCGTAGGTCAGGCCGTCGAGTTGGGCCAGCAGGAAGGCGCGTTTAACCTGCTTGGGCAAGCCGTCGAGCAGTTGGTCCAGTTCCAGCAGGGTCTGCAGGATGATTGCGCGGTCTTCTTCCGACGGCGCCACATGTTCGGGCATCTGCGCCAAGGCCTCGAGGTAGGCGCGCTCCAGGTCCTGGCGGCGGTAGAAGTTGAACAGCACACGCTTGGCCACGGTGGTGAGGAAGGCGCGCGGCTCGATCAGCGTTGGCGCTTCCCGGGCACTGAGCACGCGGATAAAGGTGTCCTGAGCCAGGTCGGCGGCGTTTTCCGGGCAGCCGAGCTTGCGTCGCAACCAGCCGGTGAGCCAGTGGTGATGGTCGTTGTACAACACTTCGACGGGGTTGGACGGCTGCAACGCGATCACTCCACAAGCATTCGACATGCTTTAGAGAACAAGAATTGTTCGCATTGTAGGGCGCATGACAAGGTTCGGCAATCGGCCAAGGCAGGTGATTCATCCGTTCTCTTTTGCTTATGAGAATATTTATCATTAATATTGCGCGCTGATGAACCAGGCGCCTGCCGCATGAAAAGCAAAACCTCATTGCCCGTGTCCTACCGCCTCGCCGTCACCTCGCGCGTGCTGGCGGCGGTGATTGGCGGTTACCTGATGGCTTCCCTGGCCGCCATTTGCCTGGCGCTCTGGCTGCCCACCTCCCGTGCCGATGCGGTGGTCACCGGCATGATGAGTTCCTTTGTGTTCTACCTGCTGGCGGTGCTCTGGTGTTTTGCCTGCCGCACGGCATGGCGCGCCTGGGCAGGGGTGATGGTGCCGAGCGCACTCTTGGCCACCCTGGCCGGCATCGGTTTTTGGATGGCTCGCACATGAAAGAGGGCTTTCGCCAGGCCATGGCCTGGCTGCACACCTGGGCAGGCTTGATCTTCGGCTGGCTGCTGTTCGCGATTTTCCTGACCGGCACCCTGGCCTATTTCAAAGATGAAATAACCCACTGGATGCAGCCCGAAGTGCAGGCCCATCCCCTGGACGATGAGCGCAGCCTCGCCGTCGCGCAAAACTATCTGCAACAGCAGGCGCCTACCGCCGCACGCTGGTTCATTACCTTGCCGAACCGCCGCGACCCCGGCTTGTCGGTGATGTGGCAAGACAAGGTCGAGCCCGGCAAGCGCGGCACTTTCATCCAGAAAGTCCTCGACCCCGTCACCGGCCAACCGGTGCAGGCCCGGGAAAGCAAGGGCGGTGAGTTCTTCTATCGCTTCCACTTCCAACTGCAAATGCCTTACCCGTGGGGCCGCTGGCTGTCGACCATCGCTGCCATGGTGATGTTCGTCGCGCTGATCACGGGCATCATCACCCACAAGAAAATCTTCAAGGACTTCTTCACCTTCCGCCCGCGCAAAGGCCAGCGCTCCTGGCTGGACGGGCATAACGCGGTGGGTGTGCTGGTGCTGCCGTTTCACCTGATGACCACCTACAGCAGCCTGGTGATTTTCATGAGCATGGTCATGCCCGCGCCCATCGTGGCGTCCTACGGTGACGACAGCCGGGCGTTTTTCAGTGAGCTGTTCCCCGCTACTGACAATGCGCCGGCCCTCGGCCAGCCGGGCAAACTGCTGCCGTTGATGCCGATGTACCAGCAGGCGCGGGAGCAGTGGGCAGGTGGTCATGTAGGGCGTGTGGCGGTCAACAACCCTGGCGATGTCAACGCCTCGGTCAATGTGTTCCGCGCCGGCTCCGACAGCGTAGTGCATGCGTCGGGCAGTACGTTGTCGTTTAGCGGCACCACTGGCGAGCTGTTGCGGGCCAGTGCCGAGCCATCGTTGCCAGCGGTCGTTGGTGGCAGTTTCTACGGTTTGCACATGGGCCATTTCGCCGGCCCGGTGCTGCGCTGGCTGTACTTTATCTGCGGCCTGGCGGGCACGGCGATGATCGGCACAGGCTTGGTGATCTGGCTGGGCAAACGTCAGCTCAAACACGCCAAGGCCTCGGTGATGCCCTTTGAACTGCGTTTGGTGGAGGTGCTGAATATCGCCAGCATGTCCGGATTGATGATCGCCATTGCAGCGTTTTTCTGGGCCAACCGCCTGCTGCCGGTGAGCTTCACTGAGCGTTCGGACTGGGAAGTGCAGGCGTTCTTTATCGCCTGGGGCCTGAGCCTGTTGCACGCTTTGCTGCGGCCCGGTCGCCAGGGCTGGGTGGAGCAACTGAGCCTCGGCGCGCTATTGTTTGCCGCCATTCCATTGCTTAACGCCATCACCACCTCGCACCACTTGGGCGTCTCCGTGCCAAGTGGCGACTGGGCCATGGCCGGCTTCGACCTCACCTGCCTGGCGAGTGGCGTGTTCCTCGCCTGGGCAGCCTGGACGATGCACCACCGCAGCGCGCCGCTACCCAAGGCCGAGCGTGCCCGCGGGTTAACACTCAAGCAGCAGGCCAACTGATGCTTCTGGCGCTTTTGATGTGCTACGCCGGGTTCATGGCACTGTGCTTGTCCACCGACCGTCACCACGGCGAACTGCTGCACAGCAAACCCACGCCCATTCGGCGCTTGGGGTTGCGGGTGGGCGGTTGGTTGCTGCTGGGCGTGTCGATCTGGCCGTCGGTGCTGGGCGCCGGTTGGAGTCAGGGCCTGGTGGAGTGGTGCGCGGTGTTGATGCTCAGCGCCTTGCTACTGGTGTTGCTGTTGCCGTATCGGCCGAGGCTGGCCTTGATCCTCGCGGGGCTCGCTCTTCTGGCCAGCCCTGTTGCGGCGTTCGCCCTCTCTTGAGCCGGCCATGAGGACCCAACCACCGCAATCTTCTCAGGACACTCCGCACCCGGATGCAGCGGGTGGACGCGCGCATTTCCTGCAGGTGTTTTTGTCCCAGCGCTCGCAAATGGAGGCGTTGGTCAGCCGCCGTGTGGGTTGCCGCGCCACGGCAGCCGACCTGGTGCAGGATCTGTTCCTGCGCTTCTGGCGTCGCCCGCTGGTGCAGGTCGAAGAGCTGAGCACCTACCTGCTGCGCTGCGCCGGCAACATCGCCATCGACCACCTGCGCAGCGAAAGCGCACGGGCGCGCAGCAGCGAAGGCTGGCTACCGGAACAATCCGACCACCAAGGCTGCGAACCCCAGGCAGCGCTGGAGGCGGGCAATGATCTGCGTCATGTGGAAGCCGCCTTGCGCAGCTTGCCCGAGCGCACCCGCCAGATTTTCCTGCTTAACCGCATCCACGGGCGCAAGTACACCGAAATTGCCAAGGCCATGGGCCTGTCCCAAAGCGCCGTGGAAAAACATATGATGCGCGCCCTCGAAGCCTGCAAGGCCAGCCTTCGCGAACCATCGCCTCCACGCACGCCAGGGAACGCCCCGTGAACGTCACGCCCACGCCCGCCCAGGAACAGGCCGCGCTCGATTGGTTGTGCCTGCTGCATGACCAGCCCAGCAGCGGCGACCAGGCCACGTTCAGCCGCTGGTTACGCGCAGATCCCGCACACGTCGAGGCATACTCCCAAGCCCAGGTGCTCTGGGAATTAAGCGAAGTACCGGCGCGCCAGCTGGCCGACGAGGACGCGCTCGCGTTGCAGGGCTACCTCAACACGATCAACGCCTCCAAACGCTCCCGGGTAGCGCGTTGGTCTGGTGCCTTGGCCGTCGCCGCCTGCTTGCTGCTGATGGTGTCGATGGGCGTCGGTTGGCAGCCGTCACGCTGGGTCGATGAGTGGGGCGCCGATTATGTGACGGCGCCGGGGGAGGTGAAGACCTTCACCCTGGCCGATCAATCCAAGGTCACCCTCGACGCCGACAGCGCCATCGCCGTGGATTTCAGCCAGGGCGAACGGCACATCCAATTGCGCCGTGGTGCAGGTTTTTTCAGCGTGACCCACACCGGCCAACCCTTCGTGGTGGAGGCGAGCGGCGGTGAAACGCGAGTACTGGGAACTCAGTTTGAAGTGCGCCTGCAACCTGACGGCGCCGAGGTCACTGTGCTGTCCGGCCGTGTGGGCGTGACGCCCTCCAAACAGGGCCAGCAACAGGTGCTGACAGCAGGCCAGCAAGTGGCCTACGCCGATGGTATTGCCGACCCTTTGCATGGGGTCGACAGCGCCTCACGCCTGGCCTGGCGCGAGGGTTGGCTCAACTACTACAAGGCCCCCCTGGCCGATGTGGTCGAGGACCTGAGGCGTTATTACCCCGGTCGAATTCTTCTGCTTAACGAGGACATGGCCGCCAAACGCGTCAGCGGCAGCTTTCCGAGCCAGGACCCTGTAGCGGTCTTGAACGCCTTGCAAGCGGTGCTGGGTTTTGAACAGCACAGCCTGTTGGGCCGCATGATTGTGCTGCGCTAGGGCTGCGTTGGGGTTTTCGCTGCTGAATCTGTCAGGCAAGAAATACCTCAGCTCGACACGCTCGGCGATGGTGTCGCTGGAGGCCAATTTTAAATCACACCCCAGAGCTCGATGCGCAGAGCAGACTTGTGTGGGAGCTGGCTTGCCTGCGATAGCGGTGTGTCAGTCACAGGTATTGAACCTGTTACACCGCCATCGCAGGCAAGCCAGCTCCTACATTTGATTGGGTGTTACTTCAGGGCGGCCATGATTGCTTCGGGGTTGTAGTCGCGAATCAAGGTGCCGTTCACGTCCACAAACGGAATCCCGCCACCGCCCAGCGCCTCATACGCCTTGCGCGCCTTGGCATCCTTTTCGATATCGACGGCTTGGTACGGGATACCCTTCTGGTCCAGAAAACGCCGGATCTGCTTGCAGTACCCACACCACTCGGTGGCATAGAGCACCACCCGCGCAGAGGCACGTACGCGCTCGGGCGCCACCTGGGACGGGTTGAACAGCCGCTCCACCTTGCCCCAGTTCTGGATCGCAACCACCACCAGCAATACCAGCAGGACTTTCTTGAGCACCCCGCCCAGCATCAGTTACGGCGCTTGAGCTGGTCGGTCAGTTGGGTCGGCAGGCCCTTGATGATCAAGGTGCCGGCGGCTTCGTCGTACTCGATCTTGTCGCCCAGCAGGTGCGCTTCAAAGCTGATGGACAGGCCCTCGGCGCGCCCGGTGAAGCGGCGGAACTGGTTGAGGGTGCGTTTGTCGGCCGGAATCTCCGGCGACAGGCCGTAATCCTTGTTGCGGATATGGTCGTAGAAGGCTTTTGGCCGGTCTTCATCGATCAGGCCCGAGAGCTCTTCCAGGCCCATGGGTTCGCCGAGCTTGGCCTGGCTGCTGGCGTAGTCCACCAGGGTCTTGGTTTTCTCGCGGGCGGACTCGTCGGGCAGGTCTTCGCTCTCGACGAAGTCACTGAACGCCTTGAGCAGGGTGCGGGTTTCGCCCGGGCCGTCGACGCCTTCCTGGCAGCCGATAAAGTCGCGGAAGTACTCCGAGACCTTCTTGCCGTTCTTACCCTTGATAAAGGAGATGTACTGCTTGGACTGCTTGTTGTTCTGCCACTCGGAGACGTTGATACGCGCCGCCAGGTGCAACTGGCCCAGGTCCAGGTGGCGCGAGGGCGTCACGTCCAGCTCGTCGGTCACCGCCACGCCTTCGCTGTGGTGCAGCAGGGCGATGGCCAGGTAGTCGGTCATGCCTTGCTGGTAATGGGCAAACAGCACATGGCCGCCGGTGGAGAGGTTGGATTCCTCCATCAGCTTTTGCAGGTGCTCTACCGCTGTGCGGCTGAAGGTGGTGAAGTCCTGGCCACCGTCAAAGTATTCCTTCAACCAACCGCTGAACGGGTGCGCGCCGGACTCGGCATGGAAGAAACCCCAGGCCTTGCCTTGTTTGGCGTTGTAGCTCTCGTTGAGGTCGGCAAGCATGTTCTCGATGGCGGCGGACTCGGACAGCTCCGAGTCGCGGGCGTGAAGAACTGCGGGTGTGCCGTCGGGTTTTTTGTCGATCAGGTGGACGATGCAATGACGGATCGGCATAGGCTTCTCGGCTGGTTGAAGGGGAGCGGTTGGCCTCCCCGAAAAGTCGCCCAGTGTACCGCACCCATTGGTCAAGACGTGCCCCGAACGGCATTTTGCACGCCCTCCCACTGGCCATATGCCTTTTTTTCACGGTTTAGAGCGATAAAGCTGACCAAATGGGTATGTTGAGGCGGATATTTCCCCGTCTCTGTGCTAGTTTTGCCCCGTCTTACGCCAAGTCTCGGCGTTAAGCGTGCATTCAGCATTTGTCAGGTCGAACCAATCCCCGTTTCAAGCATCTATAACCCCGATCTCCGTGGTTATGGCCGGGGATGCCAGGCCATGACGGTCGGGCTCGACGGCTGACACTGCACTCTGCAATCCATATGAATTTGATAGGGAAGGAACACCACAATGGCTATTACTAAAGACCAACTGATCGCTGACCTGGCTGAAGCAGTAGACGCACCGAAAACTACCGTGCGCGCTCTGCTGGACCAACTGAGCCAAGTTGTTGCTGATCAGCTGGAAAATGGCGGCGAAATCACTCTGCCAGGCGTTGGCAAACTGAAAGTGACCGAGCGTCCTGCCCGTACTGGCCGTAACCCTTCGACTGGCGCTGCCATCGAAATCGCTGCCAAGAAAGTTATCAAGCTGGTTGTGGCTAAAGGCCTGACCGACGCTGTTAACAAGTAAGACGCAGCAAAAAAACCGTGCTTCGGAGTGATCCGGGCACGGTTTTTTATTGCCTGCGATTTTATTGTAGAGCGCGGTTATTGTGGCGAGGGAGCTT